>JALYJW010000065.1 GCA_030775085.1 Acidobacteriota bacterium | reverse complement strand
GCCGTAGAGAAAACCACGACGCAGCGACACTCGGCGCTTTTTCTACTGCCGACCGCCGACTGCCGACCGCCGACTCGCTTCACCACGCCATTCGCTCGCGCAGCGCAGTGATGTGGGCAACGTGATGCCGGCTGTGCCATGCGTACATCGACACCAGCCAGTCCAATGTGAGGATGCCGCTGTGATCGGGATGGCGGAGGGTGCGGCGGAAGCCTTCCTCCTTCATCGAGCGAAGGAGCGTCACCCATCGCGCGTGCAGCGATTCGAGCAACGTCAGCGAGACCTCCACCGGCGTCAGCGTCGAGTCATCGAGATTCGCCCAGAGCGCTTCGTCATACGGGCGAATGAGCGGATCGTCCTCGGTGAGCGCGAGCTTGAGTCGCACGTACGCATTGAGATGACTGTCAGGCACATGATGCACGACCTGCCGCACCGTCCAGCCGTCTTCGCGGTAAGGCGTGTCGAGTTGTGCGTCGCTCAGGCCCGACACCGCCTCACGCATCCGCGCGGGCGCCGCGGCGATCGTGTCGATCATCGCGCGGCGCTCCTCGGGATTCAGTGTGTCGCGTCGTTCGAACTTGCCGATCGGATAACGAAGGTCATCAGACATGCGGCGTAGTCTAACCTCCGCTCGCAACGCGTGCGTAGCACGCTCGAGGCAATAGCCCCCGGGTGCTTGTACCGCGTTAGCGGTACGGAGACGGTAGCCGGGGGTTGCGCGCGTAGGCGCGCTACCCCCGGGAAAGGTTTGCATTCTCGAGTCGCACCACGTCAGTGGTGCGGAGAGCTGGTCGTTGCTTCGATTCTCCGCACCGGCTACGCGGTGCGACTTCAAAGACGTTCTTGTCCGTGGGTAGCGCGTCTGCGCGCGCAACCCACGGCTACCCTCTCCGTACCGCTAAACGCGGTACGAGGCGCGTACGCGGGCGAAAATCTGCGCGCTCCAACCCGATCTACAACTTCACGATCCCGTTGTACGTCTCCGGTCTGCGATCGCGGAAGAATTGCCAGGTGTTCCTCACTTCGCGGATTTTGTCGAAGTCGAGCTCCGCGGTGACGAGGGCGTCTTTGTCGCGCTCGGCGATGGCCTGGAACTGGCCGCGCGGGTCGACGAAGTAGCTCTGGCCGTAGAACTCGCCGATGTTCCAGGGCGCTTCGAAGCCGACGCGGTTGATGGCGCCGACGAAGTAGCCGTTGGCCACGGCGTGCGCGGGTTGTTCGAGCTTCCAGAGATACTCGGAGAGTCCGGCCACGGTCGCGGAAGGGTTGAAGACGATCTCCGCGCCGGCCAGGCCGAGCTCGCGCGCGCCCTCGGGGAAGTGGCGGTCGTAGCAGATGTAGACGCCGACCTTGCCGTACTTCGTGTCGAAGACCGGATAGCCCATGTTGCCGGGGCGGAAGTAGAACTTCTCCCAGAAGCCGGGTGCGACGTGCGGGATGTGATTCTTGCGGTACTTGCCGAGGTACGTGCCGTCGGCGTCGATCACGGCGGCGGTGTTGTAGTAAACGCCGGTCGACTCCTCTTCATAGATGGGGACGACGATGACCATCTTGTACTTGGCCGCGTACTCCTGCATCAGCTTGGTGGTGTGTCCGTCGGGGATCTTCTCCACGGTGTCGTACCAGCGCGTGCTCTGCTCGGCGCAGAAGTAAGGACCGGTGAAGATTTCCTGCATGCAGAGCATCTGCACGCCTTCCCGGCCGGCCTGATCGATGAACTGCAACGTCCGCTCGATCTGTGCGTCGCGGATGGTCTCGAGCGAATCCGAAACGTCCGCGGCCAGGGCGGTTTGAATGAGGCCGGCTTTCACGATTCTCGACATGAGCTTTCCTCCGAGGTGGTGCTGAGTGCGCGCATTATCCAACTTTTGGGGGCAAGGCCCGCGACTACCGCGGTGAAAACGCCAATCCCCGCTTGAGGAACGAGCCGTGACCCTTGCGGCCGACGTATTGCCCTTCCTCGATCACGAGCTCTCCACGCGAGAGCACGGTCTTCGTCACGCCGCGCACTTTCACTCCCTCGTAGCACGAGAAGTCGACGTTCATGTGGTGCGTTTTCGCGCTGATGGTCCGCTCCTCGTCCGGATCGAAGATCACGATGTCGGCGTCGGATCCGACGGCGATCGTTCCCTTGCGCGGGAAGAGTCCGAAGATCTTCGCGGCCGCGGTCGAGGTCAGCTCGACGAAGCGGTTCAGCGAGATCCGTCCCTCCACTACGCCGCCGTTGAAGATGAGGCTCATGCGCTCTTCGACGCCCGGGCCGCCGTTCGGAATCTTCGAGAAGTCGTCGCGGCCGAGCTCTTTTTGTTCCTTGAAGCAGAACGGGCAGTGGTCGGTGGAGATCACCTGCAGGTCGTTGAATTTCAGTCCGCGCCAGAGTTTGTCCTGGTTCCACTTCTCGCGAATCGGCGGTGTCATCACCCACTTCGCGCCTTCAAAGCCGGGCTGTTCGTACACGCTGTAGTCGAGGAAGAGGTACTGCGGGCAGGTCTCGGCGAAGACCGGAATGCCGTTGTCGCGCGCACGCGTCACTTCATCGAGTGCATCGCTGGAGCTGAGGTGGACGATGTACACCGATGTCTCGGCCATGTCCGCCAGCGCGATGGCGCGATGCACGCCCTCGGCTTCTGCTTTCGTGGGCCGCGTGAGCGCGTGGTATTTCGGCGCAGTCCGTCCCTCGGCGATGGCGCGCTTGACGATGGCGTCGATGACGACGCCGTTCTCCGCGTGCATGCAGATCAGGCCACCGTTCTCGCCGGCCATCCCCATGGCCTTGAAGATCGTGGCGTCATCGACGAGGAACACGCCGGGATAGGCCATGAACAGTTTGAAGCTCGAGATGCCCTGATCGATCATCCCGCGCATTTCGGGCAGTCGTTCGTCCGGCAGGTCGGTGCAGATGAGATGGAAGCCGTAGTCGATCGATGCTTTGCCCTGGGCCTTGGCGTGCCAAACGTCGATGGCTTCATTCAGCGACTGCCCTTTGTACTGCACGGCGAAGTCGATGATGGTCGTCGTGCCGCCATGCGCCGCGCCGACCGTTCCCGTGTCGAAGTCGTCGGACGAAGAGGTGCCGCCGAACGGCAGATCCATGTGCGTATGCGGATCGATGCCGCCGGGGATGACGAGGCGGCCCTTGGCGTCGATGACGCGATCGGCATCGAAGTCGATCGTCTTCGCGATCATCACAATTTTGTCGTCTTCGATCAGAAGGTCAGCGTGGTAGTCGTCGACTGCCGTCACGATGCGGCCGTTGCGAATCACTGTTTTCATGAGCGCACATTGTAGCCGTCACCCATCTCCGCGCCGCAGCGCTTTGGAGTGCGGTCGGCTTGCCGCCGCTTTGGGTAACGTGCAACGGAGCGGCTCGTGGCCCGCTACCGAAAGCGGTGGCGAGCCAGCCGCACTCCAAAGCGCGCCGCGCGGAGAAGGGCCGACACGTTATCCTTGTGGCCTCGAATGTCCGCGGTCCGTTCCACCGAGCATGTCATTACCTTCGGTTCGCAGGTTGGGGGAACGCTGAGCGTTCCCTTGCGCGCGCTTGGATCGGGCCCGCGTACCGAGGTGTGGGAATCGGATGGCGATCTGCACTTCGGATCGCTGGTCGTTGCCGAAACCGAATCGCTGGAAGAGACGTCGCGCGAGGTTTACGAGCGCCTGATCGCCGAGGCGAGAAGTGCGGGATTCCCGTACTTCGTGCGGATGTGGAACTACGTTGGCGGCATCAACGAGCACGACGATGGGCGCGAGCGATATCAACTCTTCTGCGCCGGCCGGCACGATGCGTTTGTCGCGGCCGGCTATCACCATGACGTCGATCTACCCGCGGCCAGCGCGGTCGGAATGCGGGGACGCGGATTGGTGACCTACTTTCTGGCCGCGCGCGAGCCGGGCGTGCAGGTCGAGAACCCGCGACAGGTGGCGGCTTATCGGTATCCGCCTGAGTATGGTCCCAAGAGTCCGTCGTTCTCGCGCGCCACGATCTGGAAGGATCGCGTGTTCGTGTCCGGCACTTCGAGCGTCATCGGCCACGCCACCGTCCATCCCGGCGACGTCTCCGCGCAGCTCGATGAGACGCTGCGGAACATCGAGACGGTGCTGGCGAAGACGGGGCGGGCGTTCGCGAATGTGATCTCGGCGAAAACGTACATTCGCCGCGCGGCCGACTACGCCCTCGTGGCATCGCGCCTCGGGAATCTTCTGCCGTCGAACATTTATCTGGAAGCGGACATCTGTCGCGCGGACCTGCTGCTCGAGATCGAGTGCGTTGCGCGTTGAACGAAGGACACCCATGACCTACGAGCCCGTTTCATTTCGAGAGAAGTTCGGCAAATTCACCGAGCGCTTCCAACCGAAGGTGATCGCGCAGATGAACGACTATCAGTTCAAGCTCGCTCGCGTCGAAGGGGAGTTCGTCTGGCACAGCCATGCCGAAACCGATGAAGCGTTCATCGTGGTGGAAGGTGAACTGACGATCGAGTTTCGCGACGGAGACGTCACGTTGAAATCCGGCGAGATGTTCGTCGTGCCGCGCGGCATCGAGCACAAACCCTCCGCGTCCAGCGAGTGCAAGATCATGCTGATCGAGCCAGCCGGCACCGCCAACACCGGCGACGCTGGCGGCGATCGCACCGCGCCGAACGACGTCTGGATCTGACTCGAACCGCGGGAATCATCCCGGCGGCGGACTCTGGAGAGAAGCCACCATTCCGGTGAGGTCCCACGTATCCCAACCTTCAATCGCCTTACCGTTCTCCACCACGAGCCAGGTTGTGCCGCGCACGTCGATGGTGCGGCCTGACGGCGGGAAGCCCAGGCCGTCTCCGCGGTGTGTACCGGTTGCGCGCCAGCGCACCGCCGCACGATTGCCTTCCGCGAGGATGTCTTCGATCTCGATGTGCACATCGGGCAGCGCGCTCAGAAACACTCTCTGCATCTCGCGAAAGCCTTCCGGTCCGCGGTACTCGCCACCCTGAATGTGACCACGCGAATCGGGGGACAGCAGTTCTTCGACACATTCGTCGCGCCTCGCGTTCCAGACTTCTTCGAACCAGCGCCGTCCCACCTCACGTGCATCCGGATAGACGTTCATGCGGAAAACCTCCCCCGCGATTGTACGTGCTGCGTAGTGGTCGCAGGAATGGCACCTATCGTTTCAAGCTGGGGCTGTATGTGCGGCGTATACTTTTCGCCTCACGCATCAACGAATAGGAGGAACCCCCGATGCTTCGCAAAACCATGCTCGCGTCTTTCGCTCTTTTGCTCCTGATCGGAATGCCGCTCCAGGCTGCTGACTGGACCGGTTGGATCACCGATGAACATTGCGGCGCCAAGGGAGCGTCCGAGGGCCACAAATCGTGCGCTCTGAAATGTGCGGACGGCGGAGCGGCGCTCGTCCTCTACAACCCCGCGGACGAGAAGATCTACAAGCTGAGCGACCAGGCCGCGGCCAAGGCGCACATCGGCCACAAGGTCAAAGTGGTCGGCACGGTCGAGGGTGAAACGATCACCGTCGAATCGATCAGTGAAGTGAAAGCCGAGTAGAGGGCAGGCCCACTCTCTCCCTTCCGCACGGAGGGGAGAAGACGTTCGGTCTCACGCCGGCTGCTTCGCACGTACTCTGGCGCCGAAACGAAATGAAGCGGAGGGTGCCCATGTACCAGGTGTTGAAGGCCATTCATGTCTTCGCGGTCATCATCTTCATGGGCAACATCATCACGGGGCTCTTCTGGAAGATGCACGCGGACGGGACGAAGAACCGGGCCTTCATCGCGCATACGATGCGAGGTCTGATTCGGGCCGACCGCTGGTTCACGATTCCCGGCGTGGTTGTGATCACAGCCTCCGGAATTTTCGCCGCCGTGCAAGGCGGCTTGCCGCTGCTGCGTACCGGCTGGATCTTCTGGTCGATCGTGGCGTTTTCCATCTCGGGAGTCGCGTTCGGATGGAAGGTCGCGCCGTTGCAGCAGCAGCTTCTGAAGATGACCGAAGGCGACGCCGAAATCGATTGGACGATCTATCGGTCGAAGTCGCTGCAGTGGGAGTTATGGGGTCTGGTGGCGACGATCACTCCGGCCATCGCCGTGGTTCTGATGACATGGAAACCGGTGATCTAATTCTGATTTGGTAAGATCGCAGTGCCATGGGCAGAGACTTGAAAGACATTGCAGCCGAGGTTCTCGAGCTACCGCTTTCTGCTCGCGCGGAGCTGGCTAGCCAACTTCTCGACAGCCTGGAGGATCTCTCGGAACAAGAGAGCGACCAGCTATGGGCTGAAGAAGCCGAGCGTCGCTTCGCGGATTTCAAGGCGGGCAAGATCGAAGCGATCCCGGCCGACGAAGTGTTTGCGCGCCTTCGAGCTCGCAGGAAGTGATGCAAGCCCGGTTTCTCAAACCGGCCGAGGCAGAAGTTGACGAGGCGATCGCATACTTCGACAGCCAGCGCGAAGACCTCGGTGCGCGTTTCGAGAAAGATCTCCTCCACACCATCACGCTCATTGCAGAGCGTCCGCTGATTGGCAGACCAATCACGAAACGAGCTCGCAAGTTCATGCTGCGAAAATTTCGATACAACGTGATCTACGTTGTCGATGATCACGAGGTGATCATTGTCGCAGTCGCACATCACAGGAGACGGCCGCGGTATTGGCGCAGCCGCCTCGTCTCGGTTTAGACCTGGCGGTCTGCAGTGAAGCCTGAGAGCGGTGCGTAGCACGCTGAAAGAAAGTAGACCCCGGCTTCAGCCGGGCTTCAGCCGGGGGTTCGCAGCCCCCGTCTCCAGCCCGCGTAGCGGGCGGCAGATCTATCGCCCGCTACGCAGGCTCGATTTACGACACGCAGATTCCCCCGGCTGAAGCCAGGGGTCTATTACCTGTTGTCCGCTACGCGGACTCTGGAGTTTGGACACTTTTCGGGTGGCCCAGGCATCGCGCCGCGGTGCTTCGTACCGCGTTGCGGTACGGAGAGGGTAGCCGTGGGTTGCGCGCGCAGACGCGCTACCCACGGACAAGAACGTATTTGAAGTCGCACCGCGTAGCCGGTGCGGAGAATCGAAGCAATCGATCAGAGCAGGAAGCGCTCGTCTGCACGCTTCGTAGACAGCTCTCCGCACCACTGACGTGGTGCGACTCGAGGATGCGCACGTTTTTCCGTGGGTAGCGCCTCTACGCGCGCGACCCCCGGCTACCGTCTCCGTACCGCTAACGCGGTACACCACGGCGTGCGGAAGTGTCCAAACTCCAGTGTCCGCTACGCGGACTCACAAACGCGGTTCCGCGTCAGTTTGCGTGATCGGCGAACGCGCCTTGTACCAGCACCACGCGAGGCCGTGTTTCGTCGAGCGCTTCGCGGAGCAGGAACCGCTGTCCACCAGGAAACACATCGTAGACACGACCGAATGGACTGGTCTCGGGTGAGAGGATGTGGAAAAGCGGCTCCGGTGGACCGGCCGGCTTTCCGTTGTCGAAAGGGATTGCCGTCAGGCGCAGGTCGGGTGCGATGAAAAAGAGCTCACGTCCGTCGGAACGCCAGCGCGGTTGCATGCCCGGAGATACGCGCTGCGGGTCCCCTCCCGCGGGAAAGGGGATGACGAATAGTTGGGGGCGCTCACCTTCGGTAGCCGTATACGCGAGCCATCTGCCGTCGGGCGAGATTTCGCCTTGCTGTTCGGCGACTGCCGAGGTTACGACGGGAAACGGTTTCCGCGCTGTGGACAAAGGAAGCGCCCACAAGTCAAAAAACGTTTTGGAATCGAGGCGACGGAAGAGGATGTGTTGACCGTCTGCGGACCAGTCCATCGGGACATCCTCTTTTCCGGCGCTCAACAGCACTTTCTCTTCACCGCTGCCGTCGGCCGGTCGTACGCAGATCTCCCTGAGTGTGCGTCGATTGCTTCCGTACGCAATCGAGCGGCCGTCGGCGGACCAGAGCGGATAGTCGTAGTCGGCCGCCTCGTTGGTGACCCGCGTCGTTGCGCCACTTCCGACGTCGTAGAGGACGATTCCGTTCATGCGCGATTTCGGAAGTTGGCGTGTCACAGCCACGCGCAATCCATCGGGTGAGATGGACGGGTGCTGGAAACTGCCGACATCCGTGAGTGGACGCATCAGGCCTCGCCGATCGGCCACGACGAGCCGCGTCTTCTGCACTCCGAGGATGGTAAACGCCAGCAGGCCATCCCCGGAGACCGTGAACTCCGACAGCGCGGCGTTGGAGTTGAAAGCCACCGGCTCCGGAACCAACGGCACCGCCGGACCACTGATCTCCAGGCGGTCAGGATCGAAATGTTGCACGATCAGATTCTCGCCACGAGCAAAAATCAGAGAGTGCGGGGGGACGAAGGCCGCGTTGGACGCGTTGCGTGCGACCAGTTTGCGATTCCGCGGCGCGCTGACGGAAGAGACGTATAGATTCCTGCCGAAGTCCTGCCCCTCGCCAGACGTAAGGGCGAGATAGAAAAAGTGCTCGCCGTCCGGAAGAAAAGCAGGCCATACGTGACCGATTTCCCCCGATTTCGAATCGAGCGTCGTGAGCGGCGTGGGAGCTCCTCCATCGGCCGTAACGCGATAGATGCCGCCGTTCGGGCCGTCGATGAAGAGGATGTCGCCTTTCGTGCTCCACGTAGCGGTTCCTCCGATGCCCTGGACGTCCGTCACGTTCTGGACTGACTTCGTGACGGTGTCGAATTTCTTGATCTTCTTCTCCTGCTCGATCAGGAAGAAGCCAACGTAGCGGCTGTCGGGCGACCAGAATGGGAAGTGGGGTTGTTCGCTAGCGGGGACGATCTCGTGATTCGTGCCGTCCAGTCGCTGCACATGCAGAAGAGTTTTTTTATCATGGATCGCTAGAAAGGCAATGGAGCGACCGTCGGGCGACAATGCGATCGCTCCGAATATCTCGAGAATGTTGTCCGCGGGGACATCAAGGATGGAACGGATCTTCGCTCCGGACGTCACGCCGGAATTGCGTCGCAGCAGAACGCCGGTCGTGAGAAGCGCGCCGCACAGAAGTCCGGCCGCGACCGCGACCCACATCCCCCGGCGCCGCGCAACGACCGGCCGGGCCGGCCCGCCGGCGATGGCCGGAGACTGCAGCAGGAACGCAATGTCGCGCGCGCTCTGCCAGCGATCCTCGGGTTTCTTGGCCATGGCCACCTGCACTACGCGATCGATGACCGGCGCCGTCAGCGGCCGTACTTCCGAAATGGCAGGTGGATTCTCCTCCAGGATCGACGTCATGAGACGAACCCTGCTCGGCGCATTGAACGCACGGCGTCCCGTGGCCATCTCGTACATCACCGCGCCGAACGCGAAAATGTCCGTGCGCGCGTCGACGTTGTCCGCCGTCAGTTGTTCGGGCGCCATGTAGGCGAGAGTGCCCAACACGGTCCCCTCGGACGTGAGTGCGTCGCGGCGCGTGACGTCGTCTCCGCCAGCGACGTTCATGTCGGCCAGTTTGGCCAGGCCGAAGTCGAGCAGTTTCGCGCCCGACTTCGTGAGCATGATGTTGGCCGGCTTCAGATCGCGGTGGACGATGCCCTTCTCGTGCGCGCGATGCAGTGCGTTGGCGATCTGCGTGGCGTAACGGAGGGTTTCTTCATCGCTCAACGCTCCGCGGCTGAGTCGCGCCGCGAGGGTCTCACCCTGGAGATACTCCATGACCAGGTAAGACACTCCATCCTGTTCGCCGACATCGTGAAGCGTGCAGATGTTCGAATCGTTCAGGTTGGAGATCGTGCGCGCCTCACGCTCGAAGCGGCTGCGCATCTCGGGACTGCGAGCGATGTTCGAGGGGAGGATCTTGATCGCCACCGTTCGACCGAGACGCGTATCGACGGCGCGATAGACCTCACCCATGCCGCCAGCTCCGATCGGCGCCACGATCTCGTACGGCCCAAGTCGGAGTCCAGCGGTGAGCGGCATGCGGCCTAAGGATAGCGGGTTGTCGCAGGCGGCGTTGACCGTCCATCCATCTGGCCGGCTTCGGGATCACTTAGGTTGCTTGGATTGGGGTCAGGGCCTTCTTTCTTGGGCGCTGGCCGCGGCATCTCAGCTGTCGGTACACGTTCGGACAGAAGGGAAGCGAAGGCCTGACCCCGGCCTGCCCCTCCGGTAGATCCAATTAACCGCTCTCGTGAGCGGCGTGGAGACCCCGAGTGAGTGTTCAGCCGTCCAACGGCCCTGCGGTTCAGCGGCTTCGTGCCGCGCGCAGACCGTGAAGCCAAGCGAGCAGACGGCGGCACGAAGTCCGCTGCAACCGCTAGTTAAGTTAAGTTAGGTGTGCTACACGATGACGTTCGCGGCAGCCCGGCAGAATTGCACCAGATGAAGCGACGATTTCCACGAAGAGCCGGCTTTGCTCCCGTACAGATGAACCATCGGATTCAAAAACTGTGCTTGTGTAACCGGATGACTCGCGGTGTCGAAATGAACACGCTGAGCGTGAATGATCTTGTTGCACGCTTCCCGGAAGGTCAGGGCCTTTTCGTTTTCGGGAGCATCGACATTCTCCACCAAGGTGCCAACGGTGGATGCATCCCGGTGCAGCCAGAAACCATGTTCCCAGCTCCCGTCGTCGAACTTGATGCGGTATGAGGCTGCGATGCTGACCAGAAGTCGTGAGATCTCAGGCTTCTCGTGCGCGGTCACGAAGGCAGCCAGCGGACGCTGGCTCGAACCGTCTTCCAGTGCCGCGAGTTCGGCGCTTGCCAAAACGTGGCTTAGAAGTCGGTAAACGTCGAGAAAGAAACCTTCATGGCCGATGCGGTGCGTCGCCTCGTACGGGTGGTCTGGTACTGATTCGGCCATAGCAACCTAACGTCCCAAGATGAGCCGCTTCGGCCCACGCGAAGAACGTGAAAGCAAGCGTATCAGACGCTGGGCCGAAGTCGGCTCCAGCGCCGAGTTCGGCCGCGATCTCATCCGTTGGCTATCGCGCGGTTTTCTGCCAGCCGCTTCTCAAGCTGTGCAACCTCCGCCGCGACTCTGACTTCAGCGTCGTTGAGGCTTTTCATTTCGGCGGCGTGCTTGGTCGTGCCATTCAGTTGCCTTTCGCGTTGCACGTACTGCATGGACCCCACAATCAAGACGCCCAAGCCCGCCCAAGCAAGAGCGATCAGGCTATTGGAGGTGGAGAACGAGGATCTAATCACGCCCAGAACGACCACCACGATGAGCCACCACATGGCGCCGACCGCGAGCGTCACGATTACGATGAACGGTACGCTGCTGATGTTATCGACCTGCGCGCGGTGCCGCTCCGCGAGCGCCTCTATGGATTCCTTGGTACTCCGATGCAAGTGACTCGCCGTCCGCAGTTCCTCAGTGAGACGCCGAATGGCCAGTTCCGCAGCGGTGCGATCTGTCCCTCGCTTAACGCCTTCGAGGGCTTCGAGCTCAAGCGAGACCGTTCCTCCAGAACGGCAGACGCTCACTGACGCCCCGCAATAACTACAAGCAAATACGGACAGCGTCGGGGTGATAGTGAGGTTGGCGCCTCAGTTGGGGCATTTGAGAGCAATCGATGTCACGTGTGTCCTCCAGCCACGACCCAGTTCAGCGGCCGAACGTTCAACGCTGAGCGGCTTCGGCCCGCTGGAAGAACGTGAAGGTAAGAATAGCAGCTACGGGCCGAAGTCCGCTCGAGCGTCGAGTTAGCCGACATCCCGTGACAACTAGCAGCCGCTGGGCTCCATCGGGCTCGGAGGAAGAAGCTGGAGCATGGACAGCAGCGCGCGTCCAACAGCCTTCTGTTCGGCAGCGTCGAGTTGAACATTGAGAACTTGCGAGCGGTTGAAGATCGCGGCTATCTTGGAAGCGAGAAGCGCACCGAGAACGATTGGCCCAACAGCTGGAATCCAGCCGGCCGCGAGGGCGGTCCCTCCGGCAACAGACGTGGCGATGGCCCTTATGGTCGCACTGTTGATGATCGTTCGCAGGTCGACCCATTGGTACTGGCGGAGAGTTCCATGCAAGGGTGTGTCGTCTAGGAGAACTGGAACCACGCGCTTTCCAAGCGTGATCGCAAGCGTGTATTCCTCCTCGACGGCCTTGGAGTCGATGGCTGCTGCGGACCAGAAGACTAGGATCGACTCACAGGATTGAATCGCTTCTACGACTGCCTGTTGCCACTTCTCGCCGGGCGTGATGGAGTCTTCGTCTCTGAAGACAGCTGCGCCGGTGCCTCGCAACAGGGTGGCTAGGGGAGTGACTACTCCACGATCCAGTCTGGAATACGAGAGGAAGACATTGCTCTGGATCAACGTTACTCTCCCCTTGCCAAAGACTGATTACGTGCCAAGTGTCGCCTAACGTTTGCGGTTCACCGGCGCGAACCGCACGCTATGACTTGGGCTCTTGGAGCACAGTAAAGCAGCGGTTCGCGTCCGGTGCAACCGCTTAGTTGGGCGTCGCGGTCAGGAGGCTCCCAACTCACGGACGTTATCTTGATCGTGCCAGTCCCTTCGGCAGTACCGGCACTGCTTTGCGGCCGGTGATCGGAGCGGCTCACCGCAGTGTGGACACGGGACAGTTCCGTAGAACCTGTCTCGTGGTTGCCCGCCATGCTCGACCCACAGCTTCGCCCAAGCCAACGAGCATCCCGTGATTTCACGGAGGCGTTTGATTGCTTTGATCGGTCCTGTCGGGATGAGATCGAGAACTTCTCGCTCCCGTTCAGGAGGCAGCTCGGCGAACGAGGGGATCGTTGCACCGCAGTGAGGACAGGTCACACCGCGCGATGGCAGGGACGACCCTGTCATCTCGATCTCTGCGCGCGTGTATGGACTCGAGGACATGTTCGTGACGCCCAACGGCCTGACGCTCACTGGCGCCGACCGCGCGCGGAAGAGTATCGCACTCGGGACACCAGCGACGCGGTCGGCGTCCGGTGCAGCGTTGAGTTTATAGAGTCCTATGAGTTAGGCGGCGGGTCGCGGATGCCATGATCCATCACAGAGGCGGCAAGTCGGCGGTCGTCCAGTGCGTGTGTTACTTTCCGAAGACAGTCTTCTCATTCAGTGCTCTGATCGCCCGAAGCATGGACGGGTCGATCTTATCAAGTCGAGGCAAGACGGAGTTCCTAACACCAAGGGCCTCAAGGATCTCGGAGGCGACAATGAGGTCTATTTCTAGACCATCATTTAGCCTCCGACGTGCATAATCTTTTGCCGGCTTCGTAAATGCCGACGTCGTAATCAGCGTCGCTCTCTGTGTTTCGAAATCGAGCGCGGCGCCGACAAGAGCGCGTACCTGATGAACCGATATCTTGCGCGTCTTTGCATTTCGCTTGCATTCAACAATAGAGTGGATGCTGCCATCTTTCAGCAAAATGAGATCGGCGCCGCCATCGGTGGTCGGCTGAGTGACAAGAGTCTCCCAGCCCAAATGCCGAAACACGGCTCCCATATACAGTTCAAAATTGCGCCAGCTCAGACCATAGAGTAGTTCTTGCCTGCTTTGAAGAAGTGCGGTCAATTCGTCAAACTTGATCTGCTCATCATTAATGGACTCGAAGTGCTTAAGCTCGACGCTTTGGAAGAAGGGATCGTCAGCGCCGCCCCAGTCTGTGGAGGTCTCGTCGAGAACCTTCCATCCACATACAAGGCACTCTGGTATGTAGTAATCCCTTCTCACGGACCAAGGGCTGTGTGGGTCATTGAGGAACTCGGGGCTCCTGTAATTAGGGCACGGGTGCTTGTGGGTATTTGATTTGCAGTAAGGACAGACGTCGACTTGGGGAGGCGTCGGCCAGTAGTAACCAGCCACCTCGCGCCACAATAGGATTGTATCCATCTCGTCTCGGTCTGTGATCATCTTTGGATTCCCGCCCGAGGGGCCGGCCGAAGGTCGTCCCCGGCTACGTCTCGTCGGGCGAATGGTGCCCCGCCGCCTAACGTCTTGCCGCTCAGCCGCGGCAACCGCACGGGAAAGAGTAGCACCTACGACGAGTGAGCAGCGGTTGTCGTCGGCTGCAGCGGCCTAGTTGGACGGCGGCGAGCCATGCGCTCGAACCCGCGAGCGCGTGAATCGACCGAGTTCGTAGATGATGACCAGGAGGCAGAACCATAGAGGAGTGGCCCACGCAAAGTGCTCGATCGCCATGGCCAGAGGAGGAAAGCCCGCTGACTCGAGGTGTGGAGTGAGCCAGAGGGAGGAGTAGATCGTAGGGAAGCCCGTTGCCGTTCGCCGGAGATAGCCCGGTGGGATTGACAACATCTTGTAAGCTGACATCTCAACCCTGAACAACGTGGGCGGATTCTGAAGAGAGAACTCAGGCCGAGGATGAGGCTGCCCCTTCCAGTACCAGTTCTCCCAGTTGTCTTTCATTGGCATCGCCATGTCGGCCCACATGGCGGCGGGAAGAATGGCGAGGATCACAGCGATCAACAGCGCGATGACGTACGGGTTGACTCGTGCTTTCACGTGGATCGTTGTTCCGCCGTCCAACTCGTTACTAACCTGATTGGACGTAACGTACCATTTCAAAACGCGCCACACGGAGGCCTCGTACGTCCACAATGAGTGTAACTTCATTCGAGCCTTCATCTTGTCGCTCATGCGTTGATCTTGACGTTCGGCCTGGTCACGCTCGAGGCGGCGTTCGCAGGATCGGCGGTCAGCCTAGTGCGGCGGGGATAGGCTTGGTATCGAGCTGCGCATCTCGGCACTGCGCGCGATGTTCGAGGGGAGGATCTTGATTGCTGCCGTTCGACCGAGACGCGTGTCGAGGGCGATAGACCTCACCCATGCCGCCAGCTCCGATCGGCGCCACGATCTCGTACGGCGCTAGTCGAAGTCCAGCGCTGAGCAGCATCAGGCCTAAGGATAGCGGTCTTCATTTAAGCCGCATCGGCTTTGTGTGTGGCCTGTGTAGCAGGCAAGAGATAGTAGCCCCCGGCTTTTAGCCGGGGGGAACCCAAGGCCCATGTCTCCAGCCCGCGTAGCGGGCGACAGATCTGCCGCCCGCTACGCGGGCCGGTATTGATTTGCACTCGATTCCCCCGGCTGAAAGCCGGGGGCTACTATCTCTTGCCTGCTACGCAGGCCGCAACTAGCCTTAACTGAAGACCGTTGGGCCTAAGGATAGCGGGTGGACCGGGCCTTACACCTCGATCGGTTTCGCATAGCCCTCGTGCAGATCATCCGCGTATCCGCCGTGGTAATCGGCAGTGTCCGGTCTCTTGATCTGTGAGTGGGTGACGATGTTCTCGCGGCGCAGGCCGCGGAAGTCGGAAAGGTTTTTCCATCCGCGCTCGGCGTTGCGATCGAGGAAGTCGGTCATGCCGGCCAGGAGCTCTTTGATCACTTTCGGGCCGACGGCGGAGTCGAGCATGGCGGCGGTGCAGACCTGAACGGTGCCGCAGCCGAGGAGGAAGTAGTTGAGGGCGTGATCGAAGGTCGAGACGCCGCCGATACCGGAGAACTGGCCGTCGGGGAAGGCTTTGGTGAGTTGGGACATCTTGGCCAGCGACAGCGGGAGGATGGCCGGGCCGCCGAGACCTCCGGAGGAGACCAGGCCTTCCACGTTCATCTCGAAGTCGAGCGTGGCCGGATCGATGAGCGGAATCGACGGGAAGGTATTCGAGGAGGCGATGGCGTCGGCGCCGCCGAGGAATGAGGCGCCGGCTTCTTCGACGATGTTGGCTGTGGCGGGAGTGAGCTTCACCCAGACCGGGATCTTCGCCACTTCCTTGACCGCCTGCGTGACGACCGAGCAGAGCACTTTGTCCTTGCCGACGTTCGAGCCCATGTCGATGCGGTCCATGTGCGGGCAGGAGAAGTTGAGCTCGAGGCCGTCGCAGCCTTCGTCCTGCATCGCTTTGGCGAGCGTCTGCCAGTTGTTCAGCTCTTTGTCATTGCCGGAGCCGGCCATGATCGAGCCGATGAGCATCTTGGTCGGATGCGCTTTCTTGATGCGCGAGAGCTTGCCGATCCACCAGTCCAGAGGCTTGTCGGAGATCAGCTCCCAGTTCCACGACGCCATGAGCGTGCTGTCCGGACGCGGCTTCATCGAAACGCGTGTGCCGCTGTTGTCGGCGCGCAGGAACTTCGTCTTCGGGCCTTTGACATTCGTCACGGGATGCAGGCCGACGGTCTTGATGACCACGCCGCCCCAGCCCGCATCGAAGGCTCGCATGATGTTGGCGTCGGACTCGGTCGGCGGCGCCGACGCGAGCAGGAAGGGGTTCTCGAATTTGAGTCCGGTGAACGTCGTCGTGAGGTCAGCCATGGCTATGCCTTTCGTTTCATGAACACTAGATAGAGGACGAAGCTGAGGATGAAGGTAACGAACCACGCATAAGTGTAGATGTGGTCGAAGAGTCCGGGATTGGCAACCTGGCCGCCCGGCGTCATCACCGCGCGGATGAATCCGGGCACGACGGGCAGGATCGAGATCACCAGCGCAGCCACGGCGCGCCAGTTGGTGCCGTTCGAGTAGGTGTACTCGCCCTGCAGCTCGAACAGGTCGCGCAGATTGAGTTTCTGCTTGCGCACGACCCAGTAGTCGGCGATGAGAATTCCGCCGAGCGCGCCCATCAGGCTCGAGTAGCCGAGGAGCCACGTGAAGATGTACGCGGCAGCATCGTTGTAGAGCTTCCACGGCATCATCACGATGCCGATGACGGCGGTGATCAGGCCGCCCGTGACGTACGAGATTTTCCGCGGCGCAAGATTGGAGAAGTCGTTCGCGGGCGAGACGACGTTCGCGGCCATGTTGGTGGTGAGCTGCGCGGCCAGCACCACCAGCGCTCCGAAGATGATCACGCCCGGTGTGCCGATCATCGTCACGAGCTGGATCGGATCCCATACGGCTTTCCCGAAGACGACGATCGTGGCGGCCGTGACGGCCACGCCGATGAACGCGAAGGCGGTCATGGTGGTCGGAAGTCCGAGCGCCTGACCCATCATCTGCGAGCGCTGGCTCTTCGCGTAACGCGTGAAGTCCGGGATGTTCAGCGAGAGCGTGGCCCAGTAGCCGACGTTGGCGGTGAGCGCGGCAGGGAAGAGCACCCAGAACGGCGTGCTGCCTTGCTGCAGTGTCGAGGACTGGCTGAGGATGTTGCCCATGCCGCCGCCGTTGCGGACCGCCCACACCAGCAGCGCCAGTCCGCCGATGAGCAGCAGCGGCGCCGACCACGATTCCAGGATTTTGATCCCCTCGGTTCCTTTGATGATGATGCCGACCTGGATCAGCCAGAACACCGCGAAGCCGATGGCCTTGCCGCCGGGAAGGCTGGTCCATCCGGACCAGAGCGCGGTCATGAGCGCGTCGATGGCCAGACCGCCGATCCATGTCTGGATGCCGAACCATCCGCAGGCCACGATGGCGCGTAGCATGGCCGGAATGTTCGCGCCCTTCACGCCGAAGCTGGCGCGCGCGAGCACGGGAAACGACACACCGTACTTCGTTCCCGCATGGGCGTTGAGAATCATCGGAACGAGCACGATCACGTTACCGAGCAGGATCGTCGTGAGCGCCTGCGCCCAGGTCATCCCCTGCGACATCAGCCCCGAGGCCAGTGTGTAGGTGGTGATGACCACCGACATCCCGATCCAGAGCGCGGCGATGTTGTAGGTCGTCCAGGTGCGGCGCGACAGCGGAGTGGGCGCCAGATCTTTGTTCCAAAGCGGGCTCTGGGATACATCACCCTCGAGCTCCACGAAATCGGGCCGGGGAACGGGCACATCCATGGCCATGAGCTCTCTCCTCACCTCACACGTGCGATGAAGCGGGGATTGTACGCCCTGATGAGTCGGCAGTCGGCAGTCGGCAGTCGGCGGTCGGCAGTAGCAGAGGCGGCTGTGCTTCATGGATGCTCTCGGTGCTTCATCCACTGCCGACCGCCGACTGCCGACCGCCGACTCTCGGCCCCGGTAACGAATCCGTGAATGGCACGTCTCAAACGAAACCGCGGGTGAATAACACCCGCGTCTCGGGAGTTTAGCGATCCGCATGCGTCTACTGACATCTTTGCTCGCCCTGATTTTCGCTCTTCCGTCGCTCGGCCAGACGGTCGTGTTCCGGAACGTAAACGTCATCTCCATGACTTCGCCGAAAGTGGCGGAGAAGCAGACCGTCGTGGTCAGCGACGGCAAGATCGAATCGATCCTGAAAGAGGGAGCGATGGTCAAATTGCCCGAGGGCACGACGATCGTCGACGGCTCCGGCAAATACCTCATTCCCGGACTGGCCGAGATGCACGGCCACGTCCCGCCGCCCAAGTCGCCAGCCGGTCTCTTGTCCGACGTGCTGACGATGTACATCGCGAACGGCATCACCACCGTGCGAGGCATGCTCGGCCACGACCAGCAACTGAACCTGCGCGAGTACGCGAAAAAAGGCGAGACCGTTTCGCCGAATCTCTACTTGGCAGGACCGGCGTTCAGCGATCAGAACATTGGATCGGCGCAGCACGCCACGGACAAGGTCCGCGAGCAAAAAGAAGAAGGCTGGGATCTCATCAAGGTCCATGAAGGTCTGTCGCGGGCCGAGTACGACGCCATGGCCAAGGCAGCGAAACAGCATGAGATCGGTTTCGGCGGACATGTGCCCGATGCCGTGGGACTCGCGCATGCCATCGACATGGGCCAGGAGACGTTCGATCACATGGACGGCTACATCGAGTATCTCGATGGCGACAAGGGTCCGGTCAATGAGAAGAAGCTGGCCGCCATCGTCAAGAAGTCAAAAGCCGCCGGCGTCTGGATCGTTCCCACCTCGGCACTCTGGGCGGTGCTGTTCAACGGCACTCCGCTGGAAACGCTCAAGGCCTACCCCGAGCTGAAGTACGTGCCGGAAGGCGCCGTGGGGACGTGGACGAAGTTGTACGAAGACCGCGCCAAACAGATTGATCCCGCCGTCACGAAAAACGTCATCGCCAATCGCACACGCATCCTCCGCGCGCTGCACAAGGGCGGCGTGAAGATCCTGATGGGAACCGACGCGCCGCAGCAGTTCAGCCTCCCCGGATTCTCACTCCAGCACGAGCTGCAGTTCATGACCGAGGCCGGGATGTCGAACTACGAGATCCTCAAGAGCGGCACCGTCAACCCCGGCCAATACTTCGCGAAGCAGGACTCGTTCGGAACGATCGAGAGCGGCAAACGCGCCGACCTCGTCCTCCTCAACGCCAACCCGCTCAAAGACATCCAGAACCTCTCGAAAATCGAAGGTGTGATGGTGCGTGGAAGATGGTTCTCCCGCACCGATCTCGACGAGCGGCTGTTTAAAATTGAAGAAAAATTCGTGCGGAAATGACGTCCGCGAGTCTTTAGCACATGCGGCGTTTACACACCCGTGTATTCACCACAGAGGACACAGAGAGCACAGAGGGGCAGCGGAGAAAAGCATTTTGTAGTTCTGAAAAACTGCTTCCTCCGCATCCCCTCTGTGTACTCTGTGTCCTCTGTGGTGAATACACGGGTGCCATGAAACGCAACTGACCAAATCACGACATCCAGTTCACGCCCGCCTCTTTGTTCCACTTCGTGGTCATTTTCTTCGACTTGGTCCAGAACTCGATCGAACCGCGGCCGGTGATGTCGCCGGTGCCGAATTTCGATTCGTTCCAGCCGCCGAATCCGAAGGGCTCGCGTGGGACCGGGACGCCGACGTTGACGCCGACCATGCCGGCGCTGGCTTTCTCCATGACGTAACGGGCCACGCCGCCGCTTTCGGTGAAGACCGACGCGGCGTTGCCGTAGCGCGAGCGTTTCTGCACGTCGAGCGCTTCATCGACGTCGTTGGCGCGCACGATGGCCATCACCGGGCCGAACACTTCTTCCTGCGCGATGCGCATGTCGGGTGTGACGTAGTCGATGAGCGTGGGGCCGACGTAGTAGCCGCCTTCCTTCCCGGGCACGGTGTATCCGCGTCCATCGACCAGCACTTTCGCGCCGCCTTCCTCGGCCTCGGAGATGAAGCGCTCGATGCGGTCCTTCGCGGCTTTGGAGATCACCGGCCCGAGATGAACGCCGGGGACCATCGCGGCGACGATGGCCTTCATGCGGTCGACGATGTGATCGGTGGCGCCGACGGCCATCATCACCGAGGCCGCCATGCAGCGCTGCCCGGCGCAGCCGGCCATTGAGGCCACGACGTTCGATGCAGTCATCTCCAGCGACGCGTCGGGCATGACGATCAGATGGTTCTTCGCGCCGCCGAGAGCCAGCACGCGTTTGAGATTCATCGATCCGCGCCGGAAGACGATCTTGGCCACGTGCGTCGATCCGACGAAGCTGATGGCCTCGATGCCGGGCGCGTCGCAGATCGCTTCCACCGTTTCCTGTCCGCCATGAACGATGTTCAGCACACCGTCGGGCAGCCCGGCTTCGCGCAGCAGCTCGGCGATGCGGCCGGCGCTCAGCGGAACCTGCTCGGACGGTTTGAGGATCATGCAGTTGCCGAGCGCGATGGCGTTGGGGATGGTCCAGTTGGGAACCATATTGGGAAAATTGAAGGGAGTGATTGAGGCGACCGTGCCGACCGGGTAACGCTCCACGCGACATTCCACACCGCGCGAGACCTCGAGCACTTCTCCGGGAACGATCTGCGGCAGCGAACAGGCGAACTCGCAAAGCTCGGCGGACTTCAGCACCTCCGCTTCCGCCTCGCTGCGCACCTTGCCGTTCTCCGCGGTGACGAGCTCTCCGAGCTCGGTGATGTTCTTCTCGAGCAACGCCTTGTAGCGATAGAAAACCTGCGCGCGCTCCTTGATCGGCGTGCCCGCCCAACCCGGCTGCGCCTTCTCCGCCGCCGCCACGGCCCGCGCCACTTCATCGTGGCCCGACAGCGGCACGCGCGAGAGCAGACTCCCGTCGGACGGATCGGTGACGTCGAGATGCGAGCGCTCCGGCGCGTCGACAAAGGTCCCCGCAATGTAGTTGCGGACATCGGGATGGCGGGCAGGCGTGGCTTGATCGAGGACAGACATGGGTGCCTCCTGTTGGTGTAGGGGACAATTTATCGCGAACTGTGATTTCTTGTCAGTCGATGAATGATCGCGCACGCCAGTTGATCGACACCCTCGGCCTGACCCCACATCCCGAGGGCGGCTGGTACCGGCAAATTTTCAAATCAGACGAGCGCGTCACGCGTCTCGCCGACGGCGCCGAGCGCTCGGCACTCACCACCATCTACTTCCTGCTCGTGGAAGGAACCTTCAGCGCATGGCATCGCGTGAAATCCGATGAAGCCTGGCATTTCTACGAAGGCGACGCGATCGAGCTGTTGACGCGCGCCGGCGAGAACACTGCGCCGCTGATTACGCGCCTCGATGCCGAGCAGCGCATGCATGTCGTACGAGCGAGGGAGTGGCAGGCCGCACGGACTCTCGGCGAGTACACGCTGGTCGGATGCACAGTCGGACCGGGCTTCGAGTTCGACGATTTCGAAATGATCGCTGGCCCGATCTGATCGCGGCAAGACGGCGGAGGAGCGGAGTTCCGGATCGTTGCTGCGTTGAAACATACAAAAGCGGCGGCTGCGGCCACCGCACTCCAGAATCACGGCCGAAGTTTTGGAGTGCGGCAACCGCAGTTGCCGCTTTCGTATGTTCGATCAGAGACCGCTATGCTGCACGCGCCATGACCCAACACGCCTCTTCCTCCACCCCTCCGCCGCCCGGCCTCGAACCAACCCACGCCGAGCGCGTGCGCACGTTGCTCGCGCAGGAGCGCGTCGGCACGCTGGCCACGCAATCCGCGCGTCATCCCGGCTTCCCGTTCGCCTCGGTCATGCCTTACGCGCTCATGAACGACGCCTCGCCGCTGTTCCTCATCAGCAACATGGCCATCCACACGCAGAACGCACTGGCCGACCCGCACGCCAGCCTCCTCGTCATGCAGAGCGGCAGCGACTCCGACCCGCTCGGCTCTCCGCGCGCCACGCTCCTCGGCACAGTCGCGCGGATCGAAGCCACCGATGAGATTCGCGCCGCCTACCTGGAGCGACATCCTTCATCGAAATACTGGATCGACTTCTCCGACTTCGGCTTCTTCCGCCTCGACGTCACCGACCTCTACTTCGTCGGCGGCTTCGGCGTCATGGGCTGGGTCGCCAACGCCGACTTCCGCACCGCCGAGCCCGACCCGCTCGCGCCACACGCCGCCGGAATCATCGAGCACATGAACGCCGATCACGCCGAAGCCCTGCGCCACATCACCCGCCACTTCGCCAACCTCGACGCCGAAGAAGCCACCATCGTCTCCTGCGACCGCCTCGGCTTTGTCATCCGCGCCCGAACCGCCGAGGGCATGAAAGGCGCCCGCATCCAATTCCCCGAGCCCGTCACCTCACGCGAACAAGCACGCAAAGTCATGGTGGCGATGACGAAGCAGGCACGCGGGGAGGGGTGACGGCACACCGTCCAGTCGCCCACAGCGGCCGGTAAACAGATGCGCCGGACCCGAAGGTCCGGCGCGGTTTCGTCAGCGGAAAGTAATGGTCTCGGGGGGAGCCGTCATATTGGCCGGAGTGCATGCAGCACTTCTTGAAAACGCCTCCCGGAGCCGCAGGGGCAGGGGTCGTTCCGGCCAAGTTTCTCGAGCAGCTCCTTGTCGCCGTGGACGATCCGCAGGCCGCGCTTGACGCGCGTCTCGGATGGATAGCCCTTCCGGCGTTTGCTGCTCACTTCAAAAGCAGTCGTCCTCGTTCTTGTCTTTACGCATGGTGTCCTCCTTCACTCCTATGGGAGCGCGGCAGGATCGCATGTGTGTGGCGAGACTGCAACGGTGATTCTCAACGCGCGCTCCTCCATGCGTCGCCCTGCCATCGACGTTCTCGCGCTGCGCCTAGGCGCGCATATGACAGCACGGGAGAAAGGAAGATCCTGAGGAGATCGCCGACTTCGGTGAACATTTCAGGCGCGTTCACGCCGCTCTTCGTGAGGAATGCACGCCACTGTGTTTGTTTGCCTCGGTCGGAGTAGAACTCCGGCGTCAATGCGAATGGTTCTTCAGGGATGGCTGTCTTGCGTCGTTCGAATGTTCGCGTGACCGCCTTTGCGAGCAATCGTTCTTCGAAGTCGTGACCACGCGCGAGCACGTAGACATCGAAGAAGTCCTTCATCCGGCTGTTCGCGATGCCGAGCTTCACCATGGCGTGGAGTTTCTCGGAGACGATCGTCTCGGGAGGGTAGACCTTCACCTTCGGTCTCGCGAAGTCCTGGAGGATCGACGGTAGCGTTGCCGATCGCGCAGGTGGAGTGACGATGTCTCCGACGCCGATGTCGATCTGCAGGCGGATGCGCGCGGTGTCGAGTGTCGCTTCCAGATGAACGCGGACTCCGTGATATTCGTCAGGCTCACGGACCAACTTCGCGGTCACGCTGTTGACGTTGAACTCGAGACCGTCGTTTTCGATAGTGACGCCGGCGATTTCGCGAATGACTAGGGCGGCGGCATGCGGTTCGAAATCGCCACGGCCGAGGAAATCGAGATCGCGGGTCGGACGGTGAACGTCGAGCCAGAGAGCAAAGACGGTGGCTCCTTTGAGAATCAGCCGATCGCGATGAGGTGAGACGGCAAGGCGGGCCAGGAACCGCTCGCGTGCGTAGAGCGATGCGATGTAGTCGAACGACTCGCCACGCCGCTTCGCTTCATTGAGGAGTCGCTGCCGCACCGAGGCAGCGACGTTCGTGACCGGATGCTTCATCCGGCGAGCACCTCGAGGTAGGGGCGCATGACGGTACCGACGCGACAAACGCGCGCAAAGTGCCAAAGCTCGTCCATGGTGAATCGCTTCTGCTTCCATCCGTCGCGAAGCGCGGCCAGGGCGACCTCGGCGCCAATTTTGCTGCGGAACTTGAAGCAGTCCGCGACTGTTTTTGCGGGAGAGAAAATCCGTAGCGCGACGCCGTGCTCGAGATGCGTTTCGATCCCGGCAGACAGCGGAGCCTCGGAAAGCCGGACGACGCGGATCGGCGGGGTGTCGATCGCGGGCATGCGCGCTTTGAGACCGACCGCGATCCAAACCTCGTGCGGCATTTCGGTCGTGAGCCGGTGAAAAGCCAGCGCGGTGAGGAGACAGAAGACCGCATTCGGAGCGCGCGCAGCGACGATCAGAAGATCGCGGTGCGGCGACCGCGAGGCGGACGGCGTGAAGTAGACACCGCGACCAGCTCGCTCGACGCTTCCCCTTGCTGCGAGCCGCCGAATCTCTTCACGCGAGAACCCGCGACTGGTCAGATCGCGTGAACGCGAGACTGGGCTGTTACTTCTGTGCTTTTGTCGTGATGTGGGCATGTGACAAACCGTCGGACATTGTCAGCGATGTTCGACGGTTTGTCACGTTGGCTTACGGCTTCAACAAGATCCCCTCAATCAAATCCAACGCCCGTGGATCATCCGTCTGCGCCAGCCAGAACATCGCCTTCTCTCGCACTCCGCGGTTTTTGTGGGTTTTCACGAGGTCGATGAGTAACGGCACGCTACGTTCCGCTGGCAGTTGGGAGATGGCGAAGACGGCGTGTTGTTTGACGTTTTGGTCAGGGTCTTGGTCGATGGCGCGGCGGAGCTCTCCGGCGACTTTGGCGCCGGCTTTTTGGCCGAGCCAGAAGATGGCGTGGCGGCGGATTTCTTTGTCGGGGTCGTGGCGGGCGAGTTGGATGAGGGCGGGGATGACGCGGGGGTGGTCGTGGAGGGAGAGGGCGGCGAGTAGCTCGCCTTCGCGGTCGGCGTTTCGGATTTGCGAGAGCAGGTAGTCGATGCTGCTGTCGGGCGTGACGTTGGTCAGGAGTTGGATGGTCTTGCCTTGGCCGTCGAGCGCGCAGGAGGCGCCGAAGATGCGGATGCGACGCACTTTGCCTTGTTCGACGCGGGCGACGAGCAGCATTTCGGTCATGGCCACCGGGCCATCGTCATCGTCATCGTCGTCGTTGATGGAGAAGCCGTTGTTTCCTTCGAGCTTGCAGCGGCCGCAGCAGCCGTTGCGGTTGTCGCCTTGCCAGCAGCAGATGGAGCGGCCGCGGATCGGGGCTTTCCATGCGAACCATGTTGGAGTGGAGCTGCCGATGGTCGCGATGGTCGCACCGACGCCGCGGGAGGCGTCGGTGCTTTTCACGTTTGCGTTGTCGATGTTCTGCGCGAAGAGGGATGCTGTGAACAGAAGCGCGAACAGCGTGCCGGCGCTTTTCATCGGCTACTCGTCGTTGAGGATCTGCAGCATGTACTGGAGCGCTTCGTCGTTGTTCATCAGCGAGAGCTTCTGCAGGGCGTCGTTGCGCAACTGTTTGTTCGTCTCTTTTTTGGAGAGGTCGATCAGTGCGCGGGCGTTGCCCTGGAGGAAGAGCGCCTGGATCACTGCTTCCTTGAGGTCGGTGCTGCTTTCGTTGGCGTAGAGCGCGAGCAGGGTCGGGGCGGTGCTGCGTCCCATCAGGCCGAGTTTCTGGATCGCTTCCATTCGGAGATGGGGGTCCTTCTCGTTGCGGGCGAGCTCGCCGATCTTGCCGGAGTCGCCGCTGAGGAAGAGCGCGGTGATGATGTCTTCGCGCACGCCGCGATTGGTCTCGGTGCCGTACATGGAGGCCAGTTCGGCGCGGCCGCCCATGAGGCCGAGCGTGCGAATGGCTTCGCTGCGCAGGTCGGCATCCTTTTCGCCGCGGGCCGCATTGACGACGTGGGTCTTGTCGCCGGAGAGCATGAAGGCGCGGAGGATCTCTTTCTTGACGCTGTTGGAAGTCGCCGAGGCGTACATCTCGTAGAGAAGCTCGCGGCTCTTGGCATTGCCGGACATGCCGAGGTAACGAACGGCCTCGCGCTGCATATCGGGATTGGCGTTGCCGCGGGCGATCTCGCCGAGAAGCGCCTGCGCGCGGGGAGAGCTGGACTGGCTGAGGATGAAGAGCGCGCGCTCGCGGATCTTCTTGTCGGACTTGCCGCGCACGATTTTTTCGAGCAGCGGGAACGCTTTCTCCGGATCGCTGTGCATCAGAGAATTGATGGCGATCATCTTCAGATCTTCATCTTCGACGCGGTCGGGCGACACACGCTCGCCGCTGGCCTGCCGCAGCTCGAGCTCCAGCGCCTTGACGTCATTGAGCCACTTGCTCGAGCCGTACGCTCTCTTGAACGCGTCCAGCGTTTTCAGCGCCTCGGCGCGCCGGCCGAGCTTCTTCAGCGCGTATGCGCTCCAGTACACGGCGCCGTCGGCGCGGCTGCCTTTCAGCTCGGCGACTTTGGAGAAGGCACGGATCGCTTCATCCCACTTCCCGTCGTCGATGGCGTCGGTGCCTTGCTCGTAAAGGTCGGACTCGCGCTCGCTGCGCTCGTCATCGGCGTCGTTGCTTTCGTAGGAATCGGCGTAGCCGTACGCGTATGCGCTGCTCGTCACGCTGCTGCTGATGATGGCCGCGGCCGCGAAGGCCGCCATTGCTTTCCTGAAGTTCATGGTCTTCCTCATTAGATGTTCGGTTGCTGCGGGAGAGGCGCCGCGGTGGCGCGAACGCCGGCGCGCAACACACGGAGCTTGAATACGAGCTCTTTGGTCTCGACACGCTTCTGGACTTTGCGCAGCTCATCCGGTGTGAGCTGAGCGGGTCCGCGGGCGATCTGCATGAGCATCGGCTCGAGCTCTTCGAGGAGCGTGGCCACGCGATCCTCTCCGCGATCGAGCGCGGTGCGCCTGTACAGCCGATTGCTGAGGAGCAGCTCCTGGGCGCGCTGCTGCTCAGTTGTGATGTCGATGTCGGAGGCGCCGGCATCTTCCTTCGCCGTGAGATTGGTGAGCTCGAGGAGCATCCGCTCCGAGTCGTCGAGGTGATCGCCGACCACGACGAGCAGGATGCGATCGCGCTGCTGTTGCGTCGATGCCGCGGTGGGCTCGGCGTTGGGAGTCGACGCGGGTTGGTTCGTGGCCGCGGTGCGGACCGGCCCGGTGTTGCTGCGATTCCAGAGCAGGCCGCCGATGAAAGCGACGGCCAGCATCGCTGCGGCCGCCAGCCATTTCGTCCAGCCGCGGGCGGTTTTCTTGCGGGCGTTGATCCGCTCGGTGCGCAGGCGCCACGCCAAGCGATCCCACACACGCGCTTCGTAGTTTTCATCCGGCTCCGGCGCCTCGGCCGGCGTGACCTGATCGAGGACGTGTTTCAGGTGCGTCAGCTCGGCGCGGCATTCGTCGCAGGCATCGAGATGCTCGCGTCGCACGTCGATCTCGCGCTCGTCGTAATAGGCGAGGATGAATTCGTCTTGAGTGAAGTGAGTGCTCATATGTGGGATCCCGTGAATGGCTGGAGTTGCTGCCGCAGTTTCCGGACAGCGCGAAAGACTGTGTTCTTGGTGGCATTGAGCCGCGTGCCGAGGATCTGTCCGATCTCCTCGAGCGGCATGCCTTCGAAGTGCCGCAGGACGAATGCGGTCCGCTCGTTGCCGGTGAGCTCGTCCATGGCCGCGGCGATGGCGCGCTGCATCTCCGTGCCGAGGACGATGCGGTCGGGGGACGCGCTGCTGGATGCGAGGAGGGACAGATCCTCGCCGTCGTTGATCCGGTGATCGCGCCGCTTGCGCGAGTCGATCAGATCGAGGGCGCAGTTGATGGCGATGCGGTGCAGCCAGGTCGTGAAGGTCGCTCGCGCGTCGAAGCTGGCGGCGGCGCGGTACGCGCGCAGAAACGCCTCCTGCACGACGTCATCGGCATCTTCGGCGTTGGCGGTGATGCGGTACGCCGCACGGTAGAGGGAGCGCGAGTGCCGTTCGACGAGGAGGCGGAAGGCGTCGTCATCGCCGCCGCGTACGCGGTCCACCAGCTCGTTGTCGCTCGGTTGCAGCATTTGTCGGGGTTAGACAGCGGTTCTGGTGAGAAGTTAGTGCCGAGGCTGTCCCGCGCGAGAGCCGCCCCTCACCCTAACCCTCTCCCCTCGGCGATGAAGCCGCCGTGGGGAGAGGGGACTGTACAAATCTCGAGTCCCCTCTCCCCTCCGAGGAGAGGGCTAGGGTGAGGGGCGGCTCTCGCGAAAATGCTGATTTACTTCGCGAACTGCTTGTTGTGCTTGGCGAGGTTCGCTTCGTTCTCGAAGTAGAACACGCGGCCGTCTTCCTGCGAGGCGATGACGGCGGTGGCTTTGTCGACCTGCTTCCCGGAGACCGGGTCGACTGCCACGCGCTTCGTGGCGTCGTCGGCCAGCGCTTTCTTGCACATGTCGCAGCAGCCGTAATACGTGCGGCCATCGATCTCGATGGGAATCTGGTCCTTGCCCATGGCGTGCTCGTTGATCATGCAGACCGTTTTGGTCTCTACGCGCGTGAGTTTTCCGTTGGGTTTGGCGTCGTTCTGCGCGAACGCAGAGGTGGCGATAAGGAGCGTGAACAGGAGGGCGGTGAATTTACGCATGCAGGGATTTTACCCGACTGCGTCCGCGATGCGTTTTCGCATGGCCGCGTCCGGCATCGGCCCGGTGCCTGCGCGCATGTTTTGGCGGAGGTGCTCCGCCTTCGACGTGGCCGGAATGGCGCACGTGACGGCGGGATGCGAGACCACGAATTTGAGGAAGAGCTCCGCCCAGCTCGTGCAGCCGATTTCCTTCGCGAAGGCGGGCAGCGCCTTGCCGCGCGTGTCGCGGAAGAGCGAGCCTCCGCCGAACGGGCGATTGACAAGCACGGCCACGCCCAGCTCCTGTGCGAGCGGCAGCAGGCTTCGCTCCGCCTCGCGTTCCGCCAGCGAGTAGTTGAGTTGCACGACGTCGATGCCGCCGCGCCGCAGGACTGCCGCGAGATCGGCATATGCACTCGACGTGTAGTGGGTGATGCCGATGAAGCGGATGCGTTTCTTCGCTTTCCACTCTTTCAGCGTCCCGAGGTGCGTGTCGGCGTCGAGGAGGTTGTGGACCTGCATCAGATCGACGGGACCGCGCAGTTTGCGCTCGGAGTCTTCCATCTGACGGATGCCCGCGGCGCGTCCGCTCGTCCAGACTTTCGTGGCCACGAAGAGTTTGTTGCGCACGCCCAGTTTGGCTGCGATCTGGCCGAGCACGTCCTCGGAACGCCCATACATCGGCGACGAATCGACCACAGTTCCGCCGAGTTGCACGAAGAGCGACAGCACTTCCTCGAGCGGTTTGCGCGCGGACTCTATGGGGCCGATGTCGAACGTCTGCCAGGTGCCGAGGCCGATCAGGGGGAGTTTCAGCTTCGCCATCTTCGTCCGGTCGATCTTCGTCGCCGCCGCTCCCACTGCGAGCAATGCCAATGCCTCACGCCGCGTCAGTTTCGCGATCATGTTTCCTCCCCAGAGAATAGCCGTTGGCCGCCCATCCGGCCGCGACGGCGATGCCGAGTCCGGCGATCGTGGCGATGCCCGCGCCGGCAGCGTGCAGCGCGCCGAGGAGCCAGGCCACGAGCGCATCGTTGCCGCGGTAAACGAACGTATCGATGAAGTTCTTCGCCTTGTACCGCGCCTCGCCGGGTACGACCGTGTAGATCACCTCGCGTCCCGGCCGCGTGAAGCCCTGCTCGCCGACGCGATGGATCACTTGCAGCGCGAACACGATGGCCAGTCGCGGGAAAAACGCCAGGGCAAGGAGTCCGGTGCCGATCAGCGCGGGCGCGGTGGTGAGCGCGATGCGCACGCCCAACCGCGTCAATACCTGGCGCGTGATCAGGAGCTGCACGATCACGGTGAGCGAGTTGTTGGTCAGATCGAGCAGCGCGAAATAGCGCGTGCGCTGGCCCGAATCGGCGAACGCTTTCTTCACGAGGTCGGCCTGCTCGAAATAGAGAATCGTGGAGACCGTGGTGTAGCAGATGACGATGAGCGCGATGCGCAGCAGCGTGGGCGATTGCAGCGCGAGCTTGATCCCGGCGAAGACATTGCCGCCGATCTTCTGTTGCGGCGGCGCATCGGCGCGACGCGGGATCAGCGTGGAGAGCACCGCCGCGAGCGCGAGAAACACGGCGGAGATGGGCAGCAGATTCATCGGCCCGATGAGCGGCCCGAGAAAGGTCACGAGGAGAGGTCCCGCAATGGCGCCCGCGGTGCCGCCCGAGGCGATGATCCCGTACATCTTCCGCGCCTCGCCCTCGGCATACGAGTCGGCCATCAGACTCCAGAACACCGAAATGATGAACAGATTCAGCACCGAGATGCCGATGAAGAGCCCGACGCCCCAGGCCACGATGTCCGCGCTCTGCAGGCCGGCAAACGTCAGGAGCAGCAGCGTGGAACAGAGTGCATAAGTGGCGGTGGCGATGACGCGCCGCCGCACGCGCGACACGATCCATCCGAACAGCGGCACGAGCAGCAGCGTGGCCGCAAACGTAGCCGTGAACAGCCACGGCAACTGCTCCACACCGGCGCGCACGCCGATCTCATCGCGCACCGGCCGCAGAACGAAGTAACCGCAGAGGACAGAGAAGTAGGTGAGGAACGGAAGCGCGATACGCATGAATGCCGCGACGCTAACGCGTTCGGTGCGGGGTGGGGGTTACGGTTTGCCAACGCTCTCGGTGGACTTTGTGGACGTGGACTTAGTGGACGTGGTGGACGTGGTGGACTTTGTGGACGCCCCATCGAGGCCCATCGAAGTCCACGACGTCCACTAAGTCCACGACGTCCACCAAGTCCACAAAAGAGAAGTTCGCGCGGAGCGCCTGTACCAGCGCGCTCCGCGCGTTCTGCCTACCACTGCGCGCTGCGGTCGATCTCGACGCGCTCGGCTTCGAAGCGGCCGTTGCTCTGCCAGTCGCCGCGGACGGAGATGCGGTCGCCGCGGCGGAGGTCATCGACGTCGAAGCGGCGTGAGTTGCGGTCGACGCGGCGAACGTTCACGGCCACGACGCGGCCGGTGCGCTGCACTTCGACCCACACCACTTCGCCGCGACGATCGACTGATTGCACGATGCCGGTGAGAATCCGGTCGTCGGCGCCGCCGCGATCATCCTCTTCGCGAATGAGCGTGATGCGGTCGACTTTCATGCGGCCATTGCGATCGACTGTGCCGGCGGCGCGGATCGAATCGCCGCGCTCGAGTTGACGCACGTTCGTGCGGCCGCGTCGATTCGAGGCCGTCTCCACGCGCGTCTGCGGCGCGGCGAAGAGCACGTAGCCGCCGCGGTCGAGGCGAATCACAAATTGGTTACGGTCGCGATCGATGTCGCTGATGCGGCCTTGCACCGTCACCTGCCGCGCATTGTTTTCGCGCCCGCGCCACTCGTCTGTCGTCTGCTGACGACGGTTATCCGCGAAAAGCGACGGGACTCCGAGGATCATTGCCACTACTGCGATTGCTGCTAACTTCTTTGTTGCGTTCATCTTGGTCTCCTTGACTCGTTTTCAGTCGCAGGAGACATAGCGCAACCGGATTGCCAGAGACGAGTCGGCAGTCGGCAGTCGGCGGTCGGCAGTAGCAGAAGCTTCGTCCTGTCTACTGCCGACCGCAGCGAAGCGGACTGCCGACCGCCGACTCGCCTATCTGCCATAATTGCGCACTCGGGTTCATGACAGATCAGACGACGCTTGCCGGCGGCCGGTTCATGATCCAGCGGCGGATC
>JALYJW010000064.1 GCA_030775085.1 Acidobacteriota bacterium | reverse complement strand
ACCGCCGACTCGTTCCCCGGTACGCGCGTTGCAGCGGGAGCCCGCAGTTTGGGGGTGTCGCATCGAAAGCAGTGATGCATCGCAGTTGGCAGATCAGATTGCGTCGGAAGGGCCGGTGACGCAGGACGAATTGGTCCGCTTCTTCGGCGTTCTTTCGCACGACCTCAAGTCGCCGATCTTCGCCGTGGACGGCTTCAGCGATCTTCTGCTCACCGACTATCACGACAAGCTGGACGAGGAAGGGCAGGACTTCCTGCGGCGCATCCGTTCCAGCGCGCAGTACATGAAGCGCGTGCTCGACGAGATGTCGCACATGGTGAAGCTGTTGGCGCGGGCGAACGCGCACAAGCCGACTCCTCTGCGCGAGATCGTGGAGGAGGCCCTCCTCAAGCACAACTTCCAGATGGAAGAGGGCGGAGTGCGCGTCGTGGTACCGGCCGATTTTCCGGTCGTGAGCGTCGATCCGGAAAAGATGCGCGAGGCCATCGGCGTCCTCATCGCCAACGCGCTCTTCTTCACCGACCGTCCGAAAACCGAGCGTCAGATCGTCATCGAATGTACGGAAGACGGCAACGGCATCCGTTTCTGTGTGCGCGATAACGGCATCGGAATCGATCCACGCTACATCGACCAGGTGTTCGAGCTGGGAGGCATGAGCAAGCTCGACAAACAGCGCGGCGGCGGCCCGGGCTATGGGCTATATCTCGCGAAGCGGCTCATCGAGAGCCACGGCGGGGAGCTGACAGTGGAGTCGACGCTCGCCGAAGGAAGCATGTTCTGCTTCACGATTCCGCGATAGGCAGACTTACTGCGATCTGCCGGCCGTTCGCGAGCCGCCTTCGGAATCAATCGCGGGGAGCCTGAGCGCAGCCAGATCGATCTCCGCGGGGATGGGCTCTTCTCCGGGCAAAGCGATGATGCGCACGTTGACATGACGGTCGCGCGCGACGTCCACGCCGAGGTACTTGGCGGCGGCCTGGGAGAGATCGAGACAGAACTTCTTCGCGTAAGGACCGCGGTCGTTGACGCGCAGGCGCAACTTGCGGCCTGTGGCCCGCGACGTCACTTCCACCCACGTACCGAGCGGCAGCGTGAGATGCGCCGCGGAATACTTGCCGTTGCGAAAAATCTCACCGTTGGCGGTCTTTCGGCCGTCGAAGAATGACGAGTAGTAGCTGGCCAGACCGTTGACGCGGTGCTTTACCGCCAGTTGCGTGTACGTGATGATGCGCCGCAGGATCCCCTGATCGACGGCGGGTGCGAGCGCCAGCGGAACGTTGCGCTCGTAGCAGTTCGGCAGCGCGCCGGACGGCGTCAGGTCGCTGTCGCGCACGATTCCTTCCGCCTGCGCGAACGTCGCGGCGAAGAGGAATCCGGCGAAACTGAGTGAAGCGACCTTGTGCATGGCTGGCGCATTCTAAGCGCAGATCACGAATCGGGCCAGACGACCCCTTCTGTCAGGCCGTAACTCTCTGTAGCTCAGCAGTTTGTTGTGGTCTCCGCTTTGCTAATAAGTTTAGCGAAGGAGAAAGCGACGATGCCCCAGCCCAAACTGCGGAGGCCGTTTCAGGAGCGGTTTCTCGACAACTACGATCGAGCCCAATTGCGCCGCGAAGTACAGGCAGTTCCTTCGCGGCGTTTCTCGGAAATGAGGAAGAAGTACACCACCTGGGCGCTGGGTGCCTCGCTCGCCATCGGAGGGATCGGCACGCCACTGGCGATGATCCCGCGCAAGGACGCGGGAGCCAATCAGAAGACCCTGGCCTCCACCGTGCTCGACAGCTCGCTCGATCAAGATCTCCAGGCCGCGCGCTCGATCGCCCAACAGGTCGCCCAGGGAGTCGAATCGGCGGCCACGTCGCCGCTCGATGTCATTTCCGAAGCGCCGAGGAAATTGACGCTGGTCACGGAGAAAGTGCGCGAAGAGTTCTTCAAACAGGAAGTGCCGTTCGGCGAGATGATCTACAAGGAAGCGAAGAAAAACGACCTTCGCCCCGAGCTCGTGGCAGCCGTCGTTCAGGCCGAGTCTCGCTTCAAGCCGACCGCACGCTCCGGTGCGGGCGCCGTCGGACTGATGCAGCTCGTGCCGCGCACCGGCCGCTGGATGGGAGCGCGCGATCTCACCAATCCCGCACAGAACATCGCCGCCGGCACGAAGTACCTCAAGTACCTCAATGAACGTTTCGACGGCAACGAAACCAATGTCATCGCCGCCTACAACGCCGGCGAAGGAAACGTAAAACGCTTCGGCGGCATCCCCCCGTTCCGCGAAACCCGCTCGTACGTCAAGAAAGTGCGCGACTACGAACAGGACTTCCGGAACCGCGTCGACAACCACGTCGCCGGCGCTTCATCCGGCGATCTCACGGAGGCGGGAGAGGTCGTGGCGCGATAGACTCCGGTGCATGATCACCAAGGAACAATTCGGGCAGAGCCTGGCGCGCGAGTGCGACATCATCATCCACCTCTTCACGAAAATTTCGCCCGACTCGTACGACTATCAACCTTCGCCGGAACAACGCACCACGCGCGCACTGCTTCGCTATGTCGCCGTATGCGCCAGCGCCGGAATCCACTGCATGGCGAACAGTGACTGGAAGCGCTTCGCCGCCTACTCGGATCGCGTGAAAGAAATGCCGGCCGCCGAGTTTCCCGCGGCCATGGAGCGACAGAAGCAGGAGATCCTCGACTTCTTCGCGTCCGTCTCCGAGGAAACGCTCCTCACGCAGGAAGCACCGATGCCCGGAGGCGGGATCCTGCCCCTCGGCGCCGCAATTCTCAATGGCCCGGGAAAATGGCTGGCCGCGTACAAAATGCAACTCTTCCTCTACGCGAAAGCAACGGGAGCGACCGCATTGAAAACCTCGAATCTCTGGCGCGGAACGGACCCGAAGCCGCCGGCGTAAAGGCTCTCTCGCGCCGCAGCGCTTTGGAGTGCGGTCGGCTTGCCACCGCTTTCGGTAGCACGCCACAAGCGTACGATGCGACGCTTGATCGAATCGTTCTTCAAGGGCCATCCCGCGTCACCGCCATCACATCGAAATCGTCGATGACATTCAGCCGATCGATCTTGAACGAGCGTACCGAGCGCACGAATGACGGCGATGCGTTCCTCTCGAACCACGAAGCAGAGCACCACGGATATTCCGACGGCACGCGAACGAGCCCGTGCTTTACGGGATTCTCATGCGTGTAACGCAATCGCGCCAGCCACGATCGTTCGAATGTGAGCTCGGTATCGCGGAACTGATACCAGACTTTCCGCCCCTCCGCGTTATCGCGTCGATTGCAGGCGATCGCTTGACGCGAATGCAGCTCCGATAACATGAGACGGAGCGCCTCGCCAGCGCATTGGGCCACGAGATGGTAGTGGTTTGAAAAAAACGTCCAAGCCTGCAACGAGATGGCGTGGTCGCGAGCCAGGCCGAAGAACATGTCGGCGAAGGCATCGAGGCTTTGACGGTCGCGGTAGTGATGACGTTTCAGGTATGTCGAACCGGTAGCGAAGAAGATGCCTTCGGTCGTGAATCGATGTATTGGAGCGTGTGGCCAGTCGTTCATTGGCCGATTGTCCCTCGGACGCTTTCCGAGTCATGGAAACTCTACTTACCGTAGGCACGCTACAGAAAGCGGCAGCAAGCCGACCGCACTCCAAAGCGCTGCGGCGCGGAGAAAATCAAACTTCAGATGCGCGCAGTGCCGCGTTCAGCACGCCGTCGACGACGCGTGCCATCCGCTGATAGTCGAGCGTGTCGGCAGTATCGAGGCGCGTGTGATAGTTGGGATTTCGCAGAAACGCGGTGTCGGTGACGACGATCGCACTCCAGCCGTGACTCCAGTAGTTGCGATGATCCGAGGCGTCGGAGGTCGCGCGCGGACCCTGAAGCTGACCACTGGTACTCCTCCCGATCCTGCGATGGCGCGCTTGACGAATCTGGCCAGCGAGCGGTCGGGCCAGCCGCCGACAACGCCGATGAAATCGCCGGTGGAGGGATATAGAAGCTCGAAGAGCGCATTCGGCCACGATTGCTCGTGGGAGAAATAGCCGATCATCTCGAGGGAGATCATGCCGCGGACCGGCTGGCGCTCCGCGCTCATGCTTTTCGCGTGGACCGCGCTCCCCATCTCCTCGGATCCGAAGAACGGCGGTTCTTCCGTCGTGTACGCAACCAACAGAACGGGGGAAGTGACTGGATGCTCGCCAAGCAGTCGCGCCAGTTCCAGGAGTCCCGCCGTACCGCTGGCGTTGTCGTCAGCGCCCGGAAGGTCGTCGTTTGCAGAGAATGCGTCGTAGTGAGCACCGATGATCAAGACCGGCAGCTTCGGATCGCTCGATCCCCATCTGGCGATGACGTTCGAATACTCGTTGCCGCGCGCGGAGAATGTCTGCACGGACGTCGCTCCGTTCGCAGCGCGGAAGCGGTCCGCGATGTACCGGGCGGCCCGATCGAGATTCTCGGGATGGCTCGCGCTGCGCGGCCGCACGTCGTCGGTGAGAAATGTGACGTGATGCAGAAGTCTCACCGGGTCGGCCCGCAGGGAACCCTTGAACGACAGTGAAGTCAGGGCCGGCTGTCGCAACGCAATCGCAAGAACGGCCACACCGATTCCAGCCAAGATCGCAGCTACGACGATGATGCGGAGGAGCGAGCGACCGAGTCTGACGGCGAAGGCCATGATGGTTGGACGGATCGTGCAATCCGCGGTTTCATGCCTCGTGTTCATTTTTTCTGCCCTCTGCGCGTGCCTTCTGCGCTCTAGAATCAGCCATGCCGTCCGAGTTGGAGATCGTCGGTGAAGTCGCGGAGGCGTTGAGTACGGCGCCGGGCGTGCAGCAGGCGCTGGATCGGACGCTCGAGCTGGTGACGGGGCTGCTCGGGCTGGAGACGGGTTGGGTTTGGTTGTTCGATCCGGAGACGGAGCACATCTACGCGGCGGCCGCGCGCAATCTGCCGCCGTATCTGCAGGAGCCGGTGCGGATGTCGGGCGCGCCGTGCTGGTGCATCAATGAATTTCGAGACGGCTCACTGAGCGCGAGCAACATCGACGTGATGGAGTGCAGCCGGCTGCGTCCCGCCGTTCATGCGCGCGATACCGATCTTACGCGCGGCCTCGCCCATCACGCGTCCGTACCCCTGATGTTTCAGGGCAAGGCGCTGGGCATCATGAACATTACGGCGCCGGCGATGCGGAAGCTGACGAAGGCAGAGCTGCGGTTGTTGGCCACGATCGGACTGCAGGTGAGCATCGCCATCGAGCGCGCGCGGCTGGCCGAGGAGAGCGCGATGCTGGTGCGCGCGGATGAGCGCACGCGGCTGGCGCGCGAGATCCACGACACGCTGGCGCAGGGACTGGCCGCGTTGACTCTGCAGATCGAGACGGCATTGCAGTTTGTCGGACGCGATCCGGATCGCGTGCGCGAGCGGATGGAGAAAGCGCTGGCCACGGCGCGTGCGAGTCTCGACGAAGCGCGGCGATCGGTCACTGCTCTGCGCGCCGGCGTCACTTCAGGGAAGCCGCTGGCGCAGGCGCTGGCGGCGTATGCGCGCGAGATGACATCCGAGTCCGGAATCCGCGTTTCGTTCGACACGGCTGGCGCGTGCGAGCTCGATCCGGTGGCCGAGGATGAACTGTTCCGGATCGCGCAACAGGCGTTGACCAATGTGCGCCAGCATGCGCGCGCCAGAACCGCGTCGGTGCTGCTCGAATGCACGAAACGTATCGCGCGCCTGACCATTGCCGATGACGGCGCCGGCTTCGACGTGCGAAAGATTCCGGCGGGGCGGCATGGCATCACCGGCATGCGCGAGCGAGCGCGTGCGGCGGGCGGCACGCTGCGGATCGCCTCGAAACGCGGGAGCGGCACACGCGTGATCGCGACGGTGCGCCGATGACGCGCGTGCTGATCGTCGACGACCATCCCATCGTGCGTGAAGGACTCGTGGCGGCGTTGCACGGGAAGGGTGACATCGAAGTCGTGGGCGGTTTCGGATCGGCGGAGGAAGCGGTCGCCGCGGCTCCGCATCTGAAACCGGACGTCGTGATCCTCGATCTGGAGTTGCCGGGCATCAGCGGCCTCGAAGTGATCGCGCAGTTCTCCATGCCCGTGTTGATGCTCACTGCGTACGGCACGGATGACGAGATCGAGCGTGCGCTCGCGGCGGGGGCGAAGGGATACCTGCTGAAGGGCGCGCCGCTCGGCGACATCGAACGTGCCATCGCGGCGGTGTCGCGCGGCGAGTCGTATCTCGATCCGCGCGTGACCGCGCAACTGCTGTCGCGCGGAGGCCGCGCACGGCTGACGAATCGCGAACGGGAAGTGCTGCGACTCCTCGGCGTGTCGAACAAAGAGATCGCCGCGGCGCTGGGGATCTCGGAGCGCACGGTGAAGTTCCACGTCACGTCGATCTTCAACAAGCTCGGCGCGGAAACGCGCGCGCAAGCAGTGGCCATCGCCGCGGAGCGGCGGTTGATTTGACTGAGCGCGAGAGCCGCCCCTCACCCTAACCCTCTCCCCGCCGTTGCGGGGAGAGGGGACTTAAAAACCCTCGCGAAAAACCAGTCCCCTCTCCCCACGGCGGCTTTATCGCCGAGGGGAGAGGGCTAGGGTGAGGGGCGGCTCTCGCGAAAAGTACCTGTCCGTTCGGACAGGTACTTCCCCGCCCAAGCGCACGAAGGCGTGCCTCGATGCGGAACCGATCATGGGTGCATGCAATCCAAGGACGTGGTTCTCATCACAGGTGCTTCGAAGGGGCTGGGGCGCGCGCTTGCGAATGAGCTGGCGCGGCTCGGTCAATCACTGATCATCAATGCGCGCGGCGAGCGTGAGTTGCGCGAGGCGGAAGAGGAGCTGTCGCGGTTCACCCGTGTCGTGGCCGTCGCGGGCGATGTGTCGGAAGTGGCGGAGGAGCTTGCCGCGCGCGCTCTGCAGGAGTTCGGGCGTGTCGATGTCCTGATCAACAACGCCTCGGACATCGGTCCGAGCCCGATGCCGCCGCTGGAGCGTTATCCGTGGGATGCGCTGCTGCGCCTGTTCAAGGTCAATGCGGTGGCGCCGTTCCATCTCATCCAGTTGTTGCTGCCCGGCATGCGCGTGCGCGGACGCGGCACGATCGTGAACATCTCTTCGGACGCCGCGGTGAATGCGTACGCCGGCTGGGGCGGCTATGGCGGCAGCAAGGCCGCGTTTCAGCACATGTCGCGCATTCTGGAAAAGGAGCTCGACGGCAGCGGCGTGCGCGTGCTGGTCATCGATCCGGGCGACATGAACACGGAAATGCATCGCCTCGCCGAGCCGGACGTCGATCTTTCGCATCTTCCGTCTCCGTCGGCGATCGCGCCGCGCGTCGTCTCTCAGGTGTTGCAGTGAGTGCGGTTGCCTTCACGCTTCCGCCGCAGCTCGAAGCGCGACAGCCGGCGGAGTTGCGCGCGTCGGGCCGCGATGACGTGCGCATGCTCGTCTCGAAGGAAGATGGCTCCGTCGAGCATGCGCACTTCCGCGAGCTGCCGCGCTTTCTCGCGCCGGGCGATCTGCTCGTTCTCAACACGACGGCCACGGTGCCGGCGGCGTTGACGGCGCTGCGCGAGAATAATTGCGAAGGCAATGGCGAAAACAACGACGAAATCGCGCTGCACTGGTCGGCGTCATTGCCCGCGGGCCTGGCGGTGATGGAGCCGCGGAAGGTGCAGGGTCGCGCCGGCGAGATGCTGACGATCCCCGGCGGCGGACGCGTCACGCTGCTCACGCCGTATCGCGCATCGCAACGTCTCTGGATCGTGAGGCTCGACATCCCGCTGCCTCCGCTTGATTACCTCCAGCGTTGGGGACGTCCGATCGCGTACAGCTACGTGCATGAGTCGTTTCCGCTCAGCGCGTATCAAACCGTGTTCGCGCGCAGCGCAGGCTCCGCGGAGATGCCGTCGGCGGGCCGTCCGTTCACGCGCTCCATGCTGGCATGCCTGCGGCGCAGCGGCGTGCGATTGGCGAGACTGGTGCTCCACACCGGCGTGGCCAGTCTCGAACAGCACGAAGAGCCGTACGAGGAATGGTACGAAGTGCCGCTGCGCACCGCGGAGCTCGTGCGCGCGACGCATGCGCGCGGAGGCCGCATCATCGCCGTCGGCACCACCGTCGTTCGCGCGCTGGAGAGCAGCGTCGATGCGCACGGCAACGTCATCGCCACGTCCGGCTGGACGGATCTCTTCATCACACCCGAGCGCGGTGTGCGCGTCGTCGACGGCCTGCTCACCGGATTGCACGAACCGAAGGCCACGCACCTGGCCATGCTCGAAGCGATCGCCGGACCCGAGGTCATCGCGAGCGCATATGCCGAGGCGTTACATCGCCAGTATCTGTGGCACGAGTTCGGAGATGTGCATTTGATTTTGTGAGTGCGCGCAGCTTCTCGAAGCATCAGGAGATCGAGAAAGAGCTGGCGAAGCTGCAGTGAGTCGCCAGCTCTTTCGACGCGCATGCGGGATAGCTACTGACGCGTTACGGATTCGTGTTCGTCGTATCCGTCTTTTCCTGAATCTTTCTTCCGGCCGTTTCCATGGCGGTGCCGGTGGCGTGCGCGGCGTCGCGTGCTGCGTCCGTGGCGGTTTGGGCCGCGTCGCGGGCGACGTCTGCTGCGTCACGTCCGACTTCGGTGGCCCGGTCGGCGGCTTCGGCCGTGGCGGCGGTGTCGATCGCGGGAGTCGTGCTGGATTCGACGTATGTGCTGGTGACGGTGCCGTCGCTGTCAGTGGCGACCGTGGTCTCGGATTTCTGCGTGCAGGCAGCGGTGGTGAGTAGAGCGATGGTGGCGGCGAGGACGATTGCTTTTTTCATGGATGCTTCTCCTGCGAGAGCGAGGAGCAAGAACGCGGCCGAGTCCGGCGATGCGCTATTGTTCGGCTATGAAACGCGTCATTCTGGTCTTTCTCCTTGCCGCTCTGCTCGCCACGTCGCTCGCCGCCGCGCCGAATCCCGTGACGACGGTCATCCTCGTGCGTCACGCCGAAAAGGCGTCGCAGGAAGACGACTCGCCGCTCACTGCCGCAGGTACGGAACGGGCGAAAGAACTGGCGCGCGTGCTGGCCGGAGTGAAGGTCGACGCGATCTACATGACGCAGTTCCGCCGCGTTCAGGACACCGCCGCGCCCGTCGCGGCCGCGTTCGGCATGACGCCGATCGTGCGCAATACCGGCGCAACCTACGCTGCCGACCTCGCCAAACACATCCGCGCAACGCATGCCGGACAGACCGTGCTCGTGGTCGGGCATTCGAACACGACCATCAACGTCATGAAAGCGCTCGGCGCAAGCGACGTTGCGTCCATGCCGGAGTCGGAGTACGACAACCTGTTCGTACTGACGGACGTGGAAGGCGCCGCGCCGAAAGTGGTCGCGCTGCGATATGGGGTGGTGGCGCGGTAGGTGGAGCTTTTCGCGAGAGCCGCCCCTCACCCTAACCCTCTCCCCGCCGTTGCGGGGAGAGGGGACTGAGTTTTCGCGAGCTTGAATTTAGAACAGTCCCCTCTCCCCTCCGGGGAGAGGGTTAGGGTGAGGGGCGGCTCTCGCGTTGAATGAGTGAGTGACTACGCCGTCCGTCCCACGAACCCACTCCCGACCGGCACGCGTCGTCCGGCCAATGCGGTGGCAATACTCACGGCGTTGGTTGTGTCGAGATCGACCAGTGGGCGCACGTATTCGCCTTCCATCACCGATACGGCGATTCCGTCGCGATAGGCGATGCGCGTTCCGGATACGGCGCGGATGCGCTCTTCCTCGGTGATGATGCCGGTGAGGTTGAGCGGGTCGGCGGCGCTGATGACGATCAGGCGGCCGTCCGCGCGATCGCGACGGATCTCGCGCATGCGCTCGATGGCTTCGGGGAGCGCGAACTGTTCGCCGCTCATGCCGCGTACGAAGCGTCCGCCGCGGATCTCGCCTCGCGCTTCGAGCCTGCGATAGACGCGGGCCAGCTCGCGCCAGGGCGCGGCGTTCGGCTCGCGTGTGAGCACGCGGCGGAAGATGACGCCGTAACGACGAAGCAGCGTGCGCGCCTGCGTCTCGATGGCGTCGTCCGATGACTCTTCCGGATTCGACGACAGCACGGACCAACGTCCGGCCAGATTCGCGCGCGGTCTTCTCTCGTGACCGGCGATGAGTGCGCGCAGTCCGGCGAATCCATCGGAGGCGATGAGGCCCGCCGACACGAGCTCGCCGATGGCATCGGCGCTACGTTGATCATCAGCATTGCCGAGGTCGCGCGCGAACGAGGCACCGCGGGTGCGCAGCGTTTCGAGAGCGCTTCGCGCGGCTTCGCTCAGATCGAGCTTCGACGCGTCGCGCGACGATTGCCAGGCGTTGCCGTTCGCGCGGAGAAACAACGCGATCGGCGTGGCGCTGACGACCGTCGACGTGGCCGGTGAAAGGCGCGCCCACGCGGCCTCGCCGGTAAGACAGAGCATGTCGAGCAGCGACGGCTCGTACGCGTCGATGCGCGCTGGCAGCACGGAACGCTCCCATCCCGCCGCGGCCACTTCGAAGCCGTCGAGCTGCGCCAGCACCGCCTGCAGACCTTCGAGGCCGCGCAGTTTCGCGGAGGACGCGACGTGCTGCCAGACGAACAGGAAGCGCATGAAGTCGGCGGCATGGACCGGCTCGATTTCGGCGCGCAGACGATGGATGGTGTAGCGATGGATGCGCGCGAGCAGGCGGCGATCGCACCATTCCTGTGCGCCGCGCACTTCAAATGTTCCGCGCAGAATCGCGCCCTCGGATTCGAGCGCGAGCAGCGCGGCATCGGCGTCGCGTTCTTCGATGCCGAGGGATTGCGCGAGCGCGTTCGCGGTGGTCGGCCCGAGGACCGACATGCGTCCACGGATCATCTCGATGAGCGCAGCCTCGCGCGTCCATGCTTTTTGGCGCGACGGAGGCGCGGCGATCGTGGTCTCGAGATTCGGATGGATGGCAAGTAGTTCCGGCAGACGTTCGGCTGTTACATGAAGCGGATTGAGGATTGAGGATGGAGGATTGAGGATTGCGATGCGGCGATTTCGCACCAGTGCGTCGAATAACGCGGGATCGATTGCGCCCGCTTCTTCCTCAGTCATGAAGCCGATCGTGAGCAGCGCGTCGTGCAGCTCGTCGGCGTCGCGCGGGTCGGGGCGTTCTTCTTCGCGGACGCGGATGATTGCGGCGAGATCGAGTGCGCCGAGATCGTTCGCGGAGACGTCGCCGGCGCGGCGTGTGTAGACGGCTTGCGTGCGGCGTTCTTCGAGCGGGGCGTCATCGAGGAATGCGTAAGGCCGGGCGTTGAGGATGTCGTGCGAGAGGGGCGAGGGCTCGACTGTGTCGCGCGCCACGAGGCGGATCTCGTCGGCGTGAATGCGGGTCAGCACCGCGGACAGTCCGTCGAAGTCCATGGCTTCTTCGAGACAATCGCGCACGGCCTGATTGACGAGCGGATGGTCGGGGATCTTGCGGTCGCCGCCGATGTTCTCGAAGCAGGCCGCAGCGTCCGGGAAGACGGCGGCCATGAGGTCGTCCGCGATGGTGCGCTGCAGTTGCGGCGGAACTTTCTTTCCGTTGCGATTGCGCGGCACGGCCAGCGAGATCGTGGCGTTCCATCGCCAGCGCGTCTGCCACACCGGCGCATCGAGGAATGCCTGCACGAGCACATCGCGCGCGGTGGCGGGATGCAGATAGCGGAAGACATCGCTCAACGGAAACGAGTGTTGCGGGCCGAGCGACAGCAGCACCGCATCCTCAGTGGCCGCGGCCTGCAGCTCGAAGTCGAACTGCCGGCAGAAGCGCTTGCGCAGCGCCAGTCCCCAGGCCTTGTTGATGCGGCTGCCGAACGGCGCGTGCAGCACGAGCTGCATGCCGCCTGATTCATCGAAGAAACGCTCCAGCACGAGCGTCTCCTGCGTCGGCAACACGCCGAGGGAACGGCGCGATTCGATGAGGTAATCGACGATCTCGCGCGCGGCGGATTCTGGGATTCCCGATTCCTCGACGAGCCATTGGCAAAGGGCAGAGGGCTCTGCGCTCTCAGCAAGAGTTTCGAAATCGCGCCTCAAATCACTCACCGCGCGCGAGAGCTCATCGCTTCGGGCCGGTGCTTCGCCGAGCCAGAAGGGAATGCTGGGCGGTGCGCCTTTGGCGTCGGCCACGCGCACTTCACCGGCGCCGACCTGCAGCACGCGCCACGACATGTTGCCGAGCTGGAAGATGTCGCCGATGTTGCTCTCGATGGCGAAGTCTTCGTTGAGCGTGCCGATGAAGGTCTCTTCCGGCTCGAGCATGACGCGGTAGTCGGCGACTTCCGGGATCGCGCCGCCTGAGGTGAGTGCGAGCAGACGCGCGCCGCGCCGTCCGCGGATGTTGCCGTTCACTTCGTCGCGATGGACGAGCGCACCGCGGCGTCCGCGTTTCGTGGCGAAACCATCCGCGGTCATCTGCACGACCGCGTCGAAGTCTTTCCGCGCCAGCGCGCGATAGGGCCAGGCGCGGCGGACGACCTCGAACAGTTCATCCTCGGCATAGTCGCGGCACGCGGACTCGGCCACGATCTGCTGCGCCAGGACGTCGAGCGGCGCGTCATGCTCGACGATGCGATCGAGCTCGCCGTGCCGCACCGCACGCAACAACGCCGCGCATTCGACGAGGTCATCGCGCGAGGTCGGAAAGACGCGGCCTTTCGGCAGGCCGGAGACGGTGTGACCGGAACGGCCGACGCGTTGCAGCAGCGTGGCAATGCGGTGCGGCGATCCGATCTGGCAAACCAGATCGACATGGCCGATGTCGATGCCGAGCTCCAGCGAAGCCGTGGCCACGAGCGCTTTCAATCGCCCGGTCTTCAATCGCGTTTCGGCGTCGAGGCGTTTCTCTTTCGAGAGACTGCCGTGGTGCGCCGTTACTGCGTCCTCGCCGAGGCGCTCGCTGAGATGATGCGCGATCCGCTCCGCCATCTTGCGCGTGTTCACGAACACGAGCGTGGTGCGATGCTGCTCGATCAGCTCCACGAGCCGATCGTAGTAATCGCCCCAGACCTCATTCGACATCACCGCATCGAGCGCCGACCGCGGCGTCTCGAGCGTGAGATCCATGGCGCGGCGATGGCCTTCGTTCACGACGACACAGTCGGCGGTCGGCAGTCGGCGGTCGGCGGTAGGCCTCCGCCCTTCCACGTCATCCGGGTGGGGGTTCTCCTGCCGACCGCCGACTGCCGACTGCCCGACTAGATACTTCGCCACCTCTTCGATCGGCTTCTGCGTGGCCGAGAGTCCCAATCGCAGCAGCGGTCGTTCGGCGACCTGCTGCAATCGTTCGAGGGTGAGCGAGAGATGAGCACCGCGGCGTGAGCCGATGAGCGCGTGGATCTCGTCGACGATGACGGTGCGTACGGTGCGCAGCATGGCCCGGCTGCGCTCCGAGGTCAGCAGCAGGTAAAGCGATTCGGGCGTGGTGACGAGGATGTGCGGCGGCGTGCGCAGCATCGAGGCGCGCTCGCTCGAGGTGGTGTCGCCGGTGCGGACTGCGGCCGTGATCTTCGGCGCGTCGATGCCCATCTCTTCGGCGATCTTGCGGATGCCGAGGCGCGGCTCGGCCAGATTCTTGTGAATGTCGGTGCTCAGCGCCTTGAGCGGGGAAACGTAAACGACGCGGACCTCGTCCGGTAGCGGATGCGTGAGCGATTCCTGGAAGAGATCGTCGAGCGCGGTGAGAAACGCCGCCAACGTCTTGCCCGAGCCGGTCGGCGCAGCGATGAGCGTGTGACGCCCCTCGCGGATCGCTTCCCATCCTCGCTGCTGCGCGACGGTCGGCTCGCCGAGCGTTTCAGAAAACCAGCGCTGGACGGCGGGATGAAAGCGGGAAAGGGGCATGGGGTTCGTTCGCGCGAACGACTATAGCGCGGGACCGCGTGAACTCTTTTCAAGCGCGGCCGTATTTCAGAGCCGGATGAGACGGTTCGCTGCTGCCTTGCTACTTCTCGTAGTTTGCCCTGTCGCGCTCGCTGATTGCGCGATGTCCGATGCAGACCGTGCGTTTCTCGGTGCGTCGTTGAAAACCTGGGAAGTGGTTCGTGCGGACGCGCTGCTGCTCGCGCCGGCGCCGCTTCCGGCGTTCATCCTTTTCGATGAGAAGTGTGTCTGGCGCGACGGCAAGGGAACGGCGCACGAGGGCACGATCGCGCTGCCGGACGGCAATGAGGTTCCGGCTGCGGTCATGGCGTTCGCAGGCTCGCACGAGGAGAAGGCGTTTCTGGTCATGGCGCTGCCGGTGATGTGGCGAGCCGAGAAGCGCCATCGCGAAAACCCGCGCCTCGACCTGCTCCTCCGCGTCGTGTTCGTACACGAGATGACGCACACGCGACAGGCCGGATCGTTCGGCGGGCGAATCGGCGAGCTGGAAGCGCAGCACAAGCTCGAGGATCTCAACGACGACATCGTCCAGCAGCGCTTCGCGGAGCGCGAAGGTTTCAAGGCCGCATTCGTGAAAGAGCGCGACCTTCTTTACGCGATCGCAAATGAATCCGATGCCGATCGCCGACGCGCGCTCGCCAAAGAGGCATTGAGCGCGATCCGCGAACGCCGCGCGCGTTACTTCCGCGGCGACGACGCATTCTTCGCCGAGCTCGAGGAGATTTTCCTCGGCATGGAAGGCGTGGCCAACTGGGCCGGCTTCCGAGCCGCGATGCACGCCGGCCTACCTCGCGACGAAGCAATCACGCTCATGCAAGGCAGCCGCAAATGGTTCTCGCAGGACGAAGGCCTGGCCTTGTTCCTGGCTATCGACGCGCTCACGCCCGGATGGCAAAAGCGCGTCTTCCGCGACAAGGCGGAAGGGGCGTTCGACTTGTTGGATTGATTGTCAGCCGCGAAGCGCGCGATTTCATCTTGCCCCAGAGGGGCAGCAAGAGGGTAGCCGGTGGCAAGCGAGGAACGAGCGCCGCCACCGGATTGATGCGCGTTTCCTTCTCCCGCCCTGGCAGGGGCGGCAGAGCACCGACACAATGCAGGTTCACGTGCGGATGTCTGCCGCCCCTGCCGGGGCGGTTCAACGGACCAACTCTGGATCCGGTGGCGTCGCAAAAAGCGCTCCGCCACCGGCTACCCTCTTGCTGCCCCTCCGGGGCAAGGCACGTCTTACGGCGCTTGTTGGCCGGAGCGAATTTTTCGGATTCGCCAGTAGGCTTCGAACGTCACGGTGGCCACGACCAGCCAGACCAGTCCGGCGGCGTAGCCGGCGCCGATGTCCGAGATCCAGTGGACGCCGAGGTAGACGCGGGAGAGGCCGACGGCAAGGATGGAAGAGACGAGCGCCGCGATGGTGGCTGCGCGCAGACGCCATGGGCCGGGCACGCGCGCCACGACGTAGGCGAGCGAGCCGAGGATGACCATCGATCCCATTGCGTGTCCGCTGGGGAATGAGTAGCCGCTGGCGTGTCGTAGCGCTTCGGCCAGATCGGGCCGCGAGCGGGCGAAGATTTCCTTCAGCAGGAGATTGATCGCGCCGGCCATGCTTCCGGTGACGGCCACGTACAGCGAGAGTCCGCGATGCCGTTGCGCGAACAGAAGCGCCGCCACGCCGAGGGCAATCACCGCCAGGCCGACCGGACCTCCGCCGTGCGTGAAGGCGAGGAAGAACAGCGTGGCCGGCTCCGAGCGCATGCTGGCCGCCCATCGATTGACCATCTGGTCGATGTCGAGCATGAGAGGGCTTTCCTGGCGGAGCAGTACGGCCAGCTCGACGAAATCCTCTCCGATCATCAGCGTGACCACGATGCCGAAAGCGAGGATGGCCATCGTCGGCAGATAGGCGCGCATCGGGCCCATCCGTTCGCGCCGGCGCTCCCACGCTTGGGCGAGCCGAGGATGCGTGAGCCGCGGCGCGATCCGCTTGAAGCCCTGCCAGAGACGCGGCACCGGCAACAGGACGAACAGGAAAACGGCCCAGGTCAGCGCGAAGAGCGCGTACGGGAGATAGGCGGGAGCGATGGGCGTTTCAGTCATGATGAGCGAACGAAATGGAACGGAGCTCGGATTTTATGCTGACGCCATCCGGTGTCCACCGTACTTTCGGGCGCGCGATCGTCATCTTCACGTTCCTGCTCTTGCCGCAGGCGATGGATGGGTCGGAAGCGACACGCCCGGAGAGCAAGGGCAGGGTTGTAGTGAATGCGGTGGTACGCGAGCTCCGTCGCTACGGCTCCGATTCGCTGTCGATGCTCCGCGCGCCGCGGCACTGGGATCAGGAGCAATGGACGCGTGCGGCGATGGCCGCCGGCGCCGTCGCGGCCGCCGCGGCGGTGGATGAAGACGTCGCCGATCTCGTGCAACGCAATCGCAACGACGTGTCGGAGGATTTCTCGGACATCGTCACGCCGTTCGGCGGCAGGCGTGCGCTCAACATCTCCGGAGCGATCCTCGTCGGCGGACTGGTCACGCGCAATCCGAAGCTGCGTGACACTGGCCGCGACGCCATCGAAGCGTCGATTCTGGCCGGCTGGATCGTGACGCCGGTGCTGAAGCGTGCGGTCGGGCGGATGCGTCCGTTCGAGAATGAGGGTGCATTCGAGTTCGACACGTCCAGCAAGAGCCGGTCATTTCCGTCCGGGCACGCCACGAATGCATTCGCCGTGGCATCTGTCGTTGCGGGACACTCGGATGGCTGGGTCGTGCCGGCCATCGCATACACGCTGGCGACCGGCGTTGCGGGTTCGCGCATGAATGACGACGTCCACTTCGGATCGGACGTGATTGCCGGTGCCGCGATCGGAACCGCGATCGGCCGTGCCGTGGTGGCCCGTCACCGTCCCGGCGCCGCAACGAGCAAGATCGCGATCGAGGTCATGCCGGTGCGGGGAGGCGTGGCCATTCAGTTTCAGACGTCCAGCGCATCGCTCCTGCGCCGTCTTCGCAGACACTGAGCCACAATGTATCGGGGAGGAAACGCCATTGACCATCGACCACGCGAACAGCGCGACGATCGACATGACGGAGACACTGGCCGCCGAAGCGCAGCGACGCGGTCCGCGGGAGGCGGCCCGGCTGCTGGGGTTGTCGCCCGCGGTCATGGTTGCCGGCGTGCTGCAGTTGCTCAATCCCGCCGTCGCTCAAGACATCCTCGACGAGTTTCCGGCCGAGCGGCGCGGCGCGGTGCTGGCTGCCGCTTCGCCGCAACAGCGCGCGCAATGGCTTCGTAACGATCGCTACCCCGAGGACACGATCGGCCGTTTGATGGAGCCGCCCACGGCCGTCTTCCGCGGCACGCAGACGATCGCGCAAACCGTCGATACGGTGCGCGAGCTCTCAAGGACCACCATCGTCACCTACGCCTTCATCGTCGATGAGGTCGGACGTCTTTCCGGTGTGGTCACGATGCGCGACCTGCTGCTCTCGGATCGCGAACAGAAGCTCGAACAGGTCATGTTGCGCGAGCCGTTTTTCCTGACGCCGCAGATGGAGCTGCCGGAGGCGATGAAGCAGGTCGTTCGTCTGCACTTTCCTGTCTATCCCGTTTGCGAAGCGGACGGCACGCTCATCGGGCAGGTGCGCGGACAGGCGATGTTCGAAGAGCAAGCCTACGAGATCAGCGCGCAGGCCGGTCGAATGGTCGGTGTCGACAAGGAAGAACGCCTCACCACTCCATGGATCCGCAGTCTGCGTTTTCGTCATCCCTGGCTGCAACTGAATCTGCTCACGGCCTTCATCGCCGCCGCGGTGGTCGGCACGTTCCAGGGAACGATCGACCGCATCGTGATTCTGGCGGCGTTCCTCCCCGTGCTGGCCGGCCAGTCCGGCAACACGGGTTGTCAGGCGCTGGCCGTGGCGTTGCGCGGCATGACGCTCGGCGAGCTGCAGCCCGGCCGCGAGCGGGCGCTGGTCATGAAGGAAGCGCTCCTCGGACTGCTCAACGGTGCCCTGGTCGGCGTGATGGCGGCGATCGGCATGTACATCACGGCGCGCTCGCAGTCGCATCCCGCGGCGGTGATGCTGGCCGTGATCGTCTGGTGCTCGATGATCGGGAGCTGCGTCATCAGCGGCATCGCCGGCGCGTTGATCCCACTCACCCTCCGCCGCCTCGGCGCCGATCCCGCCACCGCGTCCAGCATCTTCCTCACGACGGCCACGGACGTGGCCAGCATGGGATTGTTCCTGAGTCTGGCGACGATGCTGGTGAGGTGACGCTCAGCGCGAGCGCGGTTCGATCTTCGCGCGGAGAGCGCGCAGATCGGCGACGAGATCGGTGGCGGTCTGGTATCGCGTGAAGACGTTCTTGTCGAGCGCGTGATGGACGATCTGCTGCAGCGCTGCGGGAAGATGATCCGGAAGGGAGGGAACGTCTCCTTCGACGATCGCCGCGAGCAGCTCCATCGTGTCATCCGCTTCGAAGGGCACGTGTCCGGTCAGCATTTCGAAAAGAACGACACCGAGGCTGTAGACGTCGGAACGGTTGTCGACCAGATCGCCGCGAACTTGTTCCGGCGAGAGATACGCGATGGTGCCGGCGATCTCGATGCGCTCCCGGAGCGGATCGACCGGAACGGCGCCGGTCATGAGTTTCGCGACACCGAAGTCGACCACTTTCACGAAGCGATCGTGCCGGATCATGATGTTCTCCGGCTTCACGTCGCGATGGACGAGCCAGACCTCGTGCGCCGCGGCGAGTGCCGTGCCGACGGAGATGGCGATGTCGAGCGATTCGATCAGCCGCAGCGGACCATGCTCCAGCCGCGCGCGAAGACTCTTGCCGTCGACGTATTCGGTGGCGATGAAACAAACGGCGCCGTCGACGCCGATGTCATGGATGGCCACGATGTTCGGGTGATTGACGATGGAGGCGTAGTGCGCTTCGAGGAAGAGCTGCTGGCGCGCCTCGTCGCTGGAGTCGTGAACGACTTTGAGCGCGACTTTCCGCTTGAGACGCGTGTCCTCTGCGACGTAGACATCGCCACGGCCGCCCGAGCCGAGATGTTCCAGCACACGATAGTGCGCGATCCGCAGAACGTTCATATTTTGCCGTGGAAACCGAGCCGGGGGAGGAAGTGCGGATCGCAGGCTACGTTGCGCAGGACGGAAGGGGTGTGACCTGACTCACGCCGTGGGGCGCTGATTTGACGCCAATCGGCTACATCTCCGTTCCCGGAATCGCCTTCACGAAGTCCGCTCCGAAATACTTCGCGGGCGTGAATGCGCCGGCGCGGGGGGCGGCGAGCACGCGCTCGACGGCTTCGAGGGCCGAGAGCACGGTGAAGTCGTAGCCCTCGGCGACGGACATCGTTTTCGTCACTTCTTTTCCTTGCGCGTTGACGGCGCGGCCCCAGAGGTCGATGCGGGCTTTTGCGCGCTGCTCGGCCGAGGGGCCGGTGCGGCGGTCGGCGTATTTCTGCGCGAGGCGGCGGAGGGCTCCGATGCGCAGGAGCGGAAGGATCGTTTTCATCCAGCGCATCCGCCGGATGGCGCGCGGCGATTGCGATGAGTAGACGCGGATGTTCGGGATGCCGGTGGTGTGGAACGCGGTCGAGACGTCGCCCCATGGAATGGTCATGGCCAGGCGCGGCCCCGAGCGGAACGGAATGCTGCGCACGTCGAAGAGCTGCGGCACCACTTCGACTTTTCCGTTGCGGCGAATGGCGCCGCCGTGTCCCGCGCCTTCGATCATGGTCTTGAGCGTGCCGCGGCTCACACCGCCGTTGCGCATGGAGAAGGCAAGCCAGAGCTCGTTCGCGTCGGGCAGCTCCGCGTGCAGCATCGCCGCGAGGCAGTCGGTGGGCACAACGTCGAATCCGACGCCGGGCAACAGCACGACGCCGCGCTCTTTCGCTTCCGCATCGCGGCGGAAGATCGATTCGAACACACCGATCTCGCCGGTGATGTCGAGATAGTGAACGCCCGCAGCGAGACATGCCTTCACCATCGGCTTGCTGGTGTGGATGAACGGACCGGCGCAGTGCAGGACGAGCGAAACGCCGGCGAGATCCGGTGCGTCGAGATCGAACGCGCGCCATTCACATCCAAGCTCTTTCGCCAACGCTTCGACGCGCTCGGCATTGCGTCCCGCGAGCAACGGATGCTGCCCGCGGCGCACGGCCTCGCGCGCAATGAGCTCGCCCGTGTACCCGTTCGCGCCGTAGATCATCCAGGTTGCCATTGGTGTTCCTCCGAGGTGGTTCGCGTGGCGCACAGTGGCACAGAGTCGCAGAGTCTCAAAGTCTCAGAGGCCAACCCGCGATAATGCACGCATGCCGCGTCCCGAGCTCGACCTGCCTCTTCGCGATCCGTACGTGATCGAGGAGGAGCGCGTAGCCGATGGGCGCATCGGTGCAGGTGAGTGGAAGATCCTCGGCTTTGGTCTCGTCGCGGCGATCGTCGTCTACTGGTTGCCGTTCACGCGCTTCATGTTCTCCGCGATGGTGACGCTGTTTCATGAGCTCGGGCACGCGGTGGCGGGATGGTTGATGGGCTATCCGTCGGTGCCGGCCTTCGATTTCGTTTACGGCGGAGGGCTCACTCCGCACGGCGAGTTTCAGAGAGCCATCGCGATCGTCATCGCCTTTGGGTTCGCGTACCTGGGATGGCTGTTCCGCGAGAACCGCAAGAGCATGGCCATCATCGGCGCGGTGTTTCTGCTGTGGCTCTACTTCGTGACGCGCGAATGGCGCCGCGAGATCGTCTTCGCCGCAGCCGGTCATCTCGGAGAGCTCGTTTTGGCCGGCATCTTCTTTTACAAAGCCCTCGCGGGCACCGGCTGGCGCGCTCCCGAAATCGAGAGGCCCCTCGGCGCGTTCGTCGCCTTCTTCGTGCAGATCCACACCATGCTTTTCGCCTGGCGATTACTGCGCGACCCGTCGTTCTTGGACTGGTACCGCGAAGGCAAGGGCGGCGCGTTGATGAACGATCTCGAATTGATCGCGCTCAACCTGCAGATCTGGCTCGGCCTTGCGCCGGGTATCGAAGGAGTCGCGCGCGCGCTTCTCGTCTTCTCCGTCGTACCGACGATCGTCGCGCTGATCTGGTACCGCCAGCGATCGCGATGGCATCGGGCGTTTCGCGCGTTGTTGACCGCGGATAGGTGACGTTGCCCGTGTCCTGCGCCCAAGATTGGACAGGTTGCGTTTCATGGCACGCGTGTATTCACCACAGAGGTCACAGAGAACACAGAGGGGATGCGGAGGAAGCAATTTTTTGACTCTGAAATCACCTGCTTCCTCCGCTACCCCTCTGTGATCTCTGTGATCTCTGTGGTGAATACACACGTGCTGCGAACCGCGCCTGGACCGACGATTCGGAGAGCTGGTTTCCACGTGGGTCTGGTTGACGTGTTTAGTTGATCCCGAGCTCGCGGCATAGCGCCGTAATCTCTTCGACGTGACTGACGTCGTGCTCGTTCATCATGGCGATGACGCGTTCGAAGGTGATGGTGCCGGCGCCTTCCTGTTGGCCGGTGCGTTGCCGATCCGTTTCGGTTGCGGCTTCGATGAGGGCGATGTTTTCGGCTCGGGCGCGCTCGAATCGTTCGAGGGCCGGTGCGAGCGGGAGGTGTAGGTAATCGCGATCCTGCGCGATGACGTCGCCTTGAAAGTCGGGGAGTGATGGCGAGGTTTCGGCGAGGATGCGTCGGAGGCGAACGCCGTAGCCTTCCGCTTCGAGATCGGCGAGGTGCCAGGCGTTTTCGATCAGCGTGAACCCGCCTGCGGCCGGCGGTCGGGTCAAGAGTTCCGAGGGGACGGATTCCATCCACTGCCGAACGACAGACGGAAACGCGGCGAGGTCGTGCATCTCTACTCTCCTCGGTACCACCGCTTGATGCGCTCCCAGCGCGAAGGTTTTTTCGGCGGCTCTGGCGGTGGCACTTCCGCGGCTTTTTCGCGGCGAATCTTGCGGGCCACGCGCGTGATCTCCGCATCGGACTTGATCGAGGCCATGGCCGCATCGTGCAACCGCTGCGCTTCGTCGCGTTCGCTGCGGGCCACGGTGCTGCTCGGATAGCGGGCGATGTATTCGTCGTAGCCGCGGATCGCTTCTTCGTAACGGCCGGTGGTGGTCATCATGCGGAGCGCTGCGAGTGAGCGCTCTTTCGCGATGGCCTGCGCGCGTTGCGCGTCCGTGATGACGCCGGTGGGTTGCTGGCGGGCGATGTCGGCGCGCATGAGAAAGATCGACGTCAGCAGCGCGGCGGCGAGGAGCACGCTCACGCCCCAGAACAGCAGCGACGATACGGGGCGCCCAAATTCCGACTGCGGCGGTGTCAGGTCGAAGTCGCTGAATGTCGGAAGCGGTGTCGTAGCGTCGCCATGGTCGACGGTCACGATGCCCAGCTCGCCCGATGCCAGCGCCGCGTCGCGCGCGACTCGCAGGGCATCGAGCTCGGCCAGCGCGTCGTCGGCGGTCGCGTATCGCTCGTCCGCGTTCTTGGCCAGCAGCTTTGCCACCACTCGGGCGATGGCGTCCGGAACCGATGGGTTGGTGTCGGTGACGCGCGGCGGCACGAGGTTGACGACGTTGTAGAGGATGCCGCTCAGCTCGGGCGCGGCGAAGGGCTTCATGCCGGTGAGCATTTCGTACATGACGGCGCCGGCGGAGAAGAGGTCCGAGCGCGGCGAGACTGGCGACGTCTTCACCTGCTCGGGCGACATGTAGTTGGGCGTGCCGACGAGTGAGCGTGTGGCGGTCAGACTCGAGTGCAGCGGCCTGGCCACGCCGAAGTCGGCGATCTTTGCGACGCCTTCCGCGGTGAGAAGGATGTTCGCCGGCTTGATGTCGCGATGGATGATTCCTTTCGAATGCGCGTACGCCAGGCCGCGCAGCAGATCGGCGGCGATGCTGAGTGCCTCGTCGAGCGGGAGCGGCCGCGTGCGCCGCAAACGGGCCAGCAGCGTTTCGCCATCGACAAACTCGGTGGCCAGGTACGACACGAGGTCACCGTCGTAGCCGACTTCATAGAGCGTGACCACGTTGGGATGCTGCATCGAGCCGCATAGCTCGGCTTCGCGCTGCAGGCGTTTGTAGAACTCGGTGCGATCTTCTTCATCCTCGAACTTCGTTTCGAGGTGAACGGTCTTCAGCGCCACGCGCCGGCCGATGCGCCGGTGCCGGGCCAGAAAGACCTTGCCGATCGATCCCTTGCCGAGGAACGACTCGACCTCGTAATCGCCGTAGTGCTCCGTCACTCGGCGTAGGTTACATCCGAAGCTCGCGGCTCTCAGCTCGCAGCTCGCAGGGAGATCCGGCGTTGGCTTGCTTTTCCTGAGAGCCGAGAGCTGCGAGCTGCGAGCTAACGCCGCGCGCCTACGTTCGACATGTGGCCGCTCATGAGCAGCCAGCGACCCTTCTTCTTCACATAAACGTCGGTATAGCGGAGGTCGTTGGCGTGGCGCACGCGGCCGAGGGTGAAGCGTTGGAGGATGCGGCCGTTGACGATGCCGCTGTCGCCGTAGACGCGGATCTGCACTTCGATGGGATCGAAGGGATCCATCTTCATTCCGGGCGCGGAGATCTCGCTGACGACGTCGCGCTTGTTACGCGTGGCACCGTCGGAAGTGATGAGCACGAAATCGTCGCCGAGGTTCTGCTCGAACCAGCGCGCATCGCCCGTCCACGTGGCCACGCTCAGTTCCTTGTCCATCCGGCGCAGATCCTCCACGTCATCGGCATGGAGAGTGACGGCGATGGCGAGCAATGCTGCCGCGAGCAACAGGGACCTGGATCTCATCTCGCTCCGAACCTACCGGCCGCGGCATGCCGGGTCAAGGTGCAGGGCGCGCTTGGTGCGGTTCCGTAACCGGGAGCGAGTCGGCGGTCGGCAGTCCGCCTCGCTGCGGTCGGCCGTAGATGAGCCGGGGAGCACTTGCTACTGCCGACCGCCGACTGCCGACCGCCGACTCGCTCCCGCCCTCTGATATAACCCGCCTTCGTATGACCACCACCGAAACCCCGTCCCGCTCGCTCGATTTCATCCGGGAGATCGTCGAGGAAGACCTGCGGACCGGGAAGCATGAGACGGTCGTGACGCGCTTTCCGCCCGAGCCGAATGGGTTCCTGCACATCGGCCATGTGAAGTCGATTTGTCTGAATTTCGGCGTGGCCGGTGAGTACGGCGGGCGCTGCAATCTTCGTTTCGACGATACGAATCCGGAGAAGGAAGAGGCGGCGTACGCGCGAGCGATCGTCGACGACATTCACTGGCTTGGGTTTGAGTTTGGAGGCGAGCCTCTTCACGCGTCCGATTACTTCGACCAGTTGTACGAATGGGCGGAGCTGCTCGTGCGCGAGGGACATGCGTACGCCGACAGCCTCTCCGCCGAAGAGATGCGCGAGTATCGCGGGACGCTGACGGAGCCGGGGAAAGAGTCGCCGTATCGCAATCGGAGCGTCGACGAGAATCTCGACCTCCTGCGCCGCATGCGCGCGGGCGAGTTCCCCGACGGCGCGCACGTGTTGCGGGCGAAGATCGACATGGCCTCGCCCAACATGAACATGCGCGATCCCGTGCTCTATCGCATCCGGCACGAGGACCATCACCGCACCGGCGGCAAGTGGTGCATCTATCCGATGTACGACTACGCGCATCCGCCGTCCGATGCCATCGAGGGCGTCACGCACTCGCTCTGCACGCTGGAGTTCGAGGACCACCGGCCGTTGTATGACTGGCTGGTGAACACGCTGCCGGTGCCGTCGAAGCCGCGGCAGATCGAGTTTGCGCGGTTGAATCTCAACTACACGGTGATGTCCAAGCGCAAGCTGCTGCGGCTGGTGCAGGAGGCTTACGTCAGCGGCTGGGACGATCCGCGCATGCCGACGATTGCAGGACTGCGGCGCCGCGGCTACACGCCGGCATCGCTGCGAAACTTCGCGGAGCGCGTGGGCGTGGCGCGGCGCGAGAACGTGATCGACGCCGGCCTGCTCGAGTTTTCGATCCGCGAGGATCTGAACAAGACCGCGCCGCGCGTGATGGGGGTATTGCGCCCGCTGCGCGTCGTGATTGAAAACTACGCCGAAGGACAGTCGGAGGAGCTGGAGTCGGCGATGAGCCCCGACGACGCATCGCTTGGCATGCGCCGCGTGCCGTTCTCGAAAGTCCTCTACATCGAGCGCGAAGACTTCATGGAAGATCCGCCGAAGAAGTTCTTCCGCCTCGCGCCGGGACGCGAAGTGCGACTGCGCTCCGCGTACTTCATCACCTGCACCGGCGTCATCAAAGATGAGAGCGGCGAGATCGTCGAGCTGCGCGCTACCTACGATCCGGCAACACGCGGCGGAGACTCGCCCGACGGCCGCAAACCGAAGGCGACGCTGCACTGGGTCTCGGCGGAGCATGCGCTCGATTGCGAAGTGCGTTTGTACGATCGTCTGTTCAACGTCGAGGATCCGGAAGAGGGCGGCGATTTTCTCGCGCACCTGAACCCAAATTCGCTCGAGGTTCTGATGCACGCGAAGCTCGAGCCGTCCCTCGCCGGCGCACCTCCCCTCTCTCGCTACCAGTTCGAGCGCCTCGGCTATTTCTGCGTCGACAGTGATTCGACCGCGGAGCGGATGGTGTTCAACCGCACGGCTACGCTGAAGGAAAGCTGGACGAAAACGCAGTAAAATAATCGTGTGCTATTCTTCTCCAAATTAAGGGGATGACTTAGCACGATGGCTGTTTGCTGGCGCTGCCCCCGTTGCAAGGAAGTCAGTTGTGAGGACGACGTGAACGCGCAGGGCCGGCCGCTGGCCTGCGACCACTGCGAGCGCCCGTTCCTTCCGCACGAGACCGAGTGCACGGTCTGTGATGCCGCCAACCCGTGGGCACGGCGGGATTCGCTGCACTACTGGTGTCGCCAGTGCGGGAACACGCAGACGTTCTACGGCCGCACCGCGTAAGAAATCTTCGCGCGGCCAGGGCCGTTCCCATCCGGCGCGCCCCAAGCGCCCATTACGAAGTTGGAGGAATCCCGGTGAAGAAATTCATCTTCCCGTCTCTCATCATGAGCATGCTGGCCTTGAACACGATCGCTGAAACGGCGAAGCCGCCGGTGGCGAAACGAATCCCGCAGACCCTCTCGCTCCACGGCGAGGAGCGCGTCGACGAGTACGGCTGGCTGCGCGACAAGAAAAGCGCGGAGACCATCGCCTATCTCGACGCGGAGAACGCCTACGCGGATGCAGTGATGAAGCCGACCGAAGAGCAGCAGCAGAAGCTCTATGACGAGATGCTGGGCCGCATCAAGCAGACCGACATCCAGGTGCCATATCGCAAGGGCGCGTACCTCTATTACACGCGCACGGTGGAGGGAAAGCAGTACCCGATCCACGCACGGAAGAAGGGCAACCTCGAAGCGGCGGAGGAAATCCTGCTCGACGTGAACGTGCTGGCCGAGGGAAAGAAGTTCATGTCCATCGGCTCGGCGGTCGTGTCCGACGACGCGAACCTGCTCGCGTTCAGCACCGACGACAACGGCTATCGCCAGTACAAGCTGTTCGTCAAGGATCTGCGCACCGGGAAGGTGTCCGAGACTCTGGCCGAGCGCGTCGGGAGCGTGGAGTGGTCGAAGGATAACAAGACGCTCTTCTACAGCATCGAGAACGACGCCAAGCGGTCGAACCAGATCTTCCGTTTGGTTCTCGGAACGACAGAGCTCAGAACGACAGAGACCGGCACGACCGAGCACACGCTGCTCTATGAAGAAAAAGACGAGCTGTACGACGTCTACGTCGATCGCTCGCGAAGCGGCGAATGGATCTTCCTCGTCTCCGACAGCAAGACCACCAATGAAACGCGCCTGATCCCTGCTGCGAAGCCGGCGACCGCGCCGGTGGTGATGGTGGCGCGCAAGACCGACCACAAGTACTACGCCGATCATCGCGGCGACCGCTTCTACATCATGACCAACGACGCCGGGATCAATTACCGCGTCGTGACGGCACCGGTGGGTGACTACGCGACGGCCAACTGGAAAGAGCTCGTGCCGTATCGCAAGCCGGTACGCATCGAGGCGATCGATCTCTTCAAGGACCACATGGTCGTCCGCATGCGCGAAGGCGGGCTCAATCAGCTCGAGATCTACGATCTGCGCGCCGACTCGCCGAAATCACACCGCGTCAGCTTCCCCGAGCCGGCCTACGCGGTCTTCCCGAATTCCAACGCGGAGTTCGACACGAACGCCTATCGCTACACGTATCAGTCCTTCATCACGCCCTCCTCGGTGTATGACTACGATCTCGACTCGCGCAAGCAGACGCTCCTCAAGCGCACCGAGGTGCTGGGCGGATACGACCCGGCCAAATACAAAGTCGAGCGCTTCTTCGTCACGGCCGGTGACGGCGCGAAGATCCCTGTGGCGATGGTCTATCGCAAGGATCTCGACGCGAAGAAAAAGAATCCGCTGATGCTCTACGCGTACGGCTCGTACGGCTTGTCGATGCCGGACGGCTTCAGCTTCAACCGTTTCTCGCTCGTGGACCGCGGCGTGATCTACGCGATCGCCCACATCCGCGGCGGCGGTGAAATGGGCAAGGAGTGGCACGAGCAGGGTCGCATGATGACCAAGAAGAACACCTTCACGGACTTCATCGACGTGGCCGATCACCTCGTCAAGACAGGCTATACGTCGAAGGAAAAGCTGGCCATCTCCGGCGGCAGCGCCGGCGGCCTGCTCGTGGGCGCGGTGGTGAACATGCGTCCCGATCTGTTCAAGGCGGTCCTGGCGTATGTGCCGTTCGTCGACGTCATCAACACGATGCTCGATTCCACGTTGCCGCTCACCACGCAGGAGTACATCGAGTGGGGCAATCCGAACGAGAAGGATGCCTACCTGTACATGAAGAGCTACGACCCGTACGGCAACGTGCAGAAGAAAGCCTACCCGGCCATGCTCGTCCGCACGTCGCTGAACGACAGCCAGGTCGGCTACTGGGAAGCCGCGAAGTGGGTGGCCCGCCTGCGCGCGAACAAGACCGACGAGAACGTCCTGCTGCTGCGCGTGAACATGGGCGCCGGCCACGGCGGAGCCTCGGGCCGCTACGACAAACTGCGCGAAGACGCGCACGACTATGCGTGGGTGATGGGGCAGTTGGGCGTGCGGTAAAAGCGGATTGAGGATGAAGGATTGAGGATTGAGGATTCTCAATCCTCAATCCGGTCTGTTACCATCACGTGGTCCCACAACGCGGCACGGGCCTGCACGGGAGGGTGTGATGGGTGAGGTCAGGCTGTTCCAGATCTGCTATGAGGGCGAGCTCACGGTCGAGGTTTCTCACGTGATGCGGCGGCTCGGTGCGGACCCCAACTTCGATCAGAGCTGGCAGGTATTTCTGCCCGAGGGGCGGCATGCGGCGCCGCTGGTTCGGTACCTGCGCTCGCAGACGGCGCCGGATTCGAGGCTGCTGGTGGCCTGCACGCAGTTCACCATCGCGCGCGATTTTCTTCTGGTGCGCCACAGCCTCACGCCGGGCGCCGATTACTCCGAGCTGCACGAAGCGCTCGACCGCCTCGGCACGGTCGTGGCGCTGCCGTTCGAGTCGACTTTCGTGATTCAGTCGTTGTACGCCACGGAGATGCGCACCGACGTGAACACGCTCGGTCTGGCCCTCGGCGAGCTCTGTCCCGACGAGTCGCTGATGGTCACCGGCATCAGCCACGACTGGGCCTACTGCGATTCCGGCGTCTCGCGCATGTTCGTGGGAGATGCGTTCGAGGAAGCGGTGTTCAAGACGTTCTAAGCTCCTCGCGAGCCTGTTTCGAAGGGTTTTCTAGCCCTGCCCGGTAAAGATCTTGTATCGTCGGCCATCGTTCGTCGAAAAAGGGAGAGATATGGCCACTGCCGCGACTGAAAAACACCCGAAAGGCTTGTACGTTCTCTTCGGCAGCGAGATGTGGGAGCGCTTCAGCTTCTACACCGTCAATGCCATGCTCGCGCTCTATCTGCGAGACACGGTGCAAGGCTTCAGTTTCACGAATGCCGAAGCCGCCAATGTTCAGTCCTGGTACCTGATGTTCGTCTACTTCACGCCGCTGCTCGGCGGTTTGCTGGCGGACCTCTTCCTCGGTTTCCGCAAGGCCATCCTGATCGGCGCGGCCTTCTTCATCGCCGGCCACGCGCTGCTGGCAGTGCCGGACAACCTGATGATCGTCTATGCCGCGCTGGGCTGTCTGGTCATCGGCAACGGCTTCTTCAAACCGAACGTCTCTTCGATGGTCGGCAACCTCTATTCGGAAGGCAGTCACCTCAAAGACAAGGCCTACCTGATCTTCTACATGGGCATCAACGTCGGCGCGGCGCTGGCGCCGATCGTGGCCGGATTCATCCAGCCGCGGTGGGGATTCCATCCGGCGTTCTTCATGGGCGCCATCGGCATGGTCATCTCCGTGATCATTTTCAGCTTGAACCAGAAGCACGTTCGCCACGCCGACCGCATCCGCGGCAAGAGCGAGTCGATGCGTGCCGCCGATGCTGCGGCGAAGGATCCGAACGCAATCGCGGTGACCGAAGATCTGCCGCCGGTCCTCAATGAAGAAGCGCGCAACATGGCGGCGGTGCCGGAGTGGAAGCGCATCGTGGCGTTGATCGTGATCTTCCTGATCGTGATCGTGTTCTGGATGATCTTCCACCAGAACAGCCTCACGCTGACGTTCTGGGCCGAGGACCACACGCAGTGGACCTTCATCAAGGCGGGCGGCATTCTCTCCAACGCCATCAACGCCATCTGGATCGTCGTACTGTCGCTTCCCCTGGCCTGGTTCTGGGGCTGGCTCGACAAACGCGGCCTCGAACCATCGACGCCCACCAAGATCATGTACGGCATGGCCCTCACCGGCGTCTCCATGGTCATCCTCTACTTCGCGGCGGTGCAGCACGGCTTCGACAAGCCGGCCTTCCGCGTCGAAAAGGCCGATGCCAGCGGTACCTGGGTATCGATTGCCAAGGAAGCGCGCGAGCATCTGGCCATCACCGTTCCGGCCACGCCGATCCAGGTGCAGAAGGGCACGGAGACCGTCACGCTCGACGCCTGGCGGGTGACCAACAGCAGCAGCACGCCGCAGCCGGGCGACTTCGTGCGCCTCGAAAGCCATGACGCGACTCAGATCGTGACGGGACCGACCACCAAGGCTTCGCTGTGGTGGCTGATCCTGATGTACGGCGTGATCTCGCTGGGCGAGCTGATGCTCAGCCCGATGGGACTGGCTCTCGTTTCGAAGGTCGCTCCGATTCGCATGCGCGGCCTGATGATGGGTGGCTGGTTCGCCGCCACGGCCATCGGCAACAAGCTCACCGGCATCGGCAAGTACTGGGATCTGTGGAGCCACTCGGCATTCTTCATCTTCCTGGCTGGTCTGGCGTTCGTGATGGCGGTGGTGCTGTTCCTGCTTCTGCGTCCGCTGAAGAAGGCTATGCCCGGAGTTTGATGCAGCTACAAGAGAACGTTTCTCTCGCGCCGTTGACCACCATTGGTATTGGTGGTCCGGCGCGATTCTTTTTTCGCGCGGCCAGTGTCGATGACGTGCAGGAGGCGCTGGAGTGGGCGCGCAGTCACGAACAGCCGGTGTTTTTCCTCGGCGGCGGAAGCAATCTGCTGATTTCCGATGATGGCTTTCCGGGCCTGGTCATCCAGCTCGACCTGCGCGGCATCACGGCGGCGAACGTAACGGCCGGATTCGTGATGGTGAAGGTGGCGGCGGGCGAGCCATGGGATCGCTTCGTCAAATACGCCGTGCGCAGAGAGTGGGCGGGGATCGAATGCCTCTCCGGGATCCCGGGTTCGACCGGCGCGACGCCGATCCAGAATGTCGGCGCATACGGACAGGAAGTGAGCGAGACGGTGGCGCGCGTCGAAGCGCTCGATCGCACGACGCGGCGGGTGGTCTGGCTGACGAATGAAGAATGCCGCTTCGGCTATCGCTCCAGTCTTTTCAAGAATATCGAGCGCGAGCGCTACGTCGTGCTCTCCGTGACGTTCCGCCTGCGCGCCGGCGGACAGGCCACGGTGAAGTATCCCGAGCTGCAAAAGTATGTCGCCGAGCGCGGTGTCACTCTGGACGATCTGGCCGGCGTGCGCGAGTCGGTGATCGCCATCCGCAAGCGAAAGGGAATGGTGCTCGACCCTCGCGATCCCGACACGCGCAGCGACGGCTCGTTCTTCATGAATCCCGTGCTGACCGCCGACGAATACGCGGCATTCGCGGCGCGCGCACCTGAGGCGCCGCACTTCCCCGCGGGCGATGACGTGAAGCTATCGGCGGCGTGGCTGATCGAACAGGCCGGTTTTCAGAAAGGCTTTACGCACGGTAACGTCGGACTGTCGAGCAAGCACACGCTGGCCATCGTGAATCGCGGCCGGGGAACGGCTGCGGAAGTGGTGGAGCTGGTGCGGATGATCCAGGAGCGCGTGCGGGAAAGGTTCGGCGTGGAGATTCAGCCTGAGCCGAATTTCATTGGGTTGCACGCGTAGAGAGCGCCACAGGTGAGGTGGATGACAAACCTTGCGTTCTGCCACGAGGGCGACCCCTCATCCGCCTTCGGCACCTTCTCCCCTCTGCGGAGGGGAGAAGGCTACTTGAATCTCGCGCAATCCAAATTGGGTAGCCTTCTCC
>JALYJW010000063.1 GCA_030775085.1 Acidobacteriota bacterium | reverse complement strand
CCCCTCTCCCCATTGCAGCCTCACCGCAATGGGGAGAGGGCTAGGGTGAGGGGCGGCTCTCGCGATGATGGTAGCGGCGCTCCATGACCCTCCAACGCCTCGACGACATCCGCTTCCGCTACCGCGAGGACGCCCTGCAACGCGGCATCAACCCGCGCGATGTCGATCTGCTCCTCGGCGACCTTCTCGATCGCCCGTTGTCGTGGCTCCTCGCATTCGGCGAAACACTCGTCGACACCGCGCCGCTAGAAGCGTTGCTGGCGCGTCGCTACGCCGGCGAGCCGCTGCAGTACATCCGCAAACGCACGGAGTTCTACTCGCGCGACTTTTACGTCGACGATCGCGTGCTCATCCCGCGCCCCGAGACCGAGCTGCTCGTCGAAGCAGCGCTCGAACACGCGCCGCAAGGCGGTCGCGTCATCGACATCGGCAGCGGCAGCGGCTGCATCGCCATCACCATCGAGCGAGAGCGGCCGGACCTGCATGTCGTCAGCGTCGATCGTTCCGTCGAAGCGCTCGCGGTAGCCGCAATCAATCGCGCGCGACTGCAATCGCGCGTGATCCTGGCCGCCTCCGATCTGCTGTCAGCAGTGCGCGGCCCGTTCGACGTCATTGTCTCGAACCCGCCCTACGTTCCCCTCGCCGAGTACGAAGAGCTGGCCGTCGAAGTCCGCATCCACGAGCCTCGCATCGCGCTCACGCCCGGACCAAGCGGAATGGAGATCATCGACCGCATCTTCGATCAGGCGCGTGCTCTGCTCACGCCGCGCGGCCATCTCATCCTCGAAGTCGGATACGGACAGGAACAAACGTTGCGGAACCTCGCGCAGGTCAAAGGCTTCACCATCGACGCCTTTCTCCCCGACCTCGCAGGGATTCCACGCGTCGTCGTATCATCCATGCAGCATGAGTAACGCGCAGTGCCTCTTCTGCCGCATCGCCACCGGAGAGATCCCCGCCAAGAAACTCTTCGAATCCGATGACGTCATCGCCTTCCACGACATCACCCCCCAGGCCCCGACCCACGTCCTGGTCATCCCCCGCAAACACATCCCCTCCCTCGACGACATGACCCCGGCCGACGTCGCCGTAATCGGCACCACCATCCTCCGCGCCACAGAAATCGCCCGCGACCTAAAACTCGAAACCGACGGCTACCGCATCGTCGTCAACAACGGCCCCGGCGCCGGACAGACCGTGTTCCACATCCACGTGCATTTGCTTGGGGGACGGCAGTTCGGTTGGCCGCCGGGGTAGTCGTTCAACTCTGAGCGAAGCGAAGAGTCAAGTTAGCAGCAGCGAAGAGCGCCCGACGGGTAGGGAACATGCACGTCCGTGCCTCTCCTACTGAGGCCGATATTCATCGAAGGAGAACCCGATGGACAATAACTCATGGGCGGCTGTTGAATTCGCGGCGCTCCGTCAAGAGATTCTCGCTCTTGGCGAAGCTGAGCGTTCTGCCGTGAAGTTCTACATTCCCGCCGTCGCTGTTGTCTACGCAATCCCATACTATCTCTCGGAACGGATGGGCGATGCTATCGCCGATCCACGCCGTCAAGCGTTCTTGTGGACATTCTGCGTTCTTGTGGCTGAGCTGTTGACGCTGGCGATGCTTCAGAGTCTGTTCTGGTCAACTGACGGAGCCCGTCGCCTTGGCGTTTATATTAAAACTGCGATCGAGCCACTAACCGAATATCAGCTGAGATGGGAGTCCGTGTTCCACGAACTTACGCAGGAGCGGAAGCAGTTTTTCAGCGATTCTTCGACGGTTGGCGCCATCTCCGTACTCGTGAATATCTTCGCTGCATGCGCTATCGGCTTCGCATTTCTTGACAATCAGCGGTTCTGGTGGCCTATCTTGCCAACGTCGGTAATGACAGGCATCTCCTGTGTCGTTCTGCGGCGGATCGCCAGTTCCAAAACGTCGCGTCGCACGTATGCTGAGCGATATCGCAATATTCTCGCGACAAAGTCGTATATCGAGGACGCGCGAAAAGACTCTCCGTCAGCAGCCTGATGTCAGAAGCAGTTCCGGCGGTTGTGTGCTGGCCGTTAGAATAAGCAGCTTCCATATGACGAGTCGTGACAACGACCATGGAGCTCGGAGTAGAATCAAACCATGGCGCGTGACCTGAAGGAGCTAATCCGAGACGCTGTTGAGCTTCCGGAGTCTGATCGTGCGACGCTCGCGGGTGTGATGCTGGAGAGCCTCGATCCGCCACCGACTCCTGCGGTCAAGGCCGCTTGGTCGAGAGAGATCGAGCGGCGTATCCATGAAATAGATGACGGATCGGTCGAGCTCCTGGACTGGGAAGCCGTCCGCGCGGAATTGTTCGCCGACCGATGAGGGTGAAGCTTCACCCGGAAGCGCGAATAGACCTGAGAGAGGGTAAGGCGTTCTATCTCCGACGCAGTCCTCTCGCCGCCGTGGCGTTCGCACATGAGATCGAGACCGGGATTTCACGAATCGCGGAAGCTCCGCGGCGATACGCGGAAGGTGAATTCGGCACTCACGAGTTCGTGCTGCCGTGGCGGTTTCCCTACACGATCGTGTATCAGATCAAACAGGACTTGATCGTAATCGTGGCCATCGCGCATCAGAGCAAGGAGCCGGCGTACTGGTCACACCGAACGTAGGCGTCACCCCGGCGGCGGTACCCGAAATCTCGTCCCCGAAAACGTCGCCGATAACCTTCCGGCTGCCTTCTTCCTCGCCCCTTTTCGTTGGGAGATGAAGTCGTCCTTCGCTTCTTTGAGCGTGGAAGGGACGTACGTGGCGCCGGCGGAGATGGTGCGGGTGCGGTCGCGGGAGAAGGCGGATCCGCCTCCGATGATGGCGAGGTCGGGGAAGTTGGCGGAGAGGAGTTGGAGGAGGGCGTAGCCTTGCTCGAGGTGGTCCTGGTTGGCGCAGGAGACGAAGACGGCCTCGGGTTTGACTTCGTTGATGAAGGCGACGAGCTCCTGCTCGGGGAGGTCGGTGAAGTAGTCGGCGGTGTAGCCTTCGCTGCGCAGGAGCTGCGTGAGCATGAGTGTGCCGAGGGAGAGACGCTCGCCGGCGACGGACACGCCGACGATGTGCTTTGTGGGATCGGGCGTGCCGGAGTTGCGGTCGCCGAAGCGGATGATCAGTTCGCGCACGACGTCTTTGATGAAGTGATCGTGCGCCTGCGTGATGCGTTTGCGGTCCAGCTCTTCCTGCGCGAAGGAGAGCGTGGGGATGAAGAGATCGTTGAACATCTCTTCCATCGTGGCCGCTTCGGCGTAGCGGTCGGCGATGGCGATGGCGCCGGGGCGATCGCGCAGCAACAGACGGTTGTAGAAACTGAGATAGCCCTCCAGCGGATCTTCGCTGCCGAACATGATCGAAAATATTCGCAACGCGGGGATGAACTCGCCCCCGACGGTGAGGCAGACGGTGATCGGCGTGGCCAGCAACAGACCAACGGGTCCCCACAACCAGCCCCAGAAAATCGCCGCGAGTAGTAAGGCCACAGGCGAAACGCCGACGCTATGTCCGACCACGATCGGCTCGATGAAGCCGCCGATCATCTGATCGCTGAAGACGAACAAGCCGAGGACCGCCAGAGGCGTGTACCAGTTCGGAAAAACGGCGAACGCCAGGAACGTCGGCGCCGCGGCGCTGACTACCGCGCCGATGTACGGCACGAAGCGCAGCAGTCCGGCCAGCACGCCCCATAGCGCGGCGTGCGGCACGCGCAACATCCATAGCCCAAGCCCGATGAGTAAGCCAAATCCTAAGTTGAGTAGAGCGATGGTGAGCAGGTAGCGGCTGATGCGCTGCGACGTTTCGCCGATGGCCTGCGTGGTGACGGTGAGATGCGCGCGTCCGGCGATGCGCAACAATTTGTCGCGCAATTGCTCGCGGTCGCGCAGCAGGAAGAACACGACCACGACGACGAGGAACGTTGCGGCGACGCCTTCCACGGTCGGCGCCACTTCTTCGTAACGCTCGCCGAGCGTTTTCCGTTCGGGAATGACGCGCACTTTCAGATCGGCGCGCTCGGGCTTGTCGCCGACCGCGGCAACTTTCTGAATCCATCCCTCGAAGACTGCGAACCGGCCGCCGCCCTGATTGCGCAGGACCGCCAGTTTGTCCTCGACGTTCTTGCTGCTCGCCGCAGTGGAAAGCTCAACGGCCACGGCATTGAACTGCTGATAGATCCACCAGCCGCCGAAACCGATCGCAGCGGTCGTCAATCCCAGGGACAACACGATCGCGCCGGTGCGGCGTAGGAACGTCCGTTCCAGGCGCACCACGATCGGCGTCAGGAGAAACGAGAACAACACCGCCAGCGCCACCGGCACGACCACCGGCTTGGCCAGGTGCAGCACCGCGATGACGATGACCGCCCCGATCAGAATGCGCGCGTTCGATTGCCGCCGCTCGGCAGCCCGCTTGTCCGCCGGCAGCTCCTGCTGCGGCAAAGTGTTCGAAGGCATCCGCCGCATCGACAGCGTCTTATCGAATCGATCGGTATCTTCGTCGTCGTAGATCGGCACGGCGGGAGGAGTCTACAACGGTGCGGCGTCAGGTCTTGCGACTCTCAACGGTGGAGAGTCTCAAAGTCGCAAAGTCGCAAAGTCTCAAAGAGGTCGGCACGAACCGCAGTTCCTTTGCGACTTTGAGACTTTGAGACTTTGCGACTCCCCGCGGGCGGCCCCCTACGGCTTCCACCGCAACACCGGCTGCCGTGCGGCGCGCGCTTCGTCGAGGCGGCGGACGGGAGTGGTGTGCGGGGCGCTGCGGACGAGCTCGGGGCGTTCCTGGCTTTCGATGGCGATGGCGATCATCGCTTCGCAGAAGGCATCCAGCTCTTCCTTCGGCTCGCTCTCGGTCGGCTCGATCATGAGCGCGCCGGAAACGATCAGCGGGAAGTAGATCGTCGGCGGATGAAAGCCAAAGTCCATCAGCCGCTTGGCGATGTCGAGCGTGTGAACGTCTTTCGGTGTCTGGTTCTTGTCGCTGAAGACGACCTCGTGCATCGACGGCGCGGTGTACGGCAGGTGATAGTGGCCTTTGAGGCGCGCGCGGATGTAGTTCGCGTTCAGCACGGCCAGTTGCGCGATGCGGCGCAGGCCGGTCGGACCCATCGAGCGCATGTACGTCAATGCGCGCACGAGCACGTTGAAGTTGCCATTGAACGCCCGCATGCGGCCGATCGAGTCGGGATGGTTGTAGTCGAGATAGAAGGTCCCGTCCTCGCGCCGCTCTACCGTCGGTGTCGGCAGGTACGGCAGCAAACGCTCGCTCACTCCCACCGGTCCCGCGCCCGGGCCTCCGCCGCCATGGGGCGTGGAGAAGGTCTTGTGCAGGTTCGAGTGGATGACGTCGATGCCCATGTCGCCGGGCCGGGCGATGCCGACGAATGAGTTGAGGTTCGCGCCGTCGCAGTAGAGATAGGCGCCCTTGGCGTGAAGGATGTCCGCCATCTTGCGGATCTCGGACTCGAACACGCCCAGCGTGTTCGGCACGGTGACCATCAGCGCCGCGACATCTTCCGTCACCGCCTCGGCCAGCACGGAGAGGTCGACGGTGCCGCGGCTGTTCGATTTCAGTTCCCTGATCTCGTAACCGGCAAAAGCCGCAGAGGCCGGGTTCGTTCCGTGCGCGGAATCGGGGATGAGGATGTACTTGCGCGCGTTGCCGCTCTTCGCCAGCGCCTTGTGGACCATCAGGATTCCGGCCAGCTCGCCGTGCGCGCCGGCAACTGGCTGCAAGGTGACGCGCGGCATCCCGAAGATCTCTTTGAGCGTTTGCTCGAGCCACCACAGCAACTCCAGGTTTCCCTGGACCTGATGCTCGGCCTGCATCGGGTGCGAATGCGCGAAGCCGGGCGTGCGCGCGATCTCCTCATTGATCCGCGGATTGTGCTTCATCGTGCACGAGCCTAATGGGTACAATCCTGCATCAATGGAGAGGTTGAGTTTCGAGAGCCGGGTGAAGTGCCGGATGACGTCGACCTCGGAGACTTCGACCTCGTCCTGAACCTCCTCGCGACGCAGCGCCGCGGGAAGAACGTCGTCGAGCGACTGCTCGGGCACGTCGAGATCGGGAAGCTGATAGCCGCGCCGGCCGCTGCGCGAGCGCTCGAAAATCAAAGCCTCGAGCGCGGAGGGCTTCGTGGCGTGGGTGACTTCAGGTTCGGCTGCTGTCGTGGTCATCGACGCTCCCGGGAAATGGCCGCGCTCAGCGCGGAGGCGAACTGGTCGAGTTGCTCGCGCGAGTTCAGCTCGGTCACTGCGACGAGAAAGTCGCGGTCGGAGTCTTCGAAGAAGCCGCCCAGCGGAATCCCGCCGAGGATCTTCTCGCGCTCCAGATCGCGAAGGATGTCGACCGCGGGGAACGGCGTCCGCAGCACGAACTCGTTGTAGACCGGGCCGCTGAACGGCAACTCCACGCCGTGGATCTGCTGCAGCTTCTGTCGCAGATAGGCAGTTTTCTGCACACACTGGGTGGCCACTTCGCGCAGCCCTTCTTTGCCCATCAGCGAGAGATACATGTTCGCTGCGAGCGCGATGAGCGCCTCGTTCGTGCAGATGTTCGAGGTGGCTTTGCCCCTGCGGATATGTTGCTCACGCGTCGCCAGCGTCAAGACATAGGCGCGCTTGCCGTCCACATCCACCGTTTCACCCACGAGGCGTCCGGGCATGTGGCGCTTCAGCGCCTCGCGCACGACCATGAAACCGACGTACGGGCCGCCGAACTGCGTCGGCACGCCCCAGGCCTGTCCTTCGCCGACGCAAATGTCGAATCCGTGTTGTCCCGGCGGGGCCAGGATGCCGAACGAAGTAGCCTCGGCGACGACGGAGATTTTGGTCAGGTCCGGCACTGCCTGCGCGATGGCGTCGTAGTCCTCGATCACGCCGAGAAAGTTCGGCGATTGCACGGCCACTGCGAACGCGCCTTCGGTCGCGGCGCGGAGAGCATCGAGGTCGATGCGTCCATCCGCGCCCCAGCCCACTTCCACGATCTCGATGCCGAGGTTCTGAAGGTAGGTGCGAACCGTCTGCAGATACTGGGGATGAATCGACTTGGCGAGAACGACCTTGTTCTTGCCTTTCGTCAGGCGCTCGGCGAGCAACACCGCCTCGCACAACGCAGTCGAACCGTCATAGAGCGAAGCGTTGGCGACATCGAGCGCGGTGAGCAGGCATTGGTGCGTCTGATATTCGAAGATCGATTGCAGCGTTCCCTGCGAGACCTCGGGTTGATACGGTGTGTATGCGGTCAGAAACTCGGAGCGCAGCAGCAGTTGATCGATGCAGGCCGGCTGATAGTGCGCGTACGAGCCGCCGCCGAGAAACGAAGCGTGATCGACGGCGGTGACGTTGCGCGCCGCCAGACCGCGGAACCAGCGCCGCGTTTCGATCTCCGACCACGGTCCAGGGATGTCGAGCAACCCCGAGAGCTTCACCTCGGCGGGAATCGTCTCGAACAGCGCGTCGATCGAATCGACGCCGATGACCGCCAGCATCTCCCGGATGTCTTCGCCGGCGTTCGGGATGTAGCGATGGGAAGAGCGGGGGTCGGTCGGATCGGGCAAGGTCATGGTGAACTTGGATTGAGGATTGAGGATTGAGGATTGAGGATTTTTTCGGAGGAGTGTGCCTCGCGGCAATCCTCAATCCTCAATCCTTCATCCTCAATCCACGTCAGTGTCCAGCTTCCTTCTCGAGGTACTCGTCGTACTCTTCGGCGGTCATCAGGTCGTCGGTTTCCGTCACGTCGGCGAGCTTGATGCGCACCATCCAGCCATCGCCCCAGGGATCGGTGTTGACGAGGGCGGGGTTGTCGACGAGCGCTTCGTTGACTTCGACGACTTCGCCCGACACCGGAACGAAAAGCTCGGAGACGGCTTTCACCGATTCGATGCTTCCCAACTCGTCGCCGGCCTCGAGCTCAGTGCCGACCTGCGGCAACTCGACGAACACGACATCGCCGAGCTCTTTCTGTGCGTATTCGGTGATACCGATCGTACCGATGTTGCCTTCCACGTGCACGTATTCGTGGCTCTTTGCATACCGGTTGTCTTCAGGATTGGCCATTCGATTGTCTCCTCAAAGAGTGTGGCGGCGCGGTCGTTCGCGGCTTCGTATCGGATCTGCGCCCGAGTTACCTGGCGCGTTTGTAGAACGGGGTTGGGACGACGCGTGCCCGGGTCTCTTTGCCGCGAATCAGTACCATGAACTCGGTCCCCTGGGCCGACTTGTCGAGCGGAAGATAAGCGAGTCCGATCGCCTTTTTCAACGTCGGCGAATGCGTGCCCGAGGTCACGACGCCGATCTCTTCGTTCCCGCCGACCACCGGATAGCCGTGCCGGGCGATGCCGCGATCCACCATCTCGAAGCCCACCAGCTTGCGGCGCGGACCTTCCTGCCTCTCGCGTGCGAGCACGTTGCGCCCTGTGAAATCGCCCTTGTCGAGCTTCACGATCCAGCCGAGATCGGCTTCGATGGGCGTGGTCGTTTCGTCGATGTCGTTGCCGTAGAGCGCCATCTTCGCTTCGAGGCGCAGCGTATCGCGCGCGCCGAGACCGCATGGTTTCACGCCCGCATCGACGAGCTTCTGCAGGATGCGCGGAGCGTGCTTGGGAGCCACGTAAACCTCGAAGCCATCCTCGCCCGTGTAACCCGTCCGCGAGACGATGGCAGGGGCGCCGTCCACGTCGCCGCGATCGAAGTGGTAGTACTTGATGTCCGCCAGCGGCACGCTCGTCATCGTCTGCAGCACGCGCTCGGCATTCGGCCCCTGGACTGCGAGCTGTGCGTAATCGGCGCTCACGTTTCTGACGCCGGCGTCCATACCCTGCGCGGCTTGCTGCAGCCAGGCGAAATCCTTGTCCGCGTTCGAAGCATTGACCACGAGGAAGAAATCGTCACGCGCGATTTGATAGATCAGGATGTCGTCGACGAACCCGCCGTTCGGATAGAGCAGACCGGTGTAATGCGCGCGTCCGTTGGCAAGCTTCATCACGTCATTGCAGGTCGCGCGCTGCAACAGATCCAGCGCCTGCGGCCCCTTCACCGTGATCTCGCCCATGTGCGAAACATCGAACACGCCGGCGTCGCTGCGCACCGCCTCATGCTCTTCGAGGATCCCGCTGAACTGCACCGGAAGCTCCCAACCGCCGAAGTCCACCATCTTCCCGCCCAGAGCCTTTTCGAGCTCATTCAGCGGGGTCTTTTTCAGCGGTTCCGTGGATTCAGACATGCAGCCTCCGAGGGAGGCGTACGCTAGCACAAAGTCGGAGGGCGAAGTGTTCTCTGCGCGACGCGCTTTGGAGTGCGGTCGGCTTGCCGCCGCTTTCGGTAGCGTTGCAAGTACAGCTCCGTTGCACGCTACCCAAAGCGGCAGCAGAGCCGCCGCACTCCAAAGCGCTGCGGCGCGGAGAGTTCTGCTACGCTTTCCGCGGGATGGGTTGGGTGTGAAGAACGAGATCGGCGATTTCCTCGATTACCTGACGTACGAGCGGAACGTTTCCTCGAACACGATCAGTGCCTATCGCGACGATCTGGAGTCGTTCACCGGCTTTCTCTGCAACGACTACTTCACGATGGGACGCGATCAGATCGAGCTGGCGCGCGTCGATCACCTCACCGTTCGTTCTTATCTCGCGCATCTGTCGCGCCGGAAGCTGGCTCGGGCCAGCGTGGCGCGGCATCTTTCGGCGCTGCGGTCGTTCTTCAAGTTTCTCGTCCGCGAGGGTGTGGTCGAGGCCAATCCGGCGCGCACGGTGGCCACTCCGAAACGCGAGAAACATCTGCCCGCGGTGATGCAGCCGTCCGACGTTGCGCTATTGCTCGAACAGCCCGATTGCTCCGGCCCCCTCGGCCTGCGCGACGCCGCATTTCTCGAGCTGCTCTACGCGTCCGGCCTGCGCATCGGAGAACTGGTCGGCATCGACATCGATGATCTCGAGTTGCGCGCGCGGCTCGTGAAGGTTCACGGCAAGGGATCGAAAGAGCGCATCGTCCCGTTCGGCACGAAAGCCGAGGCGGCGTTGCGCGCGTGGATGGCCGTGCGCGGTGATCTCGTCACCGACGCCGACGAACAGGCCGTGTTCGTCAACTATCGCGGCGCGCGCATCACCACACGCAGCGTCCGACGCCTCTTCGACGGATACCTGCACCAGGCCTCGCTGCGGGCCGGCATCTCCCCGCACACGATGCGACACTCCTTCGCCACGCATCTCCTCAACGCCGGCGCCGACCTTCGCGGCATCCAGGAGCTCCTCGGCCACTCATCGCTGTCGACGACGCAGAAATACACGCACCTCAACGACTGGCAGTTGATCGCGGTGTACAAGAAAGCGCATCCGCGAGCTTAGCTCGCGGCTCTCAGCTCGCAGCTCAGGCCCGCCCGCCCGCGGTGTCGGTTTTCCTGAGAGCTGAGAGCTGCGAGCTGCGAGCTACTACAATCGCCAACGTGATCCGCGCCATCGTCCACCACGGCTTCGTCGGCACGGCCATCGAGTACTTCGCGGTCGTGGTGGGGCCGGATGTGGACCGGCGGTTCTTTTTCGAGCAGATCTCGGCGCCGCGCGGGGATGTCATCCGCTATTTCGGTGGGCTGTCGGAAGTGGTCCTGAATCCCGAGGGGGTGAAGTTTCGGGGGAACGGCGGCATCTTCGGCGAGTACATGTTCGGCGGGCACCTTCCGGTCGGCGATCTGTTGAACGCGGAGGTCGTGAACCGGCTGGTGTTGTATGGCACGACCGTCGATGCAAAACACCACGAGCTGCGCTTCACGGAGAACACGCAAGGATTCGAGCGGTGGGATAGCCTCTTTCTGCAGGGCAACGCCGTTGCGAATTACTTCTTCTTCGTCGATGACCGCAAGCGCTACGAAGACGTCGGCGATCGGCAGGAAGCGACGCTCAAGAGCGTCGGCAAGTTGTTGAAACGCTCGCGCAGGGTCGGCGCGGGACAATTCCTCGCGCTCGCGCATGAACTGCTCGAGGCGCTTGGCGAGCCGGACACGACGCTCGTCATCGTGCGCGTCGTCCATCGCGCCAACCAGCGCCTGGCCGATCTCTGTCAGCAGGCGTACGCGAAAACGCGCGCGGTGGACGACGTCTCGTCCGCGATTGAAGAGATCGTCACGGAGCCGGACACCATCGATCCCTATCAGCGCGAGCGCATCCAGATCGACGTCATCTACCGCCATCCCGACAATCAGCAGCTCATCGACGAGTACAAGCGAATCCTGGCTTCCTGTGCCGGCACGACCATCGACTCTTCCGCGCGCGCGCGATTGATGCGATTGCGCACGCTTTCGCTCCGCAACGAAGTGCCGCTGTCGATCTTCGACACGCTCGAAGAAATCGTGCTGCAAGAGCCGCGCGCGGTCACGCGTAAAGACGAAGAGCCCGATTACATCCAGCACACGCGCGAGATCCTGGGCGGCTTCCTCCTGGGCCGCAACGTCTCCCGCAAGCTCTCCTCGCTCGATCTCGTGCAGCTCATGGAGAACAAGCAGAAAGCCGCGGCCAATCGCGATCAGACGTTCGAGGAGCTGCTGCTGGAGACCGGACGGCTCATCGACGAGATCGGCCGCGAGGAAGAGGACTTCGAGCGGCTCGAGTCATTCGGCGAGCTGGTCACTCTGTTCGACCGCATCGATCACACCACCACGCTCGTCAACAAGCTCGCCTTCATGGACGACGTGGAGCTCAGTCCGGAACAAGTCCGCTCGCTTCTCGGGAACATGCAGGTCTTCGAGAAACTGCGGCGCGGCCTCTTCCAGCAACTCTTCATCGACCCGGTGGTGAACAACGAATACGCGCTGGCGTACGGAAAGAAGAAGCTCTACGCGTTGACACTGGGGATGATCTCGATCGAGAACAACGAAGAGTCGATCGCCGGCGTGGTCGAGTCCATCACCTCGCTCAACCGCCACGAGCGCGCCTACTTTGCGGCGTACAACATGGCCCGGCGGCGGATGTCGAACTTCTATCTCGAGCTCAACACGACGGAAGGGCGGGAGACGTTCCGCCGCGAGATCAAAGCAGAGATCGCCCACGACCCTGACCTGCACGAGCTCCAGGAATTCATCACCGAGGGACTGCTCGAAGAGGTCATCACGAAAATCAGGCTGGAAGCGTTCTACATCAACCAGCTTCTGCCGCGCATCGTCGAAGAACAGGACCGCCGGCTGCGGAACGACTTCCTCTCGAATTCCGGGCTCGACCGGTTTCAGGTGGAAGAGCTGGAAACCGAATACTTCGAGATGAGAGCGTTTCCGCAGCAACTGCTGGAGGTGATTCAAAGACCGGCATGAACGGTGAACACGGAACGAGGAACACGGAACACGGAACGATGAGCAAGTTCTGCGTTCCGTGTTCCGTGTTACGCGTTGGGAAATGAGATGAACGAAGCCAAGCACACCAATCGTCTGAGCCACGAAACCTCCCCCTACCTCCTCCAGCACGCGCACAACCCGGTCGATTGGTTTCCGTGGGGCGAGGAGGCGTTCGCGAAGTCGCGTTCGGAGGACAGGCCGGTGTTCCTCTCCATCGGCTACTCGGCGTGCCACTGGTGTCATGTGATGGAGCGGGAGTCGTTTGAGAGCGATGACATCGCGCAGATCCTCAACGCGGACTTCGTCGCGATCAAAGTCGATCGCGAGGAGCGCCCGGATGTCGACTCGATTTACATGCAGGCGGTGCAGATGATGACGGGTCACGGCGGATGGCCGATGTCGGTTTTCCTCACGCCAGACGGACGGCCGTTCTTTGCCGGAACGTATTTTCCTCCGAACGACCGGCACGGGCTGCCGAGCTTCCGCCGTGTGCTTGAGCATGTGGCGAACATCTATCGCTCGAAACGCGACGAGATCGAGGAAGCGTCGAAGGAAATCCAGCACGCGCTGTCGAGCCAGTTGCGCACGCGCGGCGCAGGCGGTTCGGACGTAGTCGATGGAGTGCAGCGAAACGGGCTCGATGCCGCGGCCGGACGCATCGCGGCAAACTACGATTCCGTCCACGGCGGCTTCGGCGGCGCGCCAAAGTTTCCGCCGTCGATGACGCTCGATTTTCTGATGCAGGTGGCCTGGCGCAGCACGGACGCCAACGGCGCGCGGCTGCGCGAGATCATCATCACGACGCTGACGAAGATGGCGCGCGGCGGGATGTACGATCAGGTTGGCGGCGGCTTCCACCGCTACTCGGTCGATGCGCGCTGGCTCGTGCCGCATTTCGAGAAGATGCTGTACGACAACGCGCTGCTGGCGCGTCTCTACACGCGCGCGTGGCAGTGGACGAAGGATCCGCTCTTCGCGCAGATCGCGAACGAGATCCTGGGCTGGGTTACTCGCGAGATGACTTCGCCCGACGGCGCGTTCTACGCGACGCTCGATGCCGATTCGGAAGGCGAGGAAGGGAAGTTCTACGTCTGGACGCGCGCCCAAGTGCTGGAGATTCTCGGTGCCGATGATGGCCGCGTTTTCTGCGCGCTCTTCGACATCACGGAGCACGGCAACTGGGAAGGAAACAACATCCTCAACGTGCCGCGCGATCCGGAAAGCGTGGCCGCGGATCTCGGCGTCACGCTCGACCAGCTCGCCGAGATTTCCGCGCGCGGAAAGTGCAAGCTCTACGGCGTCCGCGCCAAGCGCGTATGGCCGGGGCGCGACGAAAAGATGCTGGCCGGATGGAACGGCTGGATGCTGGCCGCGTTCGCCGAGGCCTCGGTGGCGTTCGACAAAGAGGCATATCGCGACGTCGTGCGCCGCAACGCCGATTTCCTGCTCGGCCGCATCGATGCTGATGGAAGACTCACGCGCCACGCGAAAATCGCCGGACTGCTCGAAGACTACTCCGGCGTGGCGTGGGGACTCACGCTCGCGTACGAAGCAACGCACGAGCGGCGCTATCTCGACAACGCGCGCAAGCTCGTCGATCAGATTCTGGCGCGCTTCCGCGACGAAGAAGGCGGTGGCTTCTTCGACACTCCGGTCGATCACGAAAAGCTCATCACCCGCCCGAAAGATCTCTTCGACAACGCCACGCCGTCGGGAAGCTCCATCGCCTGCGACGTGCTCCTGCGATTGGCGCTGCTCTTTGGCGAGGAACACTACGCGCGCATCGCCACAGACGCGCTCGAAGCCGTGTGGCCGATCGCAGAGAAATATCCGTCCGGATTCGGCTTTCTCCTCGGCGTCGCGGAATGGCGTGCGGGACAGCCAAAGGAAATCGTCCTCACCGGCGACATCGACGACTTCCGCCGCGTCGTCGGCCAGTCCTTCGTTCCCCATCGCGTGCTGGTCTCCGGCGCCGGCTCCGCCGACCTCCCGCTCATGCAGCATCGTCCGATGGACAAAACTCTCGCGTACGTCTGCTTCGGCTACGCGTGCGAAGAACCGACGAGCGATCCCGAGAAGTTGCGGGAGATGCTCTAGTTTGGAGTGCGGCAGCCGCAGCTGCCGCTTTTGTATGTTAGTGCTCAGCGCTGTGGCATACGAAAGCGGTAGCTGCGGCTACCGCACTCCAAAATAGCTAACGCGCTGCATCGTGATACCCCTTCGGAATCGCCAGCAGTGCCTGCGGCACATCACGGACAGCGATGCCCACGACGAAGCGATCGACGATCAGCTCGTCGTTGGACATGGGCAGTGTGGCGTGATCGGCGAGGGGGAAGCCGCGTGTGGCGAGGAATGCTTCGTCGACCGCGCGCATCATCGGTGCGAGCGGTTGGGTTGGTGGCTCGCTGGCGTACATCATTGCGAAGAGGCCGCGCGGGATGGAGGGATGCTCGCCGATCCAGAGCTCGCGTTTGTACGCGCCGCCGTCGATCTTCATCAGCTCGGCCGTCACACCATGGATCGCGCGTGTCGTCCCCGGACGCTCGACGCGCACGCGCGGATAGTGGGAAGGCAGTCCGTTCGCTGTGATGGCGCGGCGCTGTGCGAGGAGCGTTTGCAGCGATTCGGTGCGGAAGGTGCGGGCGATGTCGTCGACGAACGTGACGGTTTCGGTCTTGGTATCGAAGAGACGCCAGACGTCACGCTCGCCCGTGTCGCGCGCGCGACCGCCGGCGATGACGAGCGAGCGCGTCTGCGTGCGCGCCTCCGGTTTCATCGTCGTGCGGATGGTGACGACCGTCGCGCGCACAGTAGGGCCGGCAGGTTTCTTTGCGGCGGATTGCTGAGGCGCAGGTTTGCATGCGCCGAAAATCGCGATCGACAGCAGCAGTGTGAAGCGCGAAATCGCTAATCCGTAACGAACCATTCAAACGACACTCGCGCCCAAGGCCCTGCTAAACCAACGCCCACCCAGCGCAGCCGGCCGTGCCGGCCTCACTCTTTGGCGTCGAACCAGCTCCGTCCCCAGTGCGCGTCGACGGCCAGCGGCACTGCGAGCGGGAACACGTTCTCCATCGTCTCCTTCACAATTCCCGCCACTTCGGCAGCGCTCGTCTCCGGCGCCTCGATGACGATTTCATCGTGAACGGTGAGCAGCATGCGTGCGCCGGAGGCGTGTGCGTTCAAACGGTGCTCGAGCGCGATCATGGCCATCTTCAGAATGTCCGCCGCCGTTCCCTGGATCGGCGCGTTCGTGGCCATGCGCTCCGCGTTGCCGCGCACCGTGAAAGAGCGATTGTGGATCTCGGGGATGTAGCGCACGCGGCCGAAGAGTGTGGTCACTTTTCCCGTGTTGCGCGCGTCGACGAGCGTTCGGTCGAGATACTCCTGAATCTTCGGGTAACGCGTGAAGTACGCCTCGATCCAGTCCTTGGCCTGCGAGCCGGAGATTCCGAGCTCGTTCGACAGGCGAAACGCCGACATGCCGTAGAGCACGCCGAAGTTGATGACCTTCGCGCCGCGACGCTGTTCCGCCGTCAGTTCCTCCTCGGGGATGTTGAACATCTTCGACGCCGTGGCGCGATGGATGTCGGCGCCGCGCCGGAACGTCTCGATCAACGACTCGTCGCCGGAGATGTGCGCCAGCACGCGCAACTCCACCTGCGAGTAATCGGCAGAGATCAGCACCGACCCTTCATCCGCGACGAATGCCTTGCGGATCTCGCGGCCGAGTTGCGTGCGGATAGGGATGTTCTGCAGGTTCGGATCGGATGACGAGAGGCGTCCCGTCGCCGCCACGGCCTGATTGAATGTCGTATGGACGCGTCCGTCCGCGGCCATGAGCTGCGGCAGCGCATCGATGTACGTGCCCTTGAGTTTGTGCAGCTCCCGATGCTGCAGGATGAGCTGCGGGACCGCGAAGCCGTGGCTGGCCAGCTCCTGCAGCACTTCGACGTTCGTCGAGTAGTTCTTGGTGGTCTTCGTTTTCTTGCTGACGGGGTAGTTGAGTTTCTCGAACAGAATCTGTCCGAGTTGCATCGGCGAGTTGATGTTGAACTCCATCCCCGCCTCGGCATAGATGCGCGTTTCGAGCTCGGCGAGCTGGACGCCCATCGTGTTCGACATGCTGCGCAGCAGGGTCGCGTCGATGCGGATGCCGCGCTCCTCCATGCTGGCCAGCACGGGGAACAGCGGCATCTCGATGCGCGTGTAGATGTCGGCCAGCGCGGCGTCGCGGAGAAGCTCGGGCTCGAGCATCGTTCGCAGCGCGATGGTGAGATCGGACTTCTCGCCGAGGTATTGCTGATAGGGCGCAAGCGCAGCGCCGGCCTCGTGATCGAGAAGAAACAGCGGCGCCGTCTTGGCGATGTCCTTGCGGACCAGCACATCCTGCTTGAGACGGTCGCGGGCGATGTTGCCGAGGGCGTGGCTGGGGAGGCCCGGGTTGATCACGTACGACATCAGCATCACGTCGCTCCAGCGCGACGGCACCGGCAGGCCGGCCGCGCGCAAGCGGCGCGATTGCGCTTTCGCGTCGTAGGTGACGAACTCGCGATCGGACGAAAGCAGATCGCGCAACGCGTCCCGCATTTCGGCGTTGCCACCGAGATCGGAGGCGAGCGGAACGAGCAGAGATTCCGAGGGGCGGACCGAGAGCGAAGCGGCCATCGGCGCATCGAAACCATCGAGCGTGGACGGCTCGAACCACACGGCCACGGTCTTCTGATCCTGCACAAGTGAACGAACGTCGTCGGCTGATGCGGCGATACGGAACTCTCTCGGCGCTTGCGGCGTCTCGGGGAGAAACTCCTGCATCAGCGACGCGAACTCGAGCTTCGAGAAAATCTCGTGCAGTCTCGCGCGATCGGGCTCGCTGCGCTTCAGCTTCTCGAAGTCGGTGTCGAGCGCGAGATCGCACTTGATGCTGGCCAGGTCGCGCGAGAGATAGGCCTTCTCGCGATTGTCCTCGAGCGCCTTCCGTTGCGCGGCCTTCTTGATCTGGTCGAGATTTCCGTAGACGCCGTCGAGCGATCCGAACTGCTGGATCAGCCCCTTCGCGCCCTTCTCGCCGATGCCAGGCACGCCCGGAATGTTGTCGATGGCATCGCCCCAGATGGCCATCACATCGACGACTTTCTCCGGCGGCAGACCGAACGCTTCCTCGACGCCCTTCGCGTCGTACAGCACCTCGCGACCGGTGTGGTAGAGCCGGATGCCGTCGCCGACGAGCTGAAAAAAGTCCTTGTCGCTCGTGGCGATGACGACGTCATAACCGCGGTCGCGCGCCGCGCAGGCCAGCGAGCCGATGAAGTCATCGGCTTCCCACTCGACGGAGCGGATGACGGGGATTCCGAACGCTTCGAGCACGTCGTACACCAGCGGGATCTGCACGGACAGATCGTCCGGCATCGGTTTGCGGTCTTTCTTGTAGTCGGCGAACGTTGAAGTGCGCGCGGTCTCTTTCCCTTCATCGAACGCGACGGCGATGCAGTCCGGATCGTGATCCTTGAGCAACTTCCGGAGCGTGGTCACGAAGCCATACACGGCGTTCGTGGCCATGCCGGCCGAGTTCGTCAGATTGCGGATCGCGTAGTACGAGCGGTAAACGTTGTTCGAACCGTCGATCACGAACAGGGAAGGGCGCTTCTTGGCGGGCATCGGGGAGGGATGATACCGGGGGATGCTGCACGGCTGTTACTGCTGTGCAGCTATCCCCCTGAAAGCACTAACGGAGCCTTTCGGCTCCGTTGTGGTACATCGCGTTGGACCGCTGCGGCCATGTTGGTGGGGTTCAAGGAAGTTTAGTGAGTAATCGTCCAAAATCGGTCCAATAGTCAAGGAGGGAGCCCGCAGCGGCCACTGTGCGCAGGCGAGGTAGGCAAGACCCGCGCAAGTGGGGTTTCACAACATCTGTTGAAACCCGAATCATCGTGCCTCCGCATGCTGCCAGAGTCGGGCCAACTTTCCGGTTCGCGTCGAATTAGCGGCCAAATCGAGTATGGCGTGGCGAGCGCAAGCGTCGAAGTATCAGTGGTTCGAGCGAGATGCGGATCTCGCTTGTGAAAAAAGGCGCATGACGCGAGATGCCGTTTTTCGGGGAAACTTTTTCCGATTCTGGCTTCGCGGTTGCAAATCTGTCCGTCGCCATGATGAAGAGTCCTGCCGTTTTTGCGCTCCTGTTCGCATTGACCATCCCGCTCGCTGCACAGGATTGGAGCGTCGGAGTCGCATCCGGCCCCTTCGTCTTCGGCGATTTTCTGGAGCGCAAAGTCCGCATCGGCACAGGTGAGGGTCCGTCTTCGGACGTGACCAGCGTGCTGACGGCAGCCACACGGGCGGGCTTGGCCGTCGACGTCGAGCGCCGTTTGAACGATCGCTGGGCCGTCCGCCTCGAGGGAACGTTCACCAACGCTCCACTGCGCCTCGAACAATCCGGCGGCGGCAACGATCTCGACTCCGGCGATCTCGACGTCGCCACCTTCATGTTACCCGTCGTTTTCCGGATCAACCGCAACGGCGCCATCCGCTTCCACGTCATGGCCGGGCCGGCGCTGGCGTTCTATCGCGGCAATTCTCCCGATCCTGGTGGCAACTCGGTCTTTGAAGAAACACAATCGGAATGGGGTGCGGCATTCGGCGGTGGCGTCGGCTGGTGGATGAGCGATCGCTTCGCCATCGAAGGAAACATCACCGACATCATCACCACCTCGCCGTTCGACCGCGAAGACTTCTCGACCGCCACGCGGGTGACGACTCCCAACCCGCACAACGTGCACACGACGGTGGGGCTGCGCTGGCGGTTCTGAGCGCGACTACGTTTCCACCAACGAGTTCAAATCCGCGAGCAGGCTCTCCAGCGGAATCCGATATCCCTCGGCGACCTGCTCGAGCGTCTCCTCGTGGGCGAGGTTGCAGGCGTTGCAGCCGCCCAGGTGCCAGGCGGCGAAGACCCAGCGCGCTTTGGGATGCATCGCCAGCGCATCGGCGACGATGGTCTCGCTCCGGAACATGCCCCGAATTCTACCGATAGAATGCCGCGGATGAAGGTGCGGCTCCTTTTTTTCGCAGTGTTGCGCGACATCGCCGGCAGCGACGAGCGCGAGCTTACGGTCGATGAGGGAACCACTGCGCTGGAGATTTGGGAGTCGCTGCGGCGATCGTACGAAGCGCTCGCGGCGTATGCGCAACCGCCGATGATCGCCATCAACGAAAGCTACGCCACGCCCGATGCCGTGCTGCGCGATGGCGACGAGCTGGCGTTCATTCCTCCCGTGGCTGGTGGGTGATCCCGGCATGTACCTCACCGACGAACCCATCGATCCCCGCGCGCTCGTCGATCGTGTGATGCGCCGTTCCGACGGTGCGTACGTCTTGTTCGAGGGCGTGGTGCGCGATCATCACGAAGGGAAGGCGGTGGAGTCGATCTTCTACGACGCCTATCGTCCGATGGCGGAGAAGGAAATCGGCGCGATCGTGAGCGACATCGAATCTCAATTTCCCGATGTCGCACTGGCCGTGGTCCATCGCCTCGGGGATCTCATCGTCGGCGACGCATCGATCGCTATCGTGGCCGCATCGCCGCATCGCGCCGAAGCGTTCGCGGCCTGCCGTCTGGTCATCGACCGGATCAAAGAGACCGTGCCGATCTGGAAAAAGGAGCGCGGTCCGGACGGCGAGGAATGGGTGGGATGGCAGGGGAAGTGTTGACCGAGAAGGTCACGTCGACCGCGACGCCCGTGACGCCGCTGCCCGCGGCAAGTGCGATCATTCTTCGCGACGAACCGTTCGAAGTGCTGATGCTGCGGCGTCACGAGAAGAGCTCGTTCGTGCCGAATGCGTGGGTCTTCCCCGGCGGAATCGCCGAGGAGAGCGACAGCGAGCTGGCTCACATCATCGGCGACGGCTCGCTGCTCGACGCGATGCGCGTGACCGCCATTCGTGAAACGTTCGAAGAGACTGGCGTGTGGCTCGGCGCAACTCTTCAAGACGCAGAACGCAAGCGCAGCGAGCTCCTGTCCGGGAACATCGCATTTCACGATCTCATCGCCGAGGCACCTCTCGACCTGACGCAACTGATCTGGACCTCGCGCTGGATCACGCCAGCCGGGATTCCCAAGCGATTCGACACCTACTTCTTTCTGGCCACCGCATCCCGCGACGCCGTCGCCACCGCCGAACAGAAGGAAGTCGTCGACGTGACGTGGATTCACCCTTCAGACGCATTGGCAAAACACGCCGCACGCGAGATGCAGATGGTCTTTCCGACGCTGCGCAACCTCGACGCGATTACAGGGTTCACAAACGCCACCGCGCTGCTCAACGAACGCCGCGGCGCGAGCATCGAGGCCGTAGAACCGGTACTGGTGAATGGGAAGCCGACTCTGCGACTCCGAACTCCATGAACATTCGCGCCATCCTCGCCCCCAACCCCGGCCCGTTCACGTTGACGGGAACGCAGACCTATCTGCTCGGCGACACGACCATTCTCGATCCAGGTCCATTGATCGATTCGCATGTTCAAGCGCTGCGTGCGGCCATGCCGAATCTGCGCACGATCCTGATCACGCATCGCCACGGCGATCACGCACCGGCAGCATTACCGCTCAAGGAAGCGACGGGCGCGGAGATCTTCGCGCCGCGCAACGTGCTCGATGACTCGGTCGTCGATCATCGTGTGGAAGGCGGTCAGTCACTTACGATCGAAGGCACGCGCATCGATGTGATCGCCACGCCAGGCCATACGAACGAGCACGTCTGCTACCTCACTTCCGACGGTGATCTGTTCACCGGCGACACGATCCTCGGCACCGGCACGACGACGATCTTCCCGCCCGACGGACACATGGGCGACTACATGCGCTCACTGCAAACGCTGCGTTCTCTCAACCCGCGACGCATCTACCCCGCGCACGGCCCGGTGCGCGACGACGCGGTCGCACTCATCGACGAATACATCGCCCACCGGATCGAGCGCGAACGTCAGGTACTCGAGGCCATCGAAGCCGGCGCAACCACCGCCGAGGCAATGCGCGCACGAATCTATCCAGTGCTCGATGAACGCCTGCACGGCGCCGCCGAGATCCAGATCACCGCGCACCTGACCAAGCTCGTCGAAGAAGGACGGGTGACGGGATTGAGAATTGAGGATTGAGGATTGAGGATTGAGAGGCGTTACTCGCCAAATCCTCAATCCTCAATCCTCAATCCTCAATCCCGTTCACCTCGGAATCACCCGTCGGATGAACGCCTTGTTCACGAAGTACGTCTCTTCGTCATCGTCGATGCGCAGGAACTCTTCGCGTGCGTCGTTGAGGACATCGGAGAGGCGCGATTGCTCGCGCGGGCGGTCGATCGGGACGACGCCTTCGATGCGCGCGCCGTCGACCAGCTCGAGGATCGTCAGCCGCTCCACGATCGTGTCGTCGAGATCGACGACGGACGGCAGTTTCTCGTAGCGCACCCACAGCACCTGATCGCGGTTGATCATCTTCGGCACGCCGCCGGCCACCATCGGAAAGAAGCGGCGGCGGCCGTTGACGTAATCGGCGAGGGACTCCGGTCCGTCCCGCCGGTCGGAGAACGGCGCGAGGTACAGAAAGTGCTCCTCGGGATCGAGACCGGCCATGGCCACGATGACGGCCACCTCGATCATCGGTACCTGATATCCCATGAGTGAAGGCAGTTTATCCGAGTGCGGTCGGTGCGAAGAGCTCCATGCGCGCTGGATGCACACCTGTTTTCACCACTGAGACACAGAGGGGACGGAGGAGGACGGAGTAAGGCAGATGATGGAAAGGCGGCGACACAAGGTCCATCGCTTTCCTCTGTGTCCCCTCTGTGTGCTCTGTGGCTCAGTGGTGAACGGGCGCCCGTGCATCAACGTGCAGGAAGTTCATCACGCGGCGCGTCGGACACGAGGTGAACAAGAATTAAGAGAGAATACGCGCCGGCATGCGAAAGAAAGACTTCATCGAGATTCACGACTACACCGCGGACGAAGTGCTGGAGATTTTCGAGCTCGCCCGCGACATGAAAGCGGCGCCGAAGAAATTCGGCGACACGCTGCGGGGCCAGACGCTGGCCATGATCTTCGAGAAATCATCGACGCGCACGCGCGTCTCATTCGAGGTGGGGATGTACCAACTGGGCGGCCATGCGCTCTTCCTCTCCTCGCGCGACATCCAGATCGGACGCGGCGAGCCGATCCGCGACACCGCCAAAGTGCTCTCCCGTTACGTCGACGGAATCATGGCCCGCACGTTCGCGCACAGGACCGTCACCGACCTCGCGGAGCACGCAGGTGTGCCAGTGATCAACGGCCTCACCGACCTTTCCCATCCCTGCCAGGTCATGGCCGACTACTTCACTGCCTGGGAAAAATTCGGCGGCGATCTGAAGGGACGAAAGATCGCCTGGATCGGCGACGGCAACAACATGGCCCACTCGCTGATGTTCGGCGCGCCGAAGGTAGGCATGCACATCGCGGTGGCCACACCTCCCGGATACGCGCCCGATCCGACCGTCGTGGCACAGGCCACTGCCGATGCGCACGCAGCCGGAACGGAGCTCATCCTCACCACGTCGATGGATGAAGCCGTGCGCGACGCCGACATCATCGAGACCGACGTCTGGGCCTCGATGGGACAGGAAGACGAGGCCGAAAAACGCCGCCGCGACTTCGACGGCTGGATGGTCGATGCGGCCCTGATGGCCAAGGCGAAAAAACAGGCCATCTTCCTGCACTGCCTCCCCGCGCATCGCGGCGAAGAAGTCTCCGCCGAAGTCATCGACGGCCCGCAGTCGGTCATCTTCGACGAAGCGGAGAATCGTTTGCACGTGCAGAAAGCGATCATGGCGCTCTTGATGAAGAAGAAGTAGCAACCAGTCGGCGGTCGGCAGTCGGCAGTAGAAAAGGCACCGAGGCAGAACGCTCTCCTCCCGTGCTTCATCCACTGCCGACCGCCGACTGCCGACCGCCGACTAATCTCAATGGCCGACCCGCAAACACGTCACAGCCGAGGACTGATCGTCGTCGTGGCACTCGCCGCGATCTTCTTTGCGCTGCTCGCGTTGATCGTGCTGAAGACGGACAACCGCGCGCGCGTCGAAGACAAAGAGATCGAAACTCTGACGGTGCTGCCGGTGCGCATCCGAGTTCGTACCGAACCGCACGCGCGCGCGCCGGTCGTCGCCACGGCCACCAGCGGAGAGCGCGTGACATTGCTCGAAGATCGCGGCGCGTGGGTGCGCGTGCAGACCACGGACGAACTGGCCGGATGGGCCGAGCGCGCGAACCTGGAGCGGACCTCGGAAACACAGCGGCGCATCAAGCGCCATGAAGCCATCCGCAGCCTTCCTTCGCTCAAAGGTGAAGTCGCGGAGAGCGCGAATCTCTATGCCGGTCCCGGGATTTTCTATCCGCTCGTCGGTACGCTCGCACGAGGGACCGACGTCACGATCTACACCCGCGATCACGACTTCTATGCCGTCCAGCAAGGCGACGGCATCGCCTACGCCGACGTAGACGCCATCGACATCAGCGCGTCCGGGACGCATCAGCTCGAAGTACCGTCGAGCGCAGCCGCAGTCCCGTCGGCCGATACCGCCGGCACCGCGCCGCCCGTCGCGGACACGGCGCTTCCCGCAAACGACATCGCTCCTCCGATTCCAGAGCCCGAGCCGCAGCCTGAACCGGTCGAGCGCACCACCGGCGTCTACAGCGCCGTGCCGCAGGGAGGAACGCAGCCCGAAGAGCTCGACCGCGCCATCCCGCGCTACCCGGTCGCAGCGCGTCGCGCCGGCGTGCAGGGCCCCGTCGTCATCCGCGGCATCGTCCGCCGCGACGGCACGATCGATAATCTCGAGGTCATCAAAGACCTCCCCCACGGCCTCGGCGACGAAGCCCGTCGCGCCGTCAATCGCTGGCGCTTCCGCCCAGCGACGTATCGCGGCGAGCCGATCGACGTGTATTACACGGTGACCGTGAATTTCCGTTTGCAGTGAGCCAATGTCCCGCTTCTCCTTCCCCGACGCCCCCGGCGATCTGATCGGCGCACACATCTCCACGAAAGGCGGTCTCACCACGATCTTCGAGCGCGCCGCCGCGATCGATGCCTCGGCCGCGGCGCTGTTCGCGAAGAACTCCAATCAGTGGAAGGGCAAGGAGCTGACGGACGACGATTGCGCGGCCTTCGCGGCACAACGCACCGTGCAGCCGCTGCTCACGCACGCCTCGTATCTGATCAACCTGGCCACGACGAACGCGGAGTTTCACCGCAAGTCGATCGCTGCGATGATCGACGAGCTCGATCGCGCCGAGCGGTTGGGCATCCACGCCGTCGTGCTCCATCCCGGTGCGCACATGGGCGCGGGTGCGAACGCCGCCATCGATCAGATCGCGCGATCGCTCGATACCATTCACGCCGCCATTCCCAATCATCGCGTCGTCACGCTGCTCGAAACGTCGGCGGGACAAGGATCGTGCGTCGGATGCTCGTTCGAAGAGCTCGGCCAGATGCTCGCCCGGATCGACGACAAACAACGCGCCGGCATCTGCTTCGATACCTGCCACGTCTTCGCCGCCGGCTACGACCTGCGCACGCGCGACGGCTACGACCGCGCCATGGACGAGCTGGAACGACACGCCGGCATCGAGAACGTCGGCGCGTTCCATCTCAACGATTCGAAAAAGCCGCTCGGCTCACGCGTCGACCGCCACCAGCACATCGGCGAAGGCGAGATCGGCTTGGACGCGTTTCGCTTCCTCCTCAACGACGCGCGGTTCGCGAGAATCCCGAAGGTGCTGGAGACGCCGAAGACGATCGAGACGGAGTCGGATCGGCGGAACCTGGCGGTGCTGCGGTCGCTCGTGGGAAGCGGGGGAGTCGCAAAGTCTCAAAGTCTCAAAGTCGCAAAGTCGCAAAGGAGAACCGGCCTTTGCTTCCTCTTTGAGACTTTGAGACTTTGCGACTTTGAGACTCCCCGGGCCTTTCCGGGCCGCGCACTTTTCGCTACAGTGCGCGCCATGGCAGAACGCATCGCGCATCCGACCTCCGGAACCCGCATCGGCTACGAGAACAACCGCATCGTCGTTCCTGACGACCCGATCATTCCGTTCATCGAAGGAGACGGCACGGGGCCCGACATCTGGCGCGCCACGCGTTACGCCATCGACGGTGCCGTCGAGAAGGTCTACGGCGGCAAGCGCAAGATTCACTGGCACGAAGTCTTCGCCGGCGACAAAGCCTTTCAGGCCTTCGGCGAGTACCTGCCGCAGGAGACGCTCGATCATCTCGCGCACTATCGCGTCTCCATCAAAGGCCCGCTCTCCACACCCGTCGGCGGCGGCATTCGCTCGCTGAACGTAACGCTGCGCCAGGTGCTCGATCTCTACGCGTGCGTCCGTCCGGTGCGCTATTTCGAAGGCGTCCCTTCGCCGGTCAAAGCGCCGGAGAAGGTGAACATGGTCATCTACCGCGAGAACACCGAGGACGTGTACGCGGGCATCGAATGGGCGGCCGGCTCCGAGCTTTCCAATCAGGTCATCGGCTTCCTCAATTCAATGGAGCGGCGCAGCACGAAAATCCGCGAGAACTCCGCCATCGGCATCAAACCCATCTCCGAGTTCGGCTCCAAGCGCCTGATCCGCAAAGCGATCGAATACGCCATCGCCTCGAAGAGAAGCTCCGTCACGCTCGTCCACAAAGGCAACATCATGAAATTCACCGAAGGCGCCTTCAAAGACTGGGGCTATGAGATCGCCCGCGAGGAATTCGGCGACGTCACCATCCCCGAGTCCGAGGTTTCGGGGAAGGCTCCGGAAGGAAAAATCGTCATCAAAGACCGCATCGCCGACTCCATGTTCCAGCAGGTTCTGCTGCGCCCCGAGGAATATTCGGTCATCGCCACCACCAACCTCAACGGCGACTACATCTCCGACGCCCTGGCCGCCCAGGTCGGAGGCCTCGGCATCGCCCCCGGCTCGAACGAATCCGACGAAGTCGCCATCTTCGAAGCCACCCACGGAACCGCCCCCAAATACGCCAACCTCGACGTCATCAACCCCGGCTCGCTGATTCTGAGCGGCGTCATGATGCTCCGCCACATGAACTGGCTCGAAGCCGCCGACGGCATCGAAAACGGCGTCGCCAAAACGATCCAACAGAAAAAAGTCACCTACGACCTCGAGCGGCAGATGACCGGAGCGACGAAGGTCAAGACCAGCGAGTTCGCGAAGTACATCGTCGAGAATATCTGACGGGGTTAGTAGGCAGTTCGCAGTAGGCACCGCGCCCGGTCCCCCGCGCCAGCCGTTGGCGTGGCGCCACAGCGAAATCGCGCGACGCCGTCCGCATGCTGAGTTGACCATCTCAGCCGCCGTAGACGGCACTCGAGTTGGACATTTACGGCACCGATCCGCAGTGCCTCGTACCGCGTTAGCGGTACGGAGAGGGTAGCCGTGGGTTGCGCGCGCAGACGCGCTACCCACGGACAAGAACGCATTTGAAGTCGCACCGCGTAGCCGGTGCGGAGAATCGAAGCAAACGATCAGAGCATAGACAGCTCTCCGCACCACTGACGTGGTGTGACTCGAGGATGCGCACCTTTTCCGGGGGTAGCGCGTCTACGCGCGCGACCCCCGGCTACCGTCTCCGTACCGCTAACGCGGTACACCACGCCGTGCGGAAGAGACCAACTCCAGAGCCGCCGTAGGCGGCACAAGATCCTAGCCCCCGGCTTCCAGCCGGGGGAACCAGGCGCCCCTGAATCGAGTCCGCGTAGCGGCCGGCAGATTCACGGCTGCCGCTCACCGCGATTGCCACGGTTGTTCGCACATCGGAATAGTCTTACGATGATCATCATCGATGCTGCTGAACGTGAGACACAAATGGTGCGCGCCAAGATATCGTCGAAATATCAGATCGTGATCCCGAAAGACATCTGCGCACGCGTGGACATCCGTCCAGGGCAGGAGCTTCAGGTGATTGCGAAAGGCGGGGTCGGCACGCTCGCACCGGACAAACCTCTCGCCAGCATGCGCGGCTTTGTGCGAGGCATGAAAACGACGGGCTTTCGTGAAAAGAAGGACCGCTCTTGATGATCGCGGCAAGCCTGCTCAAAAGTCTCGACGATGACGATCGTGAAGGCGTGGATGAGGCTTGGGCGCGAGAGATCGAGCGCCGATGTGCCGCGCTGGACAGCGACGAAGCGGTTACGTCCGATTGGAATGAGTTCCGCGCCCGGATCGAACGCGATGTATTTGGCCGGTGAGACCGCCCCCTGTCCTACGCGTAAAGAAGACGGCCCCGTGGTTCTGGAATGACTCTTCCAAGCTGTTGCGCGGTTTCGATCCATTCCTCGATCACCACGCGCACGTTGGCCAGCGCCGCTTCGTAGCTAGGACCATCCGCCGCGCAGCCAGGAAGCTCGGGGACCTCGGCAATGAAAGCCTGGTCTTCCGCACTCCAGTAGATGATCACTTCGTAGCGCGGATCAGGTTGCATCGTCCTCACCTGTCAAACGGTAGCGTGTGATGACTTGCCGTACCTGTTTCACCTGGTACGGCTTGGCCGTTCCGTCACGGCGCGGCTGAATATTCAGGATTTCCACCACGCCTGGCCGCGACAAGATATGGTGACTGCCTGCCGTGCGAAGCGCAAACCCCAAGGATCGCAAGAGAGTCACGAGCTCAGCGAAAGAGATGTTCTGGTCAGAAGTTCCAGCGAGAATCTTGACGAGCAGCTTCGCTCGAGACGTCACGTTAGCGACGATATCATGGCACCACGGGTCGGCCGCTCCCGTGGCGAAGTACGGCCCGCGCGGAAGTCTTCGAGTGCTTCGCCGACTCGACAGAACTGGCCGCTGCGATCAAGAACGCTATCGACGATCATCCAGCTGATAGTTGCCCTCGCTGTGACCTCGACGATTAATGACAGATCGCGACGCCAACCCTCCTCACAACCCCTTCACCCGAATCCCCCCGCCCGAGCTGCGCAACACCAGCTTGGGACCCCCGCTCCCGATCCGCCCGCGCAATGCGTCGTCGTCCTGTTTGCCTTGGACGGTAATGGGGAGGTCGGAGCGTACGCCGCCGCCGCTGGAGCGGGCGTCGAGCTCGAGGTTGAGGTTGTCGGCGATGCTCACCGAGACGCTGCCGCCGGAGGTGGAGAGGCGGGAGTCGCCTTGCGGTTGGCGGGAGAGGCGGGCGGTGATGGAGCCGCCGGAGGTGGAGGCGTCGACGCTGCCCATGGCGTCTTCGACGCGGATGCCGCCGCCGGAGGTGCGGGCCAGGACGCTTCCGCCGACGCGTGCCAGCGTGATCGAGCCGCCTGAGGTTTTCGCTTCGACGGGGCCGGTGGTGTCGCCGATCTCGATGGAGCCACCCGAGGTGTGGGCGAGGAGGTTGGCGCTGGCGCTGCCGACGCGGATCGAGCCGCCGGAGGTTTTGAGCGTCGCATCCCCGGAGAGGCGGCCGGTCTTGATGCCGCCGCCGGAGGTGCGCGCTTCCACCGTGCCGCCGATGTCGGCGAGGTCGATGCCGCCGCCGGAGGTTCGGACGTCGACGTTGTAGCGCGACGGGACGCGGATGTTCCACTGCACTTCGTAGTTGTCGGTGAAGCGGAACCAGTTGTCCCAGCGATCTTCGTAGTCGCTGTCGATGATGACGTCGTTGCCGCTCTGTTTGAACTCGATCCGATGTTCGCGCAGGCGCTCTTCACCCTTGCGTCCGCGCGCTTTGCGAATCACTTCGATGGCCACGCCGGTCCCGCCGGTGACGACTTTGATGTCGCCGACGGCTCCGTCGAGTCGCAACGTGCCGCCTTCGGCGACGTTGAAGCCTTTTCGGATCGTGTCCTCGGCGGCCTGGGCGCTCGTAGCAATGAATAGCGTCGTAAGGAAGAGTGCGGTGGCGAGAGCGAGCGTGAGCGGCAGATGTCGGCGCATGTCCGTTCATACGCACCAAATTTGCGAAAGTTTGCGCCACGGAGTTTGCAGTAAGATCCGCCCGCTATGCCGATCGACGACGCTCGCTTCAAAGATGCCATGTCGCGTTTCGCCAGCGGGGTCACAGTGGTGACGACCGAGCACGAGGGCGCGCTGTACGGGATGACCGTGGCCTCGTTCGCTTCGCTGTCACTGCACCCGCCGCTGGTGATCATCTGTATCGAGACCAAGGTGAAGACGCACGACGCCATCCGCGGGGCCGGGAAGTTCGGCGTGAGCATCCTCGCGTCGGCGCAGGCGGATGTGTCGGGTAAGTTCGCGTCGAAGGCCGACGATAAGTTTTCCGGCGTCAGCATCCGGCGCGGCGAGCACGGAATGCCGCTCGTCGAGGGCGCGATCTGCACGCTGGAGTGCCGCGTGCACGAGCAGTTCGCCGGCGGCGATCATTCGATCTTCGTCGGTGAGGTTCTCGACGCAGCTACAAGTGACGATGCGCCGCTCGTCTACTACCGCAGCGGATACCGGGCGATCTCATAGAACAGGAAATCCAGCCGATGCGCGACATGAGTGAAGCGCTCCGCGCGTCGTTCCGGCGCGTGATGCGGCTGGAGAACCGCCGCGCCGCGATTCGTCCGGGGCGCATCGAGCGCATCCGCGGATTCGAATCGGAGATTCTCGGCAACACGCGCGATGTCACGATTTATCTTCCGGCCGGCTACGACGATCGCCCGGATCGCCGCTATCCCGTGCTGTACATGCAGGACGGGCAGAATCTCTTCGACGCCGAGCGCGCGTACATCCCCGGACAGCACTGGCAGCTCAAGGAAGCGGCCGACGCGGCGATCGGGGAGCGCACGGCCAGCCCGATGATCATCGTGGCCGTCGATCACGCCGGCATCGGGCGCATGGATGAGTACACGCCCGTGCAGGATGCGAAGCACAAGGGCGGAGGCCGCGCGGACGAGTACGCACGGATGCTGGTCGAGGAGCTGAAGCCGGTCATCGACGAGCGTTTCCGCACACTTCCCGATCCGCCTAACACGGGCATCGCCGGCTCATCCCTCGGCGGCCTGGTCTCGCTGCACGTAGCTCTCACGCGATCCGATGTATTCGGCCGCGTCGCGGCGATGTCGCCGTCGGTATGGTGGGGCAATCGCGCCATTCTTGATGAGATCGACAAGTACGACGGTCCGGCGCTGCGTCTCTGGACGGACATCGGAGGCCGCGAGGGGATGGAGGCGCTGCACAACGTCCGCGAGCTGCGCGACCGCATCGCCGCGAAAGGCTGGAGCGACGAGGTGTTCCGCTACTACGAAGACCGCCGCGCCGATCACAGCGAGCGCGCCTGGCAGAAACGCGTGCGGACGGTGCTGGAGTTTTTGTTTCCTGTGGTGTGAATCTGTAGGCAGTTCGCAGTAGGCAGGAGGCAGGAGTAAAACCATCGGCCGCTGCAGATGATCTGCTGCTTTTTCTCCTGCATACTGCCTACAGCGAACTGCCTACTGCGATGCTCACCGACACCCTCAACCGCCCAATCCACGACCTGCGCATCTCGGTCACGGATCGCTGCAACTTCCGCTGCACGTATTGCATGCCGAGGGAGGTGTTCGGCCGCGATTTCGCGTTTTTGCAGCGCGATGCGTTGCTGACGTTCGAGGAGATCGCACGGCTGGCGCGACACTTCGTAAAGATGGGCGTGCGCAAGATCCGGCTGACGGGTGGCGAGCCGCTCTTGCGCCGCGATCTGGAGCGGCTTGTCTCGCAGCTGGCCGCGATCGAGGGACTCGACGACATCGCGCTGACGACGAACGGATCGCTATTGACGCGGGAGAAGGCGTTGACGTTGCGCGCGGCAGGATTGCGGCGGATCACGGTGAGTCTCGACTCGCTCGATGACGCTACGTTCCGGGCCATGAACGACGTTTCGTTCCCTGTCGATCGCGTGCTCGATGCGATTGAGATCGCGGCCGAAGTTGGACTGACGCCGGTGAAAGTGGACGTGGTGGTGAAGCGCGGCATGAATGATCGCGACATCGCCGCCATCGCGCGGCGCTTTCGCGGCACGGGACACATCGTGCGCTTCATCGAGTACATGGACGTCGGCAACTCGAACGGCTGGCGCATCGACGACGTCGTTTCCGGGCGCGAGATTCTGGCAACGCTGCAGTCCGTCGCGCCGCTCGTGCCGGCCGACGCGAATTACTTCGGTGAAGTCGCGGAGCGCTGGACGTGGGCCGACGGTTCCGGCGAGATCGGCATCATCACCTCCGTCACGCAACCGTTCTGCGGCACCTGCACGCGCGCCCGTCTCGCCGCCAACGGCGAGCTCTATCTCTGCCTCTTCGCCGGAACCGGCCACGATCTGCGCTCGCTCCTTCGCGGAGGAGCGACGGACGACGAAATCGCGGGCGTCCTCGCCAACATCTGGCGTGCCCGCACGGATCGCTACTCCGAGGAGCGCGCTGCCGCCACGCCGGGATTGCGCAAGGTCGAGATGTCGCACATCGGCGGGTGATGCTTTTGGAGTGCGGCAGCCGCAGCTGCCGCTTTTGTATGTTCCCGCGCTGCCTGTGGC
>JALYJW010000062.1 GCA_030775085.1 Acidobacteriota bacterium | reverse complement strand
GGGCTAGGGTGAGGGGCGGCTCTCGCGCTGAACCTACTGCGTCTTCGCTTCCTCGAGCTTCTTCTTCATCTCTTCCATGCTCTTCTCCACTTCGCCATCTTTGTTCTCGTACTTCGAGAGCTCGTGGGCGTAGGCGTTGAGCGCGTCTTCGTGTTTGGAGAGGAGCTCGCGGTTGTAGACGAGGGCCGGCTCCGGTTCCGCTTGCTGCTGCATCTCCTGCTTCGACTTGTCGTAGCTGGCCAGCATGCCGGCGTAGAGTTTCTTGGTCTGTTCGTCCTTCGCCTCGTCGTAGGCTTTCTTGGCCTGTTCGTAGGCTTTGTCGAAGTTGGTGGTGAGGGTCTCGGTGAATTTCTCGGCCATGACGGACGTCGACGCCGCCAGGATCTGGTGCTTGACCCAGAGGTACTCCTGCGAGTTGTATCCGAGGTCCTTGGCCGCACGGATATCGGCAGTCAGGAAATCGGCGGCCGAGCCCATGGCCTTGAAGCCGTCCACCATGCTGGCAATCGATTTCTGTTTGCTCTCGGCATTCTTGGCGTGCTTCTGGATCTCTTCTTTGGCCACCTTGGCGATCGTCTTCTCGTGCTCGCGCACTTTCAGGTACATCGCGATCTGTCCCTCGGACAGGCGTCCGTCCTCGGGCGGCGTGTACTTGTCGTTCCCCACTTCCTTCATCAGGTCGAGGGTGCCGCGCTTCTGGAGATCTCGGGAGACGGCGGTCTTGTCGGCCAGCTCTTTGGCCTTGCACCCGACGAGAGCGAGGGAGACGCAGACGATCACAAGCGGGATCCGGGACATGGTGGTTCCTCCTGGTTTTGCCGCGGCGCATTCTAGGTTACGCCGATTCGACAACGACGTGATCCGCGGCACTGCAGCGCCGCTCCGCTGCCTACTCCGTCAACGCACTGCTCACGCGCTCGCGCAGGTCATCCAGCTCCTGGAGAACCGCCTGCAGCGCGCTCTGCTGATGCTGCAACTTGCGCTCGAGCGCGGCAGCGTACGCTTCGAGCTCAGCCACACGATCATCGGTGGACGCCGAGGACTGCTCAGGCTCCGGCTCCATCACCGCTACATCGGCAGGCGACTCCAACAGCTCCGCGGCGCCGAGCTCTTCGATCTCATCGAGCGGCACCGGGACCGTGCCGGAAAACGTCGGTCGCGTTCGTCCCTCGGCGAGGAGTTGCTCGAGCGACACCTCTTCCGCCTTTTCGTAATCGGCTTCGGCGGCGCCGTCGGGGAACGGACTCTCGCCGAGCGAGCCTTCGAACGGATTCGGTGCGGCCGCCAGCGGCTCGTTGTCGAGCATCGCCTCCGCTTCCGGCTCCGGCTCGGGTTGCGCCTCCGGTTGTTTGACCGCGATCTTCGCCGAGGAGGCGGACTTCTTCTGCGCCTCGGTCTTGCCGCCTTTGAGGCGCGCGAAGAGATGCTTCGCCGTCAGCTTCGAGACGAGCTTGAACGTCTCCATGACGCCTTCGCCCTTGAGCGCCGACGCCTCCGTGTACGGATAGCCCTCGAAACCGAGCGATTCCTGCAGCTTCTCGACCGGGAGTACACCCGCGAGATCGCGTTTGTTGAACTGGATCACGATCGGCGTGTCGTTCGGATCGATCTGATTCTCTTCGAGATTCTCGAGGAGATTGGCGAAGCTCTCCCGGGTTGCATCGACCATCGCCGGCTGCGAGTCCGCAACGAACACCACCGCATCCGCGCCGCGCAGCACGAGCTTGCGCGTCTCGTTGTAGAACACCTGCCCGGGAACCGTGTAGAGCTGAATCTTGAGATTGAACGGCCCCACCTTGCCGATGTCGACCGGCAGCAGATCGAAGAAGAGCGTGCGATCGGTCTTCGTGGCCAGCGAAAGCATCTTCCCTTTTGACTTCGGATCGAGCTTGTCGAAGATGACCATGAGGTTCGTCGTCTTCCCGCACAGTCCCGGTCCGTAGTAGACGATCTTGGCCGTCATCTCGCGCGTGGCGTGGTTGAACAGAACCATGAGCGGAGAAGTATCGCATAGGCGAAGAGTGAAGAGTGAAGGGTGAAGAGTGAAGGATGAGAGCGCACGCCGTTCCTTTTTCACTCTTCACTCTTCACCCTTCACCCTTCACAATGCGCCCGTGGATGAGGACGAATCACAAGACCCGATCGAGATCCCGATCACCGACACGCTCGATCTGCACCCGTTCCGCCCGGCGGAAGTGCGCGATGTGGCGCGCGAGTATCTGATCGAGGCGCAGGCGCGCGGCTTCACGCAGGTACGGCTGATTCACGGCCGGGGAATCGGCGTGCAGCGGGAAGGCATTCGCGCGTTGCTCGCTTCGTTGGAGATCGTGACCGATTTCCACGATGCTGACGCCAGCGGCGGCGGGTGGGGATCGACGGTGGTATTGCTGGCTTCGAAGGAGTGAAATGTCGACGCTTTACGAAGATCTGAGCAGGGTGACGACGTACGAATACACGCGGGAAGACGTGCAGGAGTTCGAACTGCTGCACGACGAGATCCGGCAACTCAAAAAGCAGCGCAACGCTGTGATCGTGGCCCACAACTATTACCGGCCCGAGATTCTCAAGATCGCCGATTTCGTCGGCGACTCGCTCGAGCTCGCGCTCATGGCCTCGCAGGTGCGCGACGCCGACGTCATCGACTTCTGCGGCGTTCACTTCATGGCCGAGACCGCCAAGATCGTGAATCCGACCAGGACCGTTCTGCTGCCGAACCTCATGGCCGGCTGTCAGCTCGCCGACTCCGCGCCCGCGGAAGATCTGGCCGCGCGCATCGATGAGCTGAAGCTGCAGTATCCCGATCTGGCCGTCGTCAGCTACGTCAACACCACCGCCGCCGTGAAGGCGCTCTCCGACGTCATCGTCACATCCGCGAATGCCGCGAAAGTCGTGCGCACGCTGCCCAACGAGAACATCCTCTTTGTGCCCGACCGCAATCTCGCCAATCACGTGGCCGCGCAACTGCCGGAGAAGAACATCATTCCGTGGGACGGCTACTGCTATGTTCACCAGCAGATCACGCCGGAGGAGATCGGGAGAATCCGCGCCGCCGATCCCGAGTTGGAGATTCTCGTCCATCCCGAGTGCCGTCCCGACGTGGCCAAACTCGCCGACGCCGTGCTCTCGACCTCGGGGATGGTGCGCTACGCGAAAGAGCGTCCGGCCATGCGTTTTCTCGTCGTCACCGAATGCGGGCTCTCCGATCGGCTGGCCATGGAAGTGCCCGACAAGACGTTCGTCAAAGGCTGCAAGCTCTGCGCGTTCATGAAAGTGACCACGCTCGAAGACGTGCGCGACTCACTGCTCTACATGCGCTACGAGATCGACGTCCCGGAAGACATCCGCGTGCCGGCCGAGCGCGCCCTGCGGCGGATGTTCGACGTCGCCGGCTGATGCGGGGGTAGGGAAACGGCCGCGGACGTCACTCCCATTGAGGGAGAGATCGCGATGGCTGGATGGAAAGGGATCATCGGCAAGAGCTTCACGGCGGACGAGTTCGACACCTACTGCCACACGCTGCAATGGACCGCCTGGCGGCCGTCGTTCCTCGTCGTCCACAACACCGGCGCGCCGTCGCTGGCGCAACGCCCGAAGGGATTCACCAATCAGCACATGCTCAACTTCCAGGCGTTCTATCGCGATCAGCAGAAGTGGAAGGCCGGCCCGCATCTCTTCATCGACGACAGGAAGATCTGGGTCTTTACGCCCCTCACCGTTTCCGGCACGCACTCACCGTCCTGGAACAAAGTGGCCCTCGGCATCGAGATGCTCGGCGACTTCGAGCGCGAATCCTTCAGCGCGGGCCGCGGCCTCCGCGTCCGCGAAAACACCATCGCCGCCCTCACCACTCTCTGCGCCATCCTCGGCTTCGACCCCGCCACGACCCGCATCCATCGCGAAGACCCCTTGACCAACCACGCCTGCCCCGGCAAAAACGTGCGCAAACTCGAGCTCATCCAGCAGGTCCAGGACCTCATCATCCAACGCCACTCCGGCGAACACCCGATCAAACCGGTGCCGTGAGCGTTGCGCTAGCATTCGCGGCGCATGCCTCCTCCGCGTCCGTTGCCGTACCCTTTTCCGCCCGACAACCTGCGCGTGGGCGTCGGTGATGGCGACTACTACCGCGTCGGCGAAGAGCTCGTCGCGCGATTGAAAGAGCTGGCCGGACTCGGCCCCTCCTCGCACGTCCTCGACATCGGTTGCGGACTCGGACGCGTGGCCTGGCCGCTGGCGCGCGAGCTCGGACCGAACGGTAGCTACGACGGCTTCGACGCCGCGCGCGCCTACATCGACTGGTGTACGAACGGCCTCGCGCTCGACCCGCAGCGCGTCCGCTTCCACTGGTTCGACATCCAGAGCTCCGTCTACAACCCCAACGGCACCGTCGACGGCGAGAACCTCGTCTTCCCGTGGAAAGACAGCACCTTCACCCTCACCATCGCCAACTCCCTCTTCACCCACCTCTCCGCAGCCGGCACCACCAACTACCTGCGCGAAACCGCGCGCACCCTCGCGAGGGGAGGGCGCCTCTTCGCATCATTCTTCGTCCTCGACGAAGAATCGCTCGCCGCCATCGGCAACCACCAAACCTTCCCCGACTTCACCGATGCATTCGAACAAGGCCGCATCGCCGACTCCGACAGCCCCGACGCCGCCATCGCCTTCCACATCGAATGGCTGCATCGCCTCTTCCTCTCCTGCGGCTTCGCCATCGAGATCTACCGGCAGGGGAGATGGCGCGACCACGAAGGGAAGAAGGACGAGCTGTACCAGGATCTGGTGGTGGCGGTGAAGCGGTAGGCTTCACTCAAGGTACGCGTCTCATGCGAGCGTCTATTCGCCCAACGTGTCGAGACGAATGCGGCAAAAAGTCCTATGCGTTAATCGCCCCGCCTAGACCTCGAGGAGCAGGAGTGCCACGCAGGAGACCTGAGACCGTTAAGTCTTCATCGATCTGTGGCCAGTGAATGTAGTCGCCATCTCCAATGATACGCAGGTCGCGGCGCTGCTCAACTGTTGCGTGCAGTAGCCTCGGATACCACGCCAGGGGGACGATAATCGTACGACCATCAGCGAGGTGGACGATCAATTCGTCATCCGTCGTCGAGACCTCGGTGGCACGCGGCACGTTCTCAACTGCTGAAGAAGTCATTCCACGCCTCGATGAATTCTATCTGATGTTCGATAACGAGCTTTTCGATTCTCCGAAGCTCATGATCAGCGACTCGCCCAGACTTCGACAACTCCACAGGATCCAGCCAGAATTTCGCAACCCTCCGGTCCAGCTCAACGTGAATGTGAGGAGGCTCACTTCCATCGCTGCTCGAGAAGAAGAACCGATACGATCCGATCGTTGCTATTGTCGGCACGCCGTGATTCTCTCACGCGCGATTCTACGTACTGCGCCCTCACTTGCACATCAACTGGTAAACCCCCACCACATCATCGCGCACATCGTCCAGATCAGCCTTGATCTTCGCGGCGATCTCCTGGAACTCAGGGGTGTTGCGGACGGGTTCGAGCCAGGGGTGTTTTACGAGGGCATACCAACTGTGGTTGCCGCCGTCGGCGGCGCGGCGGAGCCAGGCCAGGGCTTGTTCGGTGTCGCCGAGTTTGGCGTAGACCATCGACACGCGCAGGGCGGCCCAGTGGTTGCGGTTGGCGTCGGCTTCGAAGGTTTTCACGCGGGCAACCGCGGTGTTGCGGTCTCCGCGGGCGGCGGCGGCGAGGGCTTTGAGGCTTTTGCCGAGGTAGTGGCTGGGGACGAGCTTCAAGGCGGCGCCGGCTTCGCGATCGGCTTCGACCAGATTTCCCTGGAGGAGGAAGGCCATGCCGCGGATGTCGTGTCCGGCCAGTTGCGTTTCGCGCGAGGCCAATGCGACCTGCGCGTGTTTTAGTGCTCCTTCGGCGTCGACGGCGTTGATGTACCAGTAGCCGCGCGTGAGCGCTTCGTTCGACATTGGGTCGAGCTGCACCAGCCGGTCTCCGACGCATTGGGCTCTCTGCAGTTCGCCGGTGGAGACGAAGTAGGTCACGACGGAGTGCAGGGCCTGGGTGTCGGTCGATTCCAATCGCAGCGCGGCCAATACCTCACGTACTGATTCGCGGAAACGCTCCGGATCGCGCACGAACACGCGTCCCAGCGCGAGATGCGCCTGCGCGAGATTGGGGTCGATGCGTACGGCCTGGCGCGCGTACCACTCGGCCCGCGCCAGGTCCTCGGGGGCAGCAAGGCTGCGTGCGGAACCGAGCGACAGACTGGTCGCGAGATCTGCGTAGGCCGCGGCGAATTCCGGATCGATGGCGATGGCGCGCTTCAATGCCGCGATCTGTTCGGCGTAGCGCTTCGGCTCGAAGCTGCCGTTGAGTGCGCGGGCGCGCAGATACTCTTCATACGCTTTCGGATTGGTCGACCGCGCCTGCGAGCTCGGCGCCTGCGATTGCTGCACGCCGATGTGCTCATTGAGGCCGGTTACGGTGCGGGAGGAAACGTCGTCGATCAATTTGAGCAGGTTGTCGCGCCGGCCGTTGATGGTGTCGGACCAGACGGAGAAGCCGGTGCGTGAGTCGGTGAGCTGCAGCGTGACGCGCACGAGATCGCCGGCGGCCAGGAAGTGTCCTTCGAGAATGCTGTCGACCTTCAACTTCTCGCTCGCCGATTTCGTATCGGTGTTTGCTCCGGCAAACTCCAGCACCGCGGAGGTTGGCCGCACGCGCAGCGAAGGGATCTGCTGAAGCTCGGTGACGAGTGCGTCAGCCAGTCCGACCGAGAGGAATTCGTCGCTGGTGTTGTTGGCGATGTTGCGCAATGGCAGGACGGCCATGGACTGGATCGGCGGCGGCGCGGCGGTTCCGGTTCCGTCACCGTTCGAGGGATTGCTGCGTTGCGCGATGAAAATGGAGATGGCCACGATCATTGCTGCGGCGATGGTCACAGCCACGCGGATCCAACGCGGGCGCGGCACCGTGCGCCCGAGGGTCGTGCGTGACGTTTGCGACATGCGGATGGTCGGCGTGTCGATCTCTTCGAGATCGGCGTAAAGATCGCGTGCGGACTGATAGCGATGGTCAGGGTTCTTTTGCAGCAGACGCGAAATGATCTTCGCGGCCGCGGGCGGAAAGCCTGGATCGATGGCCACGAACGGCTCCGGCTCGCCGTCGCGGACCTTCTCGAGCACCATCAGCGGAGCATCGGCATTGAAGGGCAGGTGACCGGTGGCCATGTGGTACAGCACCACGCCGACGGAGAAGAGATCGCTCCGCGTGTCGGCGTCCTCGCCGTGAGCCTGCTCGGGACTGATGAAGTGCAGCGTCCCGAAGAAGTGGCCGGTGGCCGATTCGTACGTTTTCTCCGCACCGGGATCGGTCAGCGAGCGGGGGAGCGACTTGGCGAGCCCGAAGTCGAGAATCTTGGCCAGGCCGTTCGGCTCGACGATGATGTTGGCGCTCTTGATGTCGCGGTGGACGATGTTCTTTTCGTGCGCCGCAGCCACGCCGGCGGCAATCTGGCGGGCGATGCTGAGGAACTCGGCGGCGTCGAGCGCCTGCCGGCGGATGCGCTGGGAGAGCGTTTCGCCCTCGCAGTACTCCATGACGATGAACGGAACGCCGTCCGCGGTCTCGTCGACCTCATAGATCGTAGCCACGTTCTGATGGCGCACCGAGGCGGCTGACCTCGCCTCGCGAAGGAAGCGCGCTTGGCGATCCTCGGTGAGGTCCGACGCGTTTAGAACTTTCAACGCCACCAGACGGCCAAGCCGCTGATCGCGCGCGAGATAGACCGTGCCCATCCCGCCTTTGCCGAGGACACGGACGATCTCGAAACCATCGAATACAGGTGGGGTGTCGGACATCGTGGGGTTGCGACTCGAGGGCATGATACACGGGGAAACGGCCGGTTGCCCCGACCGCCGGTTCCCTCTGCTGGCCAAATGTCTGACCCCCTTACTTCCGTCCCGTGGGTTATATTCTCACCCGCACATGACAATCGCCGAGCTTGTAGTGCCAGACATCGCACTTCCGCCGCGGTATCAGGTTCGTTCGGTTTTAAAGAGGACTCCGGAGACGTGTGTATTTCGCGTCTTCGACGTGCCGGATCGGCGCGATGAAGCGATCAAGATCCTGTCGCGCGAGGTCACGGATGCGCAGGAGCTTCTCCGATTCAAGACCGAGTTCTCGACGCTTGCCTCGATCGAGCACGCCAGCGTCATCAAGGTCTTCGACTACGGCGTGCTGCAGGATCGCTATCCGTACTTCACGATGGAGTTTTTTGCGGGGAAGCGAATCACGGAATTCTTCGATGGGCAGAATTGGGATGCGCTGTATGACGTGATCCTGCAGATCGCGTCGGGGCTGCACCACATCCATCACCTCGGGCTCGTACACCTCGATCTGAAACCGTCGAACATCCTCGTCAGCGACGAAGGCGAAGCGAAGATCATGGACTTCGGACTGGCCATCGAAAGCCGGCGCGTCTTCGACCGCAAGATCCGCGGCACGCTGCAGTACATGGCACCCGAGGTACTGCGCCAGGATCGCGTCGACTCGCGGGCCGACATGTACGCCCTCGGCATGACGCTCTACGAAACTGTCACCGGCGCGCTTCCCGGTTACGGCCGTCCTTCGATCGAAGTGATCCGCATGCACCTCGACGAAGAGATCCGTCCGCCTTCGTCGATTAATCCGCACATTCCGGAAAAGCTCGATCAGATCATCCGCAAGCTGCTGGAGAAGGATCCGCGGCATCGCTTTCCCTCGGCCGCCGCACTGATGCAGGCCGTCGCGGAAGCAGCAGGCAGGAAGGGACCGCCGGTCGAGTTGCTGGTCGGACACGGCGAGCTTTATGCCGCGCCGCTCATCGGACGCAAGCAGGAAGTCGAGCAGTTGATGACGTTGATCGCCGAAGCGCGCGAAGGCAGCGGCAACGGCGTCATCGTGGCCGGCGCGGACGGCATGGGGAAAAGCCGCATCGTGCGCGACGTGACGTTGCGCGCGCAACTCGATGGCGGCCGTGTGTTCAGCGGACGCTGTCCCGTCAATCGCAAAACGATCTACGCGCCGTTCTTCGACATCTTCGAACAGATGGTGGCGGCAGTGAATCCCGAGGCCGACGTCGGCGAAGAGATCCGCCGTATCCTCAGGCCCGTCGTGGCGCAGGCCGGACCGGAGACGAGCCCGCCGCAGCACGGCCAGAAGTTCCGTCTCTACAACCGCATCGTCCAATCGATGCAGGACCTTTACGGATTTCTCAGCGTCGGCGGAGAGACCGGCGGCTCACCGCTGATCCTGGTCATCGACGACCTGCAGTGGGCCGATCCGTCGACCGCGGAGCTCTTCTCGTTCCTGGTCGGCGAGGCGAAGCAAAACCGGCTCCTGGTCATTGGCACGCTCACTCTCGATTCCGGCGGCGAGGCTGCCATCGAGTCTTCTTCGCCCAGCCTCGAATTCTGGGAGCAGCGCAGCCGCGAAGGCGCGTTCCCGATCATCCGCGTGGAGACGCTCACCGAGCCGGTCGTGCGCGAGCACGTGCAGTCGCTTCTCGGCGATCTGAATGTTTCCGACGAGTTGGTGCGCTGGATGTTGTGGGAATCCGCAGGCTCACCGCTGAACATCCGCCGCATCGTCGATTACCTCATCGCGCACGACTATCTGCAGTGGACGCCGGACGGATGGACCGCGGACATGGAGCGGATCCGCGTGCTGCGCATTCCCGGCGGGTTCGCGTCGATCCTGATGGAGAAGATCGATGGGCTGGCGCCGGAGCCTCGGAGCATCCTGGAGATCGCGTCGGTGTTCGGCGAGACGATGGAGCTCGACCTGCTTTCAAACGTCTCCGACATCGGGCCGGAGCAAACCTACGCCTCGGTGCGCGAGCTCGCGCGGTTGTCGCTCATCGACGAATCGAACGACGGGAAGACGATCACGTTTCCGCAGATGCATCTGCGCGACGCCGTCTACAACGCCATGCCGGACCGTCGCCGCACCGAGCTTCACGCGCGTGTCGGCGAGGCGCTCGCGCCGGCGGCCAACGATGGATCGACGCAACTCGTCGGACAGGTGGCGTATCACTTCGCGCGAGCGAACGACATCGAGCGCGGCACGCGCTATTCGATCGAGGCCGGCGATCTGGCCACGCGCACGCTTGCGCACGAGGAAGCAACGGAGTTCTATCGCGTCGCTCTCGAGTTGATGGACCTCGGCGGGGTGGAAGAGGCACGAAAATCAGAGGTTCGCGAAAAACTGGCCGACGCTTACTACCGCCGCGACGACTATCGCAGCGCGATGCATGCGTATCAGTTTCTGCTCAAGAGTATCCAGAGCCGAAGCCCGCGGCCCGATAAGTCTTCTCCCGATGACGAGGCCAATGTCGATGTCGCGCGCGTGATGAAGAAGATCGGCAAGGTGCTGGTGCGCCGCGGCGATCCGGAAGCGGCGCTGACGTATTACCAGGCCGCGCTCACAGCCTACGAACGCCTCGGACAGACCGTCGATGTCGCGGAGATGCTCAATCGTCTGGCCTGGCTCTATCGCATGCGCGATGACCTCGATGCCGCGCGGGAAACGGCCGATCGCGCCCGGACGATGCTCGAGACGATGGAGCCGACCGTCGTCTATGGCTACGTGAAGAACATCCTCGGTCTCATCGAATTCGCCGGCGGCAACTGGCAGCGCTCGCGCGAGATCCTCGAGGAAGCGGTGGCCATCGGCGAGAAACTCGGCTCCGATCAGCTCTGCAAAGTGGCGTCGATGAACCTCGGCAATACGGTCTGGAAGCTGGGGGAGTGGGACACGGCGATGCAGTACTTCCGCCGCAACCTCGAGCGCTCCGAGACCGAGGGTGACTTGTGGGATCTGGTGACCGCGTACAACAACGTAGGCGTCGTCGAATATGGCCGCGGCAACTTCCACGCGGCTGCCGAGTTGTTCGAAAAAAGCGTGCGCATCGACGAAAAAATCGGCGCGCTCGAGCATGAAGCGCTGGCGCGCGAGAATCTCGCCGACGCGCTGGAGATGCTCGGCAAGTGGGACGAGGCGCTCGAACAATATCGGCGCTGCATCAGCATCGAAGGGTTCGACGAAACGCGCGCCTCGCGTTTGTCCGTCTACGTTCCGCTGGCGCGCCTGACGAAGAAGCGCGGCGACATCGCCAAAGCGCTGGAGTACGCGCAGAAGGCGCTGGCCGCGGGCGAGCGTGCGCGCGACGAAGACCTCATCGCCGAGGCCGCGTACGTGCTGGCGTCGATCGAAGACGAACGTGGCAACTTCGACGAAGCGGAACGCTATCTCGGACGCGCGCTGACGATCTTCGAAGCCAACCACACGCTGCATGGATTGGCGCGTGCGCACACCGCTGCAGCAGTCGTCGTGATGCAGCGCGGCGATCTCGAGGCGGCGGTGCGGCATGCCGAAATCGGGGAGCGATTCGCGCGGCAGCTTGGCGATCGCTTCTCGCTCGCCAAGAACGACTGGGCGTGGGCGAAGATCCACGGCTCTCGCGGAGATCGCGACGCCGCGACGGCGAAATTCGACGAGGCGCGCGCCACGCTCGAAGAGCTCGACGCGCCATATGAGCTCGGGCGATTGCTGTTCGACGTCGGCCTGTTGCGCGAAGAGCCGGAAGAAGCGACGCAGACCATCCGTAGCGCTATACGCATCTTCGAGCGCCTCGACGCCACGCACGATCTCGAGCGCGCGCGCGGCGCGCTGTTCCGCATCCGTCCCGCCGGAAAAGCGCCGGATCAGGGAGTAGTCGGGCTCTACGAGATCGTCAAGATCATCAACTCCACGCTCAACCTCGAGGAAGTGCTGAACCGCGTTCTCGACGTCTGCGTCCGCCGGCTGCGCGCCGAGCGCGGCATGATCATCCTGCTGGATCCGCTGACGGGCGCGATGCGCACGCGCATCGTGCGCAACATCAAGGAAGGCGCGGAAGCGGAGGCGAAACGCTCGCCGCAATCGATCGTCAAGGAAGTCATCCACACCGGCCAGTCCGTGATGTCGGCCGACGCGCGTGAGGACCAGCGCTTCGTCGAATCGGAGTCGGTGATCGCGGAGAACATCATCTCCATCCTCTGCGCGCCGCTGATCATCAAAGAGCGCATCTCCGGCGCGATCTACGTCGACCATCGCGTGGCCCGCCAGCTCTTCTCGCAGAAAGACCTGAGCTTTCTGGAAGCCTTCGCCGATCAGGCAGCCATCGCCATCGAAAACGCGCGCCTCTACGAAGAGCTCGAGGAAGCGCGCACGCGCCTCTCGCTCGAAAACGAAACGCTGCGCCGCGAAGTGCTCGTGGAGAAGCACCTCGACTCCGTCATCGGCCATTCGGACGTCGTAGCGAAGATCCAGTTCGCAATCCGCAAAGCGTCAGCCGGACACTCCACCGTGCTACTGCGCGGCGAGTCCGGAACGGGCAAGGGCCTGGTGGCGCGGATCATTCACAACATCGGCCCGCGGCGGAACGGACCGTTCATCAAGTTCAACTGTGCCGCGCTGCCGGAGACGCTCGCCGAGTCAGAGCTGTTCGGTCACGAGAAAGGCTCATTCACCGGTGCGGACCGACGCAAGCTCGGCCGCTTCGAGCTGGCCAACAACGGCACGATCTTCCTCGACGAGATCGGCAAGATGTCGATGGCCATGCAGGCCAAGCTGCTGCGCGTGGTGGAAGACAAAGAGTTCGAGCGTGTCGGCGGCACGCAGACCATCAAGACCGACGTCAAGATCGTCACGGCCACCAATCTCGACATCGAAAAGGCCATCGAGGATGACACCTTCCGCGAAGATCTCTTCTATCGCCTGAACATCATCCCCATCGTGCTCCCGCCGCTGCGCGACCGCAAAGACGACATCCCTGTCCTGTCCGAGTATTTCATCCGCAAAATCTGCAAGGACCTCGGCATCGACAACAAGCGCCTCGAGCCCGGCGTGCTCGACCTCTTCATGCGCTACGACTGGCCCGGCAACGTCCGCGAGCTCGAAGCGACCATTCACCGCTCCATTGTCATGTCCAACGGCGACATGGTCACCAAGAACGAGTTCTACAACCTCTACCCCAGCCAACCCGCCACCCTCTCCGTCTCCGACGGCTCCGCCGGAATCTCCAGCACCATCGTCGGCCCACTGGTCGGCAAGAGCGAGATCACCAGCGAGATCTACGACGAAGTGATGAGCGCCGTCGACAAACAACTCATCCTCCGCGCCCTGGAAAGCTGCGGCGGCCGCATCCGCGAAGCAGCGCGTCGGCTTGGACTGGCCAGAAACACGCTCAAGTCGAAGATTCAGAAATACAACATTGCGGTACGAGAGTGACGCCATCGACGGTCCGCCGTCCGCTGTAGACCTCGACACCATTTTGCCGGTAAATCTGGCGTCGATGTTTACAGCAATGCGTTCGCTGCTTGGCGTGCCGCAGGTTTCGTGAGTCGTATGACGAGGAACGGGTTCATCGGTGTGCGCGCCAGCCGAGGGAAGATGTCCATCGCCGAAAACAGCAATCGCATCGGAGTGGCGAAGATGTGGCCATACCAATGCTGCTTCACCTGCTGGAATCGGAGGCGGCGATTGGGGCTGACCGGCTCGACGCGAATGGCAGGGTCGATCTGTTCGGCCAGGGTCTTCACTTCATCGAAAGTGGGCAGAAAACCCTCGCGGAGAGAGTGAAATCGCGCCGAGCCTCCGCGTGTGTTGTGCCAGAAGTCGATCGGAAACGCGCCGTTCGGAAAATCGAGGTACAGGACTCCGCCGGGCGCGAGCACGCGCAGGAGGCTGGTGAGAAACGATCGTCGTGCGGCATCGCGATCGGGCAGCGGATGAACGCGGTACTTGTCGCCGCCGCTCTCTTCCACGCCGATGTGCTCGAGCACTCCGGAACAAAGCAGCACGGTGAAGAAATCGTCCGGAAAGGGCAGCTTGGCGCCATCCCCGACGGCGAGGTGATCGCGATGCTCGCGCTCTCGCCACTGCCAGCGCCGTAGACTCGATGCATCGATGCCCCACGCATCGTGACCTTCACGAAGCAGCAGGTCGACAGAGATTCCGTTGCCGCAGCCGGCGTCGAGAATGCGCAGTGACTGGCCGGTCTTCTCGATGAGGGGCCCGTAAAAGTCACGAATGCGCGCGATGGCACCTTCCACTTCGCGTTCGAGAGCGTGCCGATGCTCCTCGGTCAGAATTGTGTTTTCGTCAAATTGATCGTAGTAGGCGCCACGAGCAAAGTCGGTCACTCGATCGACGACGGGATAGCCGACCAGGCAGGAGTCGCAGCGCAGGGAATCGGGATGCTCGGTGAGAGCTCCGCGGCACGCAGGACATCGGTACACGTCATGGAGCGTCACCTCGGCAACGTACCATCTCGAGATCACGAACAAGAAGCGGCGACCTCTCGGTCGCCGCTGACTTTAGCTCGCTGGAGCGCGTTGTCTATCGAATCACGCCCGACGACTTGACCGTTGCATCGGCGACCGTGGTCGCAGCCGGCGGAAGCGGCTCCGGAACCTGGTTGTCGATCGGCTTCAGCGTGTGGATGTAGGCGAACACCGCGTTGAGATCTTCGTCGGTCATCTTCCGATAGTTGAACCACGGCATCGGCGGGAGAAGCGGGCGAGCGACACCCCAGTGCCGGCCGTTGCGGATGGTGTTGCGGAAGATCTCCGGGGTCCAGATGCCGGTGCCGGTGTTGCGATCCGGAGTCAGATTCGCGGCGAAGCTGACGCCCCAGGGACCGGAAAAGGCGGTGTTCGTCGGCGCGCCCGACCATGCCCACTTGTCGGATTTGATTTGCGCTGGGCTGTCGATCACGAACTGCGCCGGATGGCCGGAGAGAGAGCGGCTCATGTCGGGCTCCGGTCCTTTCGGACCCATGATCCACGGCGTGTGGCAGTCGTTGCAGCCGCCGATGGTGACGAGATATTCGCCGCGTGTGATCTGGGCCTGCTTGTCGAAGACAGGCTTGTTGACGGCCGGTGCCGGTCGTGAGCCGTAGGTCGTTGCCACGATGGTCAGCGAGATCGCCACGCCGGCCACCACGAGGATTGTGAAGAGCTGTTTTCCGCCGAGTTTCATGTTGCCTCCGTTGTTGCGTGCAATGTAGGGAGGCCTGCTTACACGGCGCTTACCGGGCCGGCACGGCCGGCAGCGCTGGTTGGCATAGCCTTGGGCACGTACGGTCGCTTCGAGGCTCGCCTATCGCGAAGATTCAGGGAAGGCTACCCGCCGGCCGTGCCGGCTTATGATCCGCGCGCAATGGTTCATTACCTCCTCTCGTGGGGCGCGCCGGCGGAACGTCTCTTCGACGTCGAGATCCGCTTCATCGCGCCCACCGACACGCCGCGGTTGCGATTGCCGGCCTGGCGTCCCGGCCGATACCTGATCCAGAACTACGCGGCCAACGTGCGCCAATGGTCGGCGGGAGACTTCGGAACCTGGAAGGATGACGTTTCGTCATGGCGAGTCGATGCGCGCGCGGGTCAGGAGGTCACGGTCCGCTACCGCTACTACGCGGGAGTGCTCGACGCGGGCTCGAGTTTCCTTGATGAGGATGAGGCGTACTTCAACGGCTCGAATCTCTTCATGCTCGTCGATGGATTGCGTCAGGAGGAGCATCTGCTCACCATCGCCGCGCCGGTGAACTGGCGGATCGAGACGCAGCTCGGGCGCGACGATGACGGGATGTTTCGAGCGCGCGACTACGACCACCTCATCGACTCGCCGGTGATTGCCGCGGCTTCGCTCACGCGTCATTCGTTCGCCGAGAGCGGAGCCATGATCCATCTCATCTTTCGGGACGATCAGGGAATCGATTCCGAGCAGTACATCGATCCGCTGCGAACCATCGTGCGCACGCAGGCGGCGCTGTTCGGCGCACTGCCGTTTCGCGACTACCGCTTTCTCTTTCACGTGCGCGAGCGCTGGCACGGGGTGGAGCACGAGGACTCGTGCTCGATCATCCTCCGCCGCAGCGCGCTCCTCGGGGCCGGACCGGGCGACGAGGGCTACGATCACACGCTCTCCATCGCGTCGCACGAGCTCTTCCACGCATGGAACGTCAAGCGGATGATGCCGGCGAAGTTCTCGCCGTACGATTACTGGAACGCGACGCCCACGCGTCTGCTCTGGGCGATGGAAGGGCTGACCTCGTACTACGGCGATCTCACGCTGCTGCGCGGCGGACTCTGGCCCGTCGATCGCTATCTGCGGCATCTCGCCGCCGAGATCCAGACATTCGAGAGTCTGCCGGCGCGGCTGCACTTCTCGCTGGCACAGGCCAGCTTCGACGGCTGGCTGAGCGATCCAGCCCAGATGCACGATCACGGCAACGCCTGGTTGTCGTTCTACAACAAGGGCGAGATCGTTTCCGCGCTGCTCGATCTGACGATCCGGCGGGTCTCCAATTGCGCGCACTCGCTCGATGACGTCATTCGCCTCCTGTGGCAGGAGTACGGTTCCGGCAAAGGAATGGAAGAGGATGCGGTGGAGCGCGCCGTGGCCCGCGTCGCCGATGTCGGTGATTTCTTCGCGCGCTATGTCGACGGCACGGAGCCGCTTCCGTATGAGGAGCTGTTCACCGCGGCCGGAATCGCCTTCGCATCGGCGCCACGCGAGCCGGAATCGGCATCGCTCGGCGTGAAGTTGAAGGCGCAGGACGGGCAGCTCGTCGTCGAAAGCGTCATCCGAGGCGGCGCGGGGATGGACGCGGGGTTGCTTCCGGGCGACGAGTTGCTTGCCCTCGACGATACGCGGATCACCAACGAAGCCGCCTTGAGCGCGGCGTTGCGCGCGCTGCCCATCGGACGCACGACGGAACTGCTCATCGCGCGTGCGGGCGTCGTGAAACGATTGTCGCTCGCCGGCCGGCCCGATCCGCGGCCGGTCATCACATTGCGCGTCGAAGACGCGAGCGAGCTGCGTCGCGGCTGGCTGGGGAGAGAAGCATGAGCGAGACGGAAACGCCAGTTCGATTCACCGAGGACCGCATCCCGCTGGAAGGAATCGGAGAAACGTTCGCGGAGCTCGTCGATCTTTACGGCGGCGAAGTCACCGCGTCACGCCTCGGTGAGCGCGACTTCGCACTGCCGCTCCGGCGCGGAATGGCCACCGGCGGCGGCGTGGGATGCACAATCTCGTGGGCACCGGGTGAATCGGGCGACGGCACGGTCACGCTGACCTGCAACCGCGACATCGACGCCCCGAAATCGCAACGCGTAGCGCTGCTGGTGGCCGGCATCATCGGGGCCGTGCTGTTCATGCTCTGGCCATTCTTCCCGAACGAGAAAGCCTACGGAACCCTGGCCTGGCTCGGCGGCATCATCGCGCTGGCCGTCTACCTCATGACCCTCCGCAAGACTAGCGGCGGCCTCGCCTACGACTTCCTGCAACGACTGGCCGCGAGACAACGCGCGGAAAATGAGGCAGATCGCGAGAGCCGCCCCTCACCCTAACCCTCTCCCCGGAGGGGAGAGGGGACTGAGGAAAGGCGGCTCTCGCGCGAACCGCTAATCCACTTCCTTCGTGGCCCGGCCCGCGACGCCGATCGTGTCCAATCCCAGCAGGCGCACGTCGAGGAACAGATCCTCGATGCGCGTGCCGCCGAGGTGCGCGAGCGGGATGGCGAGAGTGAGCTCGGACGCGCCGATCGTCAGATCGCGCACACCCTCGCCCCACGCGACTGCGTTGCGTGAGCCGTCCGCCGCCAGCACGTCGAAGCGGTACGAGCCGGGGAGAACGACGTCGACCGAAGCGCGCACGCGCAACGCATCGGCGGTGACTTCCGTGCGGATGTCGCCGAGACGTGCGGATCCGCGTTCCGCCACGAGCTCGCCGGAGCCGGTGCGCGAGAAACGAGCGCCGGTGGCGTTCGTGCCATCCGCTTCGAAACGAACCTGCCAGGTTCCAGGCGCGTTTTCGGGAAGTTCGGGGAGCGTGGCGGAGTACGTGCCGTCGCTCTGTTCGATCAGCTCGATGGCGGCAAAGGCCTTGCCGCTCGGCGATGCCAGGCGTGCCGTCACACGGGCACCTGCGATCGGAGTGCTTCCATCGCGAACCTCCGCGTGCAGCGTCACCGGCTGTCCCGGCTGGCGCGACAGCGGCGCCGCCCAGGTGGCCAGCGTGATCGCGCTGTCGGGCTCCGCGGCGATTACTGTCACGCCGGGAACGCCGTCCGGCATCTCCACTTCGAGATGATAACTAGCCGCCTCGGTGGCCATCACATGCACCACTTCATGTGCACCGCCGGCCAGTCCCATCTCCGCTGTTTCGCCCGGCTCGAGTTGAAAACGGCGCAGGCCGCGCTCGAGTGAGCCGCGATCCTTCGGCTGCAGCACCGCGCCGTTCGGGGTGCGAAGCCGCGTCACGACCGGTGCGTCGCCGGAGCGAGCGGGAATCGTCCAGATGATCATGCTGCTGCCGCCCACGGCAGGCAACTCGACCGACGCATCGCGCGCGGAGCGCTCGATCGTGCGGACGAACATGCGGGAAACATTCGCGGGCGCGTGCAGCGCCGGCTCTTCGTACTTGGTTCCGGTCTCGAAACGACCCGTCAGGTCGGCAGCGAACGCCGCGGGGGCGATCGCCAGAAGGAGCAGGAGTGTTTTCTTCATCAGCGTCTCCTTCGTCTCAGAAGTCGGTGGCGAGCGAGTCGCCGATCTTCTTGTAGTCGTTGCGGCGGTTGTGATGGTGATTGGCCAGCGTGGTGAACCAGACCACGCCCACCGCCTGCGCGCTGTACTGCGAGACCATGCCGTCGTCCTCACCCGGCATCCCGACCACGCCGCTCAGCGTGGCCAGTCCATAGTCCTCGGAATGGACGAAGTCGTTCCAGAGGCCGGTCCCGGCGATGTTGTAGACCGTCTTCGGCAGCGCCGGCCGTCCGGATGTGCCCTTGAGGTAATACTGGTTGTAGTAGCTCATCGACGACGTCGTGCAGTTCTTCGTGGCGTCGTTGTTCTGGCCTACCAGGTCCACCATCCAGCCGGTGAGCCACGAACCCGACAGCGTCCCAGCGAAGTTAGCAGCCTCCGAGCCCTTGTTCGGCGGCGCGATCGAGTTCACCCAGCGGATGCGGCTGATGACGGGCTGGTAATGCGCGGTGTACGTCGGATTGGACATGATCCAACGGATGACCACGCCGCCGAACGAATGCGTCTCGACGACGATGTCGGTGATCGCGTTCGCGTTCATCCAGTTGTAGATCTGCGTGGCCACTGTGTTCCCGGCCACCCGCATGTACTGCGTCCCGTCGTACGCGCAAATGAGATAGGGGATGGTGAAGTTCTTCGTGGTGGCGCGGATCATGTCCTCGCCCCAATACGCGCGAGCCACGCTCGCCTGCGCGAGGTTCGAACCGCCCTTCCCGTGAATGAACACTACGCCCGTCTTCGCATGAACCGCGGTGCTGAAAAGAATGGCCAGCACAACCGTGAGCAGAACCCGTCGCATCATCTGTTGGTGCCTCCTGATGAGCGACCGAGTACTTCAACGATGATGCCGTACGTGTTTTCAACGAGTTAGGTCATGAAGGGGTCGGGCATTGAACCGTTGGCGCACTGAATGAGGGTTCATTCTTGACCGAAGGGTCGAGGATTAGACCAACAGCAACGCCAGACGCGTTGCGCGGCTCGAAGTCGCAAACGATGAGGAGAGCACGGGAGAGCCGCAAGGCGCAGCAACCTACGCAGCCGGCCGGGCCGGCCTACAGCCGGTCCGTCAAAATCGTCTTCGCGATCGTGGCGAGCTGCATGTTGCTCGTTCCTTCGTAGATCTGGCCGACCTTGGAGTCGCGCCAGAACTTCTCTACCGGATACTCTTTCGTGTAGCCGTTTCCGCCGTAGAGCTGCACGGAAAGCGAGGTCACTTCCTCGGCCACCTGCGAGGAGAAGAGCTTGGCCATGGCCGCTTCGCGGAGGAACGGCTTGCCGGCGTCTTTGAGGCGGGCGGCGTTGTAGACCAGAAGGCGGGCCGCTTCGAGCTGCGTGGCGGCCTGGGCGATCTGGAACTGCACGCCCTGGAAGTCGGCGATGCGCGTGTTGAACTGCTTCCGTTCCTTCGTGTACGCGATGGCGTGCTCGAGTGCGCCGCGGGCCACGCCGAGCATCTGCGCGCCGATGCCGATGCGGCCTTCGTTGAGGGTCTCGATGGCGATCTTGTAGCCCTTGCCGACTTCGCCGATGACGTTTTCCTTCGGGACCGGGCAATCCTCGAGGATCAGCTCGCACGTGGAGGATGCACGAATGCCGGTCTTATCTTCCTTTTTGCCGACGCGGAATCCGGGGAAATCGCGCTCGATGAGGAAGGCCGTGATGCCCTTGTATCCGGCGTCGGGGTTGGCGTTGGCGAAGACGATGAAGATCCCGGCCTCGGCGGCGTTGGTGATCCAGAGCTTCTGGCCGTTCAGCACCCAGTGGTCGCCGCGGTCGACGGCCTTGGTGGCCAGCGCGAACGCGTCCGAGCCCGATCCAGCCTCGGAGAGGGCGTAGGCTCCAACCGTATCGGAGGAAAGCATGGGCAGGTACTTCGATTTCTGGTCGTCGTTGCCCCATCGGATGATGGCGTTGTTGACGAGCGTGTTCTGGACGTCGACCAGCACACCGCAGGAAGCATCGACGTGGGACAGCTCCTCGACCACCAGGACGGCGTTGAAGAAAGACGAGCCTGCGCCCCCGTACTGCTCCGGGACTTCGATGCCCATGATGCCCAGCTCGAAGAAGCTCTTGATGAGATCTTTCGACATCGTGGCGTCGTGATCCATCTGGTGGACCAGAGGCCGGATGCGCTCGACGGCGAAGTCGCGCACGCTCTGCTGGAACATCTGTTCTTCTTCAGACAACTGCGTCAGCGGCGCGCCTGGCGTGGTCTCGATTGTGGTGGTCATCTTGCCTCCGGAGGGTGTGTTTGCAGCGCGGCGAATCATATCTGATCGGGGCCGGTTATGATCGCGATGCAGCCCCGGTGGCGGAATCGGTAGACGCAGCGGACTTAAAATCCGCTTTTCCGAAAGGGGAGTGCCGGTTCGAGTCCGGCCCGGGGCACCAGCGAACGTCAACTTGTTGACCGAGTGCCCAACGTTCGTTACAGTGGTTTGCAACGGAGCCACGACGCAAGGCGCGCGATGCGGTGGGTGCCACGCGGATCGAGCATTCCACGAACGGCTCCGTTGATTAACGGTTTAATGGGTGGGAGGGCGCACATGGGCCACTGTCTTTATTGCGGAGAATCGTTTCCGCGTACGCGCAAGACGCGCAAATACTGCACGAATCGCTGTAAGACGAATGCCTGTCTCGACAAGAAGCCGCGGCTGCGCGCCGCCGACGTGGAGGCGCTGCAGGAAGTGCTGAACGCCGACTTCCCGTCGCTCGAGGCCATGCGCGAGCGCCTGCGCTCGATCGTCGCTCCCGACCTGCCGGCGATCCCGCTGGTGGACGGTCGCGTCGCCATCCCTCGGATGGACTGACGTGAAAAACAAAAAGGGCGCCGTTTCACGGGCGCCCTTCCGGGGTGGAGCGTCACTGCGTAGTGTCAGCTACGAAGCAACCCCCTCGAGTGTATTTGAACAATCCATGTGAAAATTAGTACCTCCTCCCCATGAATTTCCGGCGGTCCCGCAACGAGCGTCACGTTACGTACCGTGACCCACCTCGCCGGTGTTGCGGACCGGATCGACCGCTCACACACCCCGTGGTGGAGGGGAGGAGCGGGAGCTTTTCGACTGTTTCAAAGATCCATGCGACCAAGTGCCGCACTTCATTCGTACTGGTCAAAGAAACATCGCATAGCGGAGTTTATTGCACCCGCGCCCGCCCGTCTCTTCGTGCTGCATGGCCATCATGATACGGGTTTTGCTCCTAATCGCAATCGAAAAAATTGCACGATATTTCTACTTCGGCGACCGCGCCGGCGCACAAATCCTTGTGCTACACTTTTTGACCCCCGGGACCAATCCTATGAAACGTTTCTTCCTTCTCATCGTGGTGTGCTCTCTCTCTCTCTCCGACCTCGACGCGGCCGTCGTGAACGGTAAGGTCATGTTCCTCACCAAGCGCGGCCAGAAGCCGGTCGTGAATGAGACGCTGGTCTGGCTGGACGCCCTCGGCCGCGCGCCGAAGCGTCCCGCGTCGGCGTTCACCATGACCACGCGCAGCAAGACGTTCCTCCCGCATGTGCTGGCCGTACCAGCGGGCTCGACCGTCAACTTCCCGAACGAAGACCCGATCTCCCACAACCTCTTCTCACTCACTCCCGGCAACACCTTCGATCTGGGCCTCTATCGCAAGGGCCCGGGCAAACCGCACAAGTTCGTGGCGCCCGGCGTGGTGAACGTCTACTGCAACATCCACCCGAACATGTCGGCCGTCGTTCACGTCATGGGAACGCCGTACTACGGTTTCGCCGATGCCAACGGCGACTACTCGTTCGACGTGCCGCCCGGGAAGTACCGCGTCACCGCCTGGAACGAACAGGGCGGCAGCGCGACGATGGACATCGACGTTGCAGGCGCCGAAAAAGCAACCGGCCTCCCACTGCTCACGATCGACGGCCGCAACGCCCGCGCCGTCCAGCACAAGAACAAGTTCGGACAGGCGTACAAGGCGCCGAAGGATTACTAGTGGACGTAACAGAGCGCACGCTCGACCGCGGCACGATCTCCGATGTGGAGCTTCCCAAGAAGGAGTACACGGTCGAGCGCGCGCGCGTGCCGCTCGTGCTCAAGTTGTTCGGCCTTACGGCCGCGCTGATCGTCATCGTGGTCGGGCTCGCGGTCGGCATCACCATCCAGCGCGCCAACGCAGTGGCAAACGAAACCGTCAGCGCCTCGATCAACGGCGCGGCGAAGTTGTTCGGCGAGCTCGAGGAACTACGCTTGGCGGGACTGAAACTGCCGGCTGAGCTGCTCGGCGGCGATCCGAACTTTGCGCCGTTCATTGAAGTCGCGCTCACCGGAGAAAAGCCGGACGACACTCCGGCTGTACCCGAGGACGCCGTTTCCACCCAGGCGCCGGCCTCGGCACCCGAGGCGGTTCCACCGCCCGCTCCGAGCATCGACCTGCCCAGCATCGTCGACCAGATCGAACAGCGGCGGCAGTCGTTCCGCAGCGGCCTGGTGATGCTGCTCGACGATGAGGGACGCCTCATCGCCCGCACCGACATTCCGATCACGGCCACTCCGCCGATGACGGATCTCTACACCAGCAGCAGTCTCGTGCAGGCCATCGTGGACGACGCGAGCGTTCCTTCGACCGCCGGCGTGATGACGCTCGACGGCAAGCTCTATCACGCTGCGGTCGCGCCGGTTGGTACGGGCGCGCGCAACGTCCGCATCGCCTATCTCGTCAACGCGGTGGCCATCGACGAGAAGTTCGCAAGCAGCATCTCCGAGTCGACGCGCGCAGGTGTGATCTTCGTGCCCAAAGGCGAGGGCATCACCGTTCGTTCATCGAACGCGCCGAGCGTCATGCCGAAACAGCTCGCGCCCGGCAAGATTCAGACAGAGACGGTCGATCAGAGCGAATACATCCTCATTTCGCAGCCGCTCCTCTCAGGCCGCGAACCGGTCGGCACAGCCGTCTTTCTCCGCTCCAAAGATCGTGAGCTCGCTCCGTTCCGCGAGATCGAAAAAGCGCTGCTCATCGGCGGCGGCATCGCGCTGCTGCTCGCGTTCGTGCTTTCGTGGCTGATCGCCAAACGCGTCACGCGTCCCATCGAACAGCTTGCCGGAATCGCGCAAGCGGTCACCGCCGGCGATTACAGCGTCGGTCCCGACGTGACGCGCAACGATGAGGTGGGAATCCTCGGACGCTCATTCGGCAAGATGATCAATTCCCTCCGCGACAAGGCCGAGCTCGAAGAGCTCTACGCCGAGATGGCGGAGAAGTCGGACGAAGCGATGTCCGCCACGCGTCCTGTCGAAGCAGCAAGGCTCGACGAAGGTACCGTGCTCGTGACCGATCTCCGCGGATTGCCGGCCACTGTCGGCGAAGGCGACGCAGCCAGCGTCATCGCCACGATCGAGCGCGCCATGCGTCTGCAGGAAGCGGAAGTGGCGCGGCAGGACGGCGAAGTGCGCGAGATCAACGGTCATCAACTCATCTCCGTGTTCCGCGGCGAGCGCGGGATCATTCACGCCATTCGCGCGGCCCGTGCGATCAACGAGGAACTGGCGTCGCAGCTCGGCTCCTCAATGATGTCCCTCGGCGTCGGAATCGCCACGGGCGAATTCGTGAGCGGCTCGGTGACGCTGAAAAATGATTCGGGTCTGGCCGTCGTCGGCAACGCGCCGCTACTGGCGCTCTTGTTCGCATGGCACGCTCCGAATGGCTACGCCTATGTGTCGTACGAGACGGCGCAGGCCGCGGGTGGGGAAGTGCTCACCACCGCCACGCGCGAAGAGGTGCGACTCAAGTGGCTCCCGAATGCACTGCCGGTTGCCGCGCTGCCGCTCGTCAGCGTGACTACCGGCATGATGCGCTCGCTCGGATCGACGTCGACGATGGCCACGATGCGCATGAGTGCCACGCAGGCCGGCGCGACCGCTCCGGGCTCGCCGCCGGCAGACCTTTCCCTCGGACATCTTTTCGCGAGCCGCTACCAGATCGAGTCGATCCTCGGCCGCGGCGGCATGGGCGTGGTCTACAAAGCGACGGACACGCAGCTCGACGAGACCGTAGCCATCAAGACGCTGCCCGGCGACGTCATGATGCGCTCCCCCGAGGACCTCGAACGCTTCAAACGCGAGATCCGACTGGCCCGCAAGATCACGCACCGCAACGTGCTGCGCACGTACGACTACGGCGAAGCCGAAGGCGTCTACTTCATCAGCATGGAGTTCGTGCGCGGCTACACGCTCTCCGAGCTCCTCGATGAAGCCGAGAACCGCCAGATGGCCACGCGCGCCGCGGTCGGCATCACCCGCCAGATCTGCCGCGGACTCCAGGCCGCGCACGAGCAGGGCATCATCCACCGCGACATCAAGCCGCAGAACGTCCTCGTCGACGCGAAAGGCGAGGCCAAGCTGATGGACTTCGGAATCGCGCGCATGGCTGAAGCCCCCGAGGCGATGACGCAAGCAGGACTCATCATCGGCACGCCGCACTACATGAGCCCCGAACAAGTACAGGGCAAACAACTCGACTCCCGCAGCGACGTCTACTCCCTCGGCGTGATGATCTACGAAATGCTCGTCGGCAAACGCCCCTTCGAATCGTCATCGCTCACCGGCGTCCTCACGGCTCACATCATGGAAGAAGCCAAGCCTCCGATCGATCGCCGCCCCGACATCGGCAGCACCATCAACACCGTCGTCATGCGATGCCTGGCGAAAGATCCTGCCGCGCGCTACAAAGATGCAGGGGCGCTGCTCGCGGATCTCGAAAGCGTGCGCAGCACAGCGGCGTAACGCTAACGTATCTCTTGCCGCTGCTTTTCGCCACCGACCCGCGCCTCACCACGATCAAGTTGCTCTTCGACCCGGCGCGAGCCATGTTTGGTAAAGTGCGGACATCCGGGGGTCCATACGAGCATTCCAACGACTGGCGGCGAGAAGGCGTTTGCTGAAGCAGAGCGGCGAATTGCGAAAGCAAAGGCGGCTCATTCACTATATTTCGACTTGAGCAACCTCGGTCTCAGGCGACTACCGGAGTCAATCGGTCAACTAACGCAGTTGAGCGTGCTTTATCTGTATGGCAACCAACTGACGTTCTTGCCCGAATCAATCGGTCAATTGACTCAGCTGACGGAACTCTATCTCTTCAACAACGAACTGTCCTCATTGCCCGAGTCCACTGGGGAACTGACTCAACTCAACTACCTTGTTCTTTACAGTAACAAGCTGAAATTGCTACCAAACTCGTTGGGGCAACTCACCCGCCTTTGGATGCTTGACCTCTCCGACAACCGACTTGTTGCCTTGCCACAATCGCTCCTCACTTTGAAGTCGCTACGGGTTTTGCACCTTGGCGGCAATGCCCAACTGCGTCTTCCACGCTCGATGCTGAGCCGGAAGAATGCTGGCGGATCGGAGCCTCCCAGTGTCGTCCTCGACTATTACTTCCGTATCCGGCTGGCGTCGGAACGTCGTCCGTTACGCGAGGCAAAGTTGATCCTCGTCGGGCGCGGAGAAGTTGGAAAGACATCTGTCGTCCGGAGGCTCGTTGAGAACAAATTCTCCCGGCGTGAGGATCGAACGCAGGGGATTCGGATCACTCACTGGCCGCTCACGATAAAACGGCGTGAGATCGTGAGCATGCACGTCTGGGACTTCGGTGGACAGGAGATCATGCATGCGACGCATCAGTTCTTCCTGACCGACCGCAGCGTGTATCTGCTGGTCCTCGATGGTCGCGCGGGACAGCAGGAGGTCGAGGCGGACTACTGGCTGCGGCTGATCTCCAGCTTCGCTGCGGAGTCGCCGGTGTTGGTGGTGCTCAACAAGATCCGCAAGGATCCGTTCGATCTCAACCGCCGCGCGCTACAGGAGAAGTTCCCTCAGGTGCAGGGGTTCATCGAGACCGACTGCGACAATCCGAAGGCGAAGAGCCAGTTGGCTGCAAAGGGTTTTGGGATCGACGATCTACGGAAGGCGATCGCACGGGTGACGGATCAGCTTCCCGATCTGCGCGCGCCCTTTCCGGCTTCCTGGTTTGAGATAAAAGAGGCGCTGTCGAAGACGAAGAAGAACTACCTCGCGTTCGACGAATACCGTGCACTCTGCACGAAGTTGGGAGAGACGGACGAAGGTGCGCAGGGGAGTCTGGCCACGCATCTCCATCGTCTGGGCGTGGCGCTGAATTTTCGTGAGGACCGCCGCTTGCGTGATACCCACGTGCTCAATCCGCATTGGGTCACCGAGGGAATCTATGCGCTGCTGAATTCCCCACGGCTGGCGAGGAGAAAGGGCGAGCTACGCCCCGCTGATCTGAAAACAGAGCTCGATCCGAAGCGATATCCAAGGAAGATGCACCAGTTTGTAATCGACCTGATGGAGAAGTTCGAACTTTGCTTCAGCTTCCCGAAAGGGGACCGTTATCTCATCCCCGAGTTGCTGGATGAGCAGCAACCAAAGGTGGCGGAGAAGTTCGATCCCGCCACCTGCCTCAACTTTCAGTACCACTATCCCGTCATTCCGGCCGGATTGCTGCCGCGGTTCATCGTGCGGACGCATGTTCTCAGCGGTAAGTACCGCTGGCGCACAGGAGTCATTCTCGCGTTCGAAGGAAACACTGCGTTGGTGAAGGCGGACTTGCAGGATCGCCGCATCTTCATCTCCATCACCGGTGCGGAGGCCGAGGGACGGCGCCGAATGCTGGCCATGATCCGCGAAGACTTCGACGCGATCCATCGCGACATTCAGCACCTCGACCCCGCGGAGATGGTGCCGTTGCCGAGTCATCCCAACGTGGTCGTGCCGTACCACAAGCTCGAGGTCATGGAGAGAGCGGATCCCGAAGCGATCCTGCATGAAGTCGTCGGGAACGATGTCGTGAAGGTGCCGGTCCGCGATCTCTTGAACGGCGTGGATATCGGCCCACGTAAGGCCGAGCACTCGCTGGTTGCGCACGCAAGTGTTTTGTCCGTCTTCTACAGCTACGCACATGCCGACGCGAAGCAGCGCCTGAAGCTCGATAAGCACCTGGCGCCGCTCAAGCGACTGGGCTTGATCACCGATTGGTACGACAACGACATCATGCCCGGTGACAGATGGAGCGAGGAGATTGCGGAGAAGCTGAAGAGCGCCGACATCGTGCTGCTCCTCATCAGCGCTGATTTCGTGAACTCGGCGTATTGCTACGAAGTCGAGCTGGCCGAGGCAATGAAGAAGGAGAAGGACGGCCAGACCGTCGTGCTGCCGGTCATCATCCGGACGACCAACGCGTGGGCGAAGCTCCCGATCGGAAATCTGAAAGCACTTCCCACCGACGGGAAACCGATACCGAAGTGGAGACCGCAGGACGACGGGTGGGCCGATGTCGCTGCCGGAATCGAGCGGGCAGCGAGGGCGCTCCTTGAACGCGGCGGGATACGATCGGCTATCGGTCGGCGCTCGCGGCGATCCTGAATGCAGCAGCCGTAGCACTGCCTCAAGCTGGCCACGGCGATCAGCGTCTATTCCGAGCGGGCCGCAAGCCCTGCTCAACCGACAATGCGACTGCAAAGCCGCTCGATGTGACTCCACGAGTAAACCGGAATGGTGCGGCGCGTGTGGCTCTCATTCCCGCCGTAAACGAGAGCGGGCGCGGGCTCCGGCGATGTTCCACTGATCAGATCCTGGAGCGTCGAGAGCGGCTTGAAGAACGAAGGGTGTGTCGTCGCGCCCGACTTGCACTCGACGAGATAGAGGGTGCCGGCTTGCTGCAGAACAATGTCGATCTCGATCCCCCGTGACTCCCGATAGTGCTTCACATCCGGCTGCCGCCCTCGATTGAACAGCGCCTTCAGAATCTCTCCGGCGACCCAGCTTTCGAACAGTGCGCCGCGAAGCGGGTGACTGCGCAGCTGATCCGAGTCCCGGATTCCGAGGAGACTGCATGCGAGGCCCGTGTCGGCGAAGTGCAGCTTCGGCGCCTTGATGATCTGCTTTCGCACGTTTCGATGCCACGCAGGTGCGAGGAACGTGATGAAGCTCGCCTCGAGAATGCTGAGCCACGTCCGCGCGGTATTGTGGGAAACGCCGGCGTCACCGCCGAGGGACGACAGATTGATCTCCTGCGCCGTCCGTCCTGCGGCCAGCGTGACGAACGTTCTGAAGGCGCGGAGATCGCCGACGTCTTTCACTTGTCTCACGTCGCGCTCCACATACGTCGTGATGTAGTCGGCGTACCAGCGGACGGGATCGAGATGACGGTCGTAAACGCGGGGGTAGCCTCCGCGAAAGACGTCGAGCCAGAGGTCCTCCTTCCAGTCCTCGCTCCGGCGCCGTTCGTCGAGCGAGAAGGGGAGGAGATGGAGAATGGCCGTCCTGCCCGCGAGCGTCTGACTGATTGCCGCGTTCGCGGCCAACTGCTGTGAGCCGGTCAGTATGAAGCGCCCCGGTGTGGGATCCTCATCGACGTCCGCCTGGATGTAGCTGAGCAGCTCCGGCACGTTCTGGATCTCGTCGAGAATGACGCCCGCGGAGTACTCAGCGAGAAACCCGCGAGGGTCGCTGCGCGCGAGCTCGCGCGTGTCGAGCGGCTCGAGATTGACGTACTTCTTCCCGGGGAACGCAGCGCGGCACAGAGTGGTCTTCCCGGACTGCCGCGGGCCGGTGAGTGTCACTACCGGGAGCTGCCTTGCCGCATCCTTCAGCCGGACGGTGAGGGTCCTTGGAATCATGCATGGATTGTAAATCAGAATTACAATCCATGCCGTCCACCGTGAGGTCGTGCGGGAAATGGCGCGGGCGGAATGGTGATCGTGGCTACGATGGCCCTTCTCATCGGCAGTGGAATCGTGATTCTGATCGCCCGGAACGCCGAGATTCCGGAGAGTCGAACAACGTGACGATCAACGCCGTGGTCATTCGCTGCCTGGCGAAGATCCGGCCGCGCGCTACAAAGATGCGGGCGCGCTGCTCGCGGATCTCGAAGGCGTGCGCAGCGCGGTTGCGTAGCTACTTCTTCTCAGACTTCGTGCTGAACAGTTTCTCCAGCACAGTCGCGCGAAAGTACATCTTGCCGCGCGTCAGGGCGTCTTTCTCGTCATCGGCTGTGTGCGTCAGTTTCTTGAGGCGCACGAGCGTGACTTTTTTGAAGCGGCGGAAATTCAGCTCGACGTAGATCGGCGTGCCTGAGATCTCTGAGGCGACTTCGCCGGTATGGGGCGAAATGCCGCTGACGATCTGATTCATGATCCGTTTCATCTGTGCGTTTTCGGGAATCGCGTCCGTGGTCCAGACGTCGATCGACGCTTCTTCGCCGTACACGAGGCGGTAGCGTTTGGCGGCGATGCCTTTCACCTTGCCTTTGACGGGCTTCGATAGCACCGGCGCGGCGTTTCGTTCGATGGCGCCTGCGACACCGGCCAGTTTGGTGAGGATGGCGGCGATCTCGTCGACGTTGACGTCGACGTACATTCTGGCGAGTGGGTTGACGACCGTGACTTCCTCAGCATCGTTGCGGCTGAATGCGTTCAGCCAGAGCGCTTCGGCGCGCACGCCGCCTTCGTAGACGTGCAATTCGACCTTACCGAAACGTCCCAGGTACGGGAACACCGCTTCGGGCGTGGCTTCGAGCTCGAGGTGATACTGCTGTGCGGCGGACCCGCTCGCGGTCAGCAGGAACAGGACAATGGCAATCAGGCGCATGGTCATTGGAATGGGATGATGGCTCACGGGATCGGTGGTGGTCCCGCGGGGATGTAGGGTTTGTACGTGATTCCTTCGGTCTGTTTCGCGAACTCACTCTTCATGCTTTGCAGGAGCTTCGGATCGCGATAGAGGTCGATCATCGTTGCGGCCAGTGCTTTCGATGCGTGGATCATTCCTTTGTGTCCGATGGACATGCCGCCGCACGACACGACCGGCCAGCCGTGCCATGGCGCTGCCAGCGGCGCGGTGGTCACGGAAAGGTGGATGGTAGGGATGTTCCAGCTCACGTCGGCGACATCGGTGGAACCGCCTTGCGGCGGACCGGGGTTAGCGTTGAACGGTTTGAGGTTGCCGGCCAGGCCTTTCGTGTCGACCTGCGTCTCTTTCTGAATGGTCTTCGCGTAGTTCTGCTCGGCCTCGGTGAAGACGACCGGTCCCAGCCAGTTCATGTTCTCCCATGCCGCGCGCTGGCCGGTCATGTTGACGAGCATGTTCCAGTCGCCGCCCTGCACGGTGAGCGTTGCCTCGACGTCGGCGGCGAGTCCCGCGCCTTGCGTGATCTGGCGAAGACGCCCGAGGAGACGATCGACTTCGGAGCGATCCTTGTCGCGCGCCCAGATCCAGAGCTTCGCGTAATCAGGAACCACATTCGGCACGTTCCCGCCTTCGAGAATGGCGTAGTGCAGACGCGAGCTCGGGCGGATGTGCTCGCGCATCATGTTGACGGCGTGCGTGAAGATCTCCAGACCATCGACGGCGCTCTTGCCGTTCCAGGGATCGAATGCGGCATGCGAGGATTGCCCGCGAAACTCCACGATCACATCGACAATAGCCTGCGTGCTCTCGGTATCGGACTGCGTTTCATCCGAGGGATGCCAGGCCAGCATCACGTCGACATCGCGGAACACGCCATCGCGCAGCATGTACAACTTCCCGCCCACCGATTCCTCGGCGGGTGTTCCGAAGAACTTGATCGTGCCCTGCAGTTTGCCGGCGCTGATCAGATCTTTGATCGCGATGGCAGCGCCCAAACTACCCACGCCGAAGAGATTGTGGCCGCAGCCATGACCGGCCGCACCCGCGTGCAACGGCTCCTTCGTCGGCTGCGCCTTCTGCGAGATGCCGGGCAGCGCGTCGTACTCGCCCATGATCCCAATGACCGGCTTCCCGCTGCCGAACTCCGCGACGAACGCGGTCGGCATTCCGGCCACATTGCGCGTCACACGGAAACCCTTCGCCTCCGCCCAGTCGGCCAGCGCTTTCGAGGATTGCATTTCCTTCAACGCCGTCTCCGCGAACGCCCAGACCTGATCGGACAGCGCCGTCATTTCGGACGCCGTCTTATCGACCGTGGCCGCGGCGGCCTGCTTCTCGGCGGTGAACTTCACGTCGCCGAACGCGAGGGGAGCGAGAGCGAGCAGGAATAGCAATTTGCGCATGAGCGCGGATGGTAGCAGCAACGTTTTTTGGAGCGCGGCAGCCGCTTGCGCAAGATCATGAGGCATCGCCACCCTTCGACGTACACCGAACCTTGGTCGAGCGAAATCTGAAACGAAGCGCCCTCGACGGTCACTACTGACTGAAAGGAGCTTCGTCATGTCCGAGGAAACGAAATCGCAGGAAACACAAGCGAACCCCCTCGGGGGGGCCATGGAGGACCGCGCGCTCGCGGCACGCAACGCGGCCGCGGCCATGGCCGCGTCGGGGACGACCGTCGAAGGCGCGCTCGCCGAGCCCGAGCCGGCGCCGGAGGACATCGGGGACACGGTCAACAAGCAGCTCGCCCAGGGCATCCCCGCGTTCGGCAACGTGCTGATGGCAGTCGGCTTGGGGGTGGGCAACTCGCAGAAGGCGCTCGACGCGAGCGCGATCGCCGCGATCAAGAAGCTGAACGACAAGAAGATCAAGGTCGTGACGCAGGTGGTACAGGAGCTGAACGAAGACGGCCAGTTCGACGCGACGAATACGCAGCTCATCACCAACGAGGTCTCGGTGCTGACGTACGCGCGGCCGGCGTCGCACCGCTGGAGCAACGTCCGGGTGTCGATGGATCTCGAGGTCGGCAAGTTCCACGCGGAGCAGGGTCTGGAGTTCAACACGGCCCAGCAGTCGACGTCCGTCGGCGGGGCGTTTACATGGGGCTTCGGCGGCTGGTTCGACGTCCGCCACTCCCGCAGCAGCGTCGCCGTCGACACGCGCGCGGAGCAGGAGGTCGCCTGGAGCTCCGGCCAGTGCCGCATCGACGCAGTGCTGGAGGGCGTGCGGTCGAAAGACTTGCCCGTTGCGGCGCAGATCACCAGCGGCCCGCAAATTTACTTCAGCCAGGGACCGGTGACCGAGGTGCGCGAGGACGAGCGGCTGGTCGCACGGACGACCGTCGTGAACATCGACGTTCGCCGCAGCGACGGCCGGCCGAACGCGGGCCGCAACATCGAGATCGATGCCGGATCGCTGCTGCCGTCGTTCACCGGCGGCTCTTCGGTTACGGACGAAAACAACGGCCGCGTGGTCGTCACGCTCCGGCGCGAGCTCGGTGGCGCCGCGGGCTTCCGCCGCTTCAATGTCACCGCCTCGTTCAACAAGATCCGCCGCACGTTCGCAATCACGCTTTGAAGGAGAACATCATGGCCACCAGAAACGAAGCACTCACCACGCTCCAGCAGGCCCAGGTCGAGGCCGCGCCGTCGTCGAACATCGGCAACGCGCTCACCGGCGCGGGCTCCAACTTCGCGGCGCTGCTCGAAGGCGTCGGCACCGCCGTCGGTGCGACGCAGAAACATCTCACCGAGACGAGCGCCGACACGGTCAGCGAGCTCGCCAAGACGATGGTCGAGGTCCCAGCCGTCAACGAGACGATCTACGGCGACAACGGCGAGATCCTATCGTCGGTGACGCACACGCAGCTCGCGACCGCGCTGACGATCTTCGACCCGGTCTTCTACGACTACACGCAGGTGCGCCTGCAGGCCGAGTTCTCGATCAGCCAGCTCGCGACCGCCAGCAACTCCTCGACCAGCGTCGGCATCTCCGGAGGAGGTCTCAGCCTCGGCTTTTCCTCCGCCTTCAGAGGCGGCGGCGGGTTCTCCTCGTCGTCGTCCTCCACGAACGTCGCCACGTCCACCGATCGCGTCTCCGCCATCGGCCGCGTGCGCATGTTCTCGGAGATGGCGCCGACGGCGGTGATCATCCCCTCGCCCATCCAGGTCACGATCGGCCCGAGCATCCGCATTCTCGAGGGCGAGCTGACCGAGGTGCGGAGCGGGTCGGATGTAACCTCGCGGAAGCAGCAGGTGACGATCGAGTTCGTCAAGAAGGACGGTTCGACGCCGATCCCGGGCAAGATCCTGGCCATCGACTCCGAAGGCGTGCCGTGGAGCTACGACGAAGGCAATGCCGAAGACCAGGACGACCTCGTCGTGACGAATGATCAGGGGCGCGTGACGCTCACCGTCGAGCGCACGTTTCCGCTGCCGTCCGAAGATGCGCCGCCGCCCGACACCACCCCGCAGCCAGTCACTCTGACCGTGCGCCGCGGGCAGTTGAGCAACAACACCGTACTGACGCTGTGACTCCTCGCCGCA
>JALYJW010000061.1:15350-33944 GCA_030775085.1 Acidobacteriota bacterium | reverse complement strand
GCTGCGCCTTGAGCGCGAGCAGCCGCGCTTCGGCGAACTGCCCTTCGAGACGCGAGAGCCGTGTGGTCTCGGCCACGATGACGAGCAGCCAGTAGGCAGGAAGGTCGAGCAGGAACGTCGATCCGAGGAGCCGGAGGAAGGTGGCACTCCAGGAGCCGGCGGCGCTCGTCGCTCCGACCAGCGGAGCGACGAGCGCGAAGAGCGCGAGGTTGAGCAGCACGGCGACGACACTTCCGGCTACATGCACGAGCATGCTGCGCAGCGCCCGTGCTCTCCCGAACGGGTATCGCGCGGTGAGACGCAGAATCGCCGGCGTGAGGAGCGCCCAGATCCAGGCCCACGCGAGCCAGATCGCGAGCGGGCGCACCCAGCCGGTCGGCTCGCCGCGCATCGCCGCAGAGACGAGCGCCTGCGCTGCGAGCAGCACGCCGCAGAGCGTCCAGCCTGCAGCGATGATCAGCGCCCGTCGCACGGTGTTCACCTTACCGCAGGCCCAGCTGCTTCAGCAGGCCCAGCGTATTGGCCGAGGTCCACTCCTCGGCGATCTTGCCGTCCACGAAGCGGAAGATCGCCGTGCCGCTCACCTGCACCTTCCGGCCGGTCGCCGGGATGCCGTTCCCCGTTCCGGTATTCGTGCCGCGCGCAGTCCAGCGGACGGCGACAAGATCGCGCTCGGCGACGATGAGATCGACGTTCACGGCGAGGTCGGGAAATGCGGAGCGCCATCCCTTCGCCTCCTTCATGCCGTCTTCGTGGGTGAACGTCGTCGAGCCGCCGTGTCCGACGAAGTCGTCCGTGTACGGCACCGTGAAGATCCCGCGGCTCAGCCCTTCTTCGTAGACCCGTTTCGCCACCGCCTTGTTGATCGCCGTCTCGTCCGCGGAGCACGGCAGTGTCATGAGAACCATCAGCATCATTGCAAACAGATTCATCGCTTCTCCTTTCGCGGCGTATCGTGCCCGCAGCGTCCGGATCGGGCCACGACCTTGTGACGAGCGGAATCAGCGGCGTGACGAGCGGGTGGAAATTCCGCGCGGATCTCGCGCGGGCGGCGCGACCTACCGGTGATGGCACAATCGCGTCGTGGATGGAACACTCGCGCATGCCGCTTCCGGTGCACCGATGATCCGCGAACACTTCGAGCGCGAAGGGTGGGCGCTGATTCAGCGCTTCCTCACACTACGAGACGTCGAATCCCTTCGCTCGGCGAGCGACGAGCTCGCGTCGAAAGGTGCGCACCTCGTCGCAGATGCCGAGATCCACGGCGCGCGTTATCACGTCCAATCCGCGAGCGGCCGCCGAGGTGAGGACGCGATCCATCCCGGGGCGCTGCGAAAGATCACGTTTGCGTCGTCGGCCAGTATGGAGGTGGCCCTCTTCCGCAACGACCGACGGGTCCTGAAGCTCATCGAGACGGTCGGCGTGAGCTCGCCGCGCTGGATCGTCGATCAAATCAACCTGAAGGCGCCCAGGGTCGGCACCGGCTTTCCGTGGCACCAGGACTCGGCGTTCGTTGCCTGGCAGCAGCGTGACGCGATCGCGAAATACGGCGGGGCTAACCTGGTGATCGCCCTCGATCGCGCGGACGAGGTGAACGGCGGGTTCGAGGTCCTCTCCGGCACCCATGCCGGCGGTGCAGTGAACTTCGATTACGACACCTCCGATACGAATGCAGGCGTCTTCGACGAGAGCCGTCGAACGCTCATACCGCTCGACCCAGGCGACGCGGTGATCTTCCATCCGCACCTGGCGCACGGGTCGGCCCCGAACGCCTCACCGCTCCAGCGCCGCCTCGTCGCACTGTGGTTCATCGGCGGGCCGACCATCAATCCGCGTCGCCGGCTTCAGGATCTGGCGGCGGAGTGACGTCGGCCGCAGCTCCTCCAGAATCGCTGACTGTAAGTCCAGGCGTCACAAGCAAAATTGCGGTGGGGGTCACACCTTCGTTCCTCTCTTACCATGATCAAGCTCTACGCGCTGTAGGGACATCTTCCATTCCGAGGGCTTCCGGCGCTGCACAAAGGTCGAAGGTGTGACCCCTGTGCCCTCCTCCGAGTGCCCTCCTCCGAGGAAAAGCTTCAGGTATGCAGAATGAACGACATTCGCGACCTCACGCTCGTGCTTGTCGTCGTAAAGGTCATCCATGGTAGCTAGCCCAACGGTCAACGCTCACCCGCGCGGATCCGCACGCCGAACATTCTAAACCTTGAGACGCTCGGGGCGAGGGTCCGCGTCGGGTACAGCGTGCGCTCGGCCGCGACGGAGTAAACTCAAGCGGTGAACCGCCGCGATCGGATAGTCCTTCTCCTGGATGACATGGCTCACGAAGGTGTAGTGCAGCCACTGCAGGCCGCAGGTCGACGCTACCTGCACAAGCGCCTTAGCTCGCTCCCGAAGAACTGGCGAAGTATCGCGGCAGTCTTCGACGAATTCGAAGTGACGCTTGTGCTGTCGAAGTTGACGACGCCTCTCTTTCAGGCGCTCGCCTCGGACGAGTACCGCGAGGTGCGCGACGTCGTCTTCTCGAGGATCGCGTCGCGACCGCACGCTGTGTTCGTCTTCGAGGACTTGCTCAGCGGTGAATCAATCGCTTCTGCGAAGGTGTGGGACGTCAACGCTTTCCATTCGTACGACGACTACAGAGTGAGGGTGTGGCTGCACGACGTGCCGACGCTCCGTGCCGGCTTGGAATACATCAACAGACAGCCCTTGAACATCCTGCCATATAAGACGCGAGCCCAAGTCACTCTCGCTGCCCAGGCCTCGCTCGAAGACGCGGAGAAAGGCCTCCTATTCCGTCTCTACGTGCCGTCTGGCCGGCTCTGGCAAGATGAGGTCGACCGGCTATTGGTACTGTTTCGCGACTATCTCGCTCGAATTGCAAAGGTTTCGGTGCGTTTAGATCACAGCCGTACCGACCGCGGGGTGATTTACGCGTTCCACGGCGACCCGAGCGATCACAAACCAGGAGAACTCAGTTCTGCCTTCGATGAGTTTTCGCAACTCATGGATCTATCTGTCGCTGATCCGTCAGCGGCCGAACGCATTCTGCAGAATCGCGACATCGACATTCAAGAAATCCACGGCATCATCGAAAAGTACTCCCGCGAGGCGCGCAGACTTCAGATCGACATGCGGCACGCAAGAGAAAGCAAAGTGCTAGCCATACGACACCGCTTGGAGACCGAATTGTCCGACACTTTCGAGGGTGAACTTTCGCCCCAGAGTATTTCGACAATTGTGAACTCGATCGTACCGCGCGCAGATTCCCTGTTCCAGCTCGAGCAGGCACCTCAAGCGCAGCTAAAGCTCGTTGGGGACTTAACCGTGAACATTCGGCCGCAGATCATCACTCATGTGGAGGGAGTTGTCGCTCAGGAGATTCGCGGTGACGTCTTCTTCGCTCGCGAGGATGAGCGCTTGCTCGAACTGTTTCGGTCCCACGGCGGCGAGTCTGCTGCAGAACTCACATCTTCGCTCCACGAGCTCAATGACCGATCAGTAGCAGCACCTCGCCGAACTACGGCCGCGCAAAAGATCAAAGCTTTTCTATATCGTGTCGGCGGAGTTGCATCGGACGTTGGAACAGGCCTCCTCCAAAGTTACATCGAGAAGAAATTGCTTGGTCCTTAACTCTAAGGGCTATGATGAGTTGTCTGGGTCAAGCTCTCGGAATGCCCACGCTGACGCTGAAGAACTTCCGTCCAGCTAGGGTTGAGTTAGGGGAGAATTTGTCAGCGAATGAGCGGTACCCTGATGTGACTGAGAAGACGCTGCTCATTTCGGTATCTCCTGATACCCGCTATCACGACGCTGACGGCGTCCTGAGTTGATTTCCCTCGAACGTCGACTACGGGAGCGGTTCGCAACAGAGTTGGCACATCTGTATCTTCGAGCAGGACAGGAAGAATTGGAGTGCTCCCAGGCAACGATATTTGCCGCCAGATCGCAGCGTCTAATTCGCTACGCATCCACGCGGCTGCTGTCGCGGCGTTTGACAAGAACAAGACAACAAATTCCGCGGATTCGATCGACAACGTCAACCGGCCGACAGTTCGCAAACTGAGGTCAGCGTTCTCCTCGAGGAGGATATCAGCTCCCAAGCGATCAAGCTCAGCGGCGAGTGCGCGAGCGATTGCACTGTCCGATGGGGCACACACTAAAACTATTCTCAAATAAAGCCAATCCGTGGACGGCGCGATAAGCTCTTCAAGCGCGAGACGCACTACACCAACAACTGCTGCCTTCGTGTAACCCGCATCCAGCGCGCGTCGAATGAGGTCGCCGACAGTACTATCAAGTTCGTGTACCGTCGCTAACGGCGCGGGCTGCTTGGCCGCGGCGGCTGCCTCCTTAGCCTGCAGTGCCCGGGCAAGATCAGCGGCCACCTGGATCGCGAGTTCTTGCGCGGTCCGAAATGTGGCAACTGTATGTCGCTCAGACAACCGCTGTTTCCATTGCTCTAGCAAACGCAGCTTTTCTGGATCCCGTTCGATGCGCGCCGGCAAGATTGGCACATCGTCGGAGAGGAAGTACACAAGAGACGGCTTGCCGAGCTCATGTGCTTCCTGATACTCAGCTTCGGAGTACGAGACCCCTCGCCCATTAACGAGGGTACCGTAGCGGTACGCTACTACCACTACGAGAATGTCGCTCCCTCTTACCTCCTCTAAGCACGTCTCAATCGGTCGACCATCGCGTGCGCCAAAATACTCCATCGAATCGTGCTGCATCTGTAGACGTCGAACGGCGTCCAAGACGAGATTTCTCTCATCTCGCAAGTCGGCGAACGTGCCACAAATGAATACCTTCAACGACGTCGACACTCGGCCGTATTATACAGTCTGAACTGCGGATCTCGCGTGACGTACGGAGCGAGGTCTGTCAGAAAGGCTAAGGCGTGCATAGTCGTCCCCTGCCAGTCGACTGAGACGTCGATGAGCTCAGGAGCAACGTGGTCGAACGCAGCGCGGACTTGCGACCACCCCGAAGCCATGTCCTTCGGTGGTGCCCCGAGAATGCCCCGCTTTTCGTCTACACCGATGAGCGATCGGGTTGCCTCGCGCGCTATTTGCGTGACCCGCGATCCGGCGTGCCGCCTGCTGGGGTTCAATCCAATCCGCTTTGAGTTCAACGAGCGATGACTCGAATGCTGCCTTGGCATTGACTTGAGCCAGAACCTGAACAGCCCATATCTCTACGTCTCGCGGTTGCATGTGCCAAAACCTGAAGGGCTCTAGGCGCCTAACGTATAGAGCTCTATCCGGAATCCCAAAAAGAAGACCGTGATCGAAGCTCCGTTCGTAGTGGAGATGATAGCCGTGCTGGGAGCGTAGAGTCAGCATTTCGGTTGAAGCCGAGTTGGACTGAGCCGCCGCTGGCAACTGGCGGATTTCGCGATTTCAGTCCTCCGCAAGGCCGGTTGGCGTTTCTGGTGCGAGAACCTCGAGATTGTGAATCCGTTCTGTGGAGGGTGGCGTCCACCCTCCACGTTCGAGCGCGTCGATCGCAATGAGCATCACGCCGCCCTTCCCTCCGCTCCACTGCGCCCAGGTGATGCGAATTCTGCGGCAGGCCCATGCACGCGCGGCGGGCGGGTTACGTCGCGTCCGATCAACATCTCTCCCACGCGGGATGAAGCTCCGTCGTAGTAGCCGCATTTGCCGGTGAAGGTCTGGGGGTTGCGGAAGGTGCCGAAGGCGATGTCCCACAGCGGGAGGTCGCAGTAGTTGTAGTAGTGGACTCCGCGCTCGTGGTGGATGCCGTGGCTTTCCGGGCGCTGGATGATGTAGCCGAGCCAGCGCGGGGTGCGGATGTTGGCGTGCTGGAAGATGGCCGCGAAGGTGAGGAAGAGGTTCGCGACTACGCCTGCTTCCATCGACATGCCGAGGAGCGGAAAGAAGACGAGGTTCGCGATGGAGATGAAGCCGAAAGCGTCGAGCGGCGAGAGGTAGTACGCGCCGAATGCGTCGATCCCTTCCACGCTGTGGTGCATCTGGTGAACCCAGCGGAAGAGCGTGTCCGAGCGGTGGACGGCACGGTGATACCAGTAGTGAAAGAACTGGTAGACCAGCACGCCGACGGCGGCGCCGCCCCAGGTGCCGAGCGCGGCGAGGTGGAAGAGCGCTCGCTCGCCGATCAGTCGCGACCAGAGCACCGGCACAACGAACGAGAGCCCGAGGATGAACAGCGTCACGACCAGCGCGCGGATGCGCCAGAACCGAGGCGTCTGAAAGCGGCGGGCGCGATACACCACGTCGAGCAGCAGAAAGGCGGGTAAGCAGGCAAGAGTGATCCAGGTGACAACGTCGATGATGTTCATGCGCACAACATCGGTCGCGACACTCCACGAATCCTGACGAGAATCTGGCAAGATCGGGGTGGAATCCAATTGATGGCCACGGCACCATGATTCGTTTCGACGATTACGAGCTCGACTCCGACCGCCATCGTCTCAGCCGCGGCGGTCGTGAGTTGCACGCCGAGCCGAAGGTGCTGAGCGTCCTTTCGTATCTCGTCGAGCACCGGGACCGCGTCGTGCCGAAAGAGGAGTTGCTCGACGAGCTCTGGGAGGAGCGGCACGTCTCCGACTCCGCGCTCACCCGCGTCATCCGCGATCTCCGCCGCCTGCTCGACGATTCGTCCGCGGAGCCGCGTTTCATCCGCACGATCTACGGCAAGGGCTTTCTCTTCATCGCCGAGGTGGCCACGCCCGAGCGCACGCCCGCGGCGAAACGCGCTTCGATCGCAGTGCTCCCCTTCGCCGATCTTTCCGCGGATCGTGAACAGGGCTATTTCTGCGAGGGGCTTGCGGACGAGATCATCAACGCGCTGACCAAAGTAGCAGGCCTCGACGTTCTCTCGCGCAAGTCGTCGAGTGAAGCCGCGCGCGATGGCGCCGATCCTCGCGCCGCCGGTCGCCGGCTCGATGTCGCGCACGTGCTCGAGGGAAGCGTTCGGAAGTCCGGCGCGCGCATGCGCGTGAGCGTTCATCTCGTCGAGGTCGCCACCGGACGGAATGTCTGGAGCGATCGTTACGACCGCGATGCCGGCGACATATTTCTGGTGCAGGAGGACATTGCCGAGCGCGCCGCCACTGCGCTCCTCGGCGTTCTCGGCGAAGGAGAACAGACGGCCATTCATCGCCGGCCGCGTGCGGAGCTCGAAGCTTGGGAGCTCTATCTCAAGGGCCGCCAGCTCTCGCATCAGGAAGTGCGCCGCAGTCTCGAAGCCGCGCGCCAACTGTACGCGCGGGCCGTGGAGATTCAGCCATCGTTTGCGCTGGGCTGGTGCGGCATCGCCGACGCCATGTCCGATCTCTACCTCTATCACGTTCGCGACGAAACATTCCGCAACGGCTCCGATGCAGCGAGCCGTCGCGCAGTAGCCATCGATCCTTCGCTCGCCGAGGCGCATACGTCGCGCGGTCAGGCCCTGGTGCTCCGCGGAGAGGTCGATGAGGCCACCGACGAGTTCGAGACCGCGATTGCGCTCGATCCGCGATCGTTCGACGCGCACTTTCTCTTTGCGCGTCTCCTCTGGACTCACGGGCGCAGCGAAGCCGCGGTCGTTCATCTCGAGCGCGCCGCCGCGATCCGCCCCGACGACTACCAGACGCCGACGATGCTGATGCAGGTCTATTACGCGATGGAGCGCGAGAGCGAGCGCCATAACGCCGCGCTACGCACCGAAGAGCTCACGCGCAAGCGGCTCGATCTGCGGCCGGACGACGTGCGCGCAATCTGCATGAACGCCGAGGCGCATTACGTCCTCGGCGAGCGCGCGAAGGCCATGGAACGGATCGACAGCGCCTACGCGATCGATCCCGCCGACGTCTGCACGCTCTACAACTCCGCCTGCGTCTTCGCGCTCGACGGCGAGATCGACCGCGCTCTCGACGCAATCGAAGGAGCAGTGCGCGGAGGGTACACCTACCGCGAAGGGCTCGAGCACGACGCCGACCTCGTACACCTGCGCGAACATCCGCGCTTCCGCGCGCTCATGGAGTCGTTGCCACGCGTGACGGAGGGCGCGTAAGCAACGCAGCCGAGGCCTTGGCGTTCCTCTCGCCAAACCCGCCATTTCGACGCACGGCGCAAAGAATTTCTTGCACGTCGATGCACGGGCGCACCCTCACCACAGAGACACAGAGGGCACGGAGGGGACACAGAGGAAGACAGTGGTTTTTGCTTCTTGGGGCGCAAAGAATTGCAACTACACGTCAAGCACGGGAGCGTTTTGGAGTGCGGCAGCCGCAGCTGCCGCTTTTGTATGTTCGAGCGCTGCCAGTGGCATACGAAAGCGGTAGCTGCGGCTACCGCACTCCAAATTGGAGATGCCCCACTTTGGTTGCGGCTTTGCACGCTGCACGCTGCAATGTGTCGGTTGTCACACCCGCCCGTTTGTCGTGTCACGGCTGAGAGTTCGAGGGCGCTCGATCATGGGGGCCATGATCAGCGTGACAAAACTGCTCGGCGGTGCTTCTTACTTTGGCGATCGGCTCCGGTATCACGAAGACTCGGCGAAACAGACGACCGGAGCGCGGCCCGACTCGGGGCCGGTGGTGGTCTGGAATGCCACCAAGACCTGCAATCTCGAGTGCGTGCATTGCTACGCCGACGCGGAGATTCGCAAGTTCAATAACGAGCTCACGACGGCCGAGGCCGAGACGATGATCCGCGATCTCGCGTCGATGAACGTGCCCGCGCTGCTCATCTCCGGCGGCGAGCCGTTCGTGCGGCCGGATGTTCTCGATCTCGCGGAGCTGGCCATGTCGCTCGGCGTGCGCGTGACGTTCTCCACGAACGGAACGCTCATCGACGCGAAACGCGCCCAGCGCATCGCAAAGATCGGCGTGGCCTATGTCGGCATCAGCGTCGACGGCGGCGAGGAGCGTCACGATCGCTTCCGCGGCCGCAAGGGCGCATTCCGCGACGCCATTCGCGGCATTCGCCACTGCCGCGACGCGGGCATCCGCGTCGGCGTGCGTTTCACCGCCACGAAGGAAAACGTCGGCGACATCGACGAGATCTTCCGCGTCGTCGAGGACGAAGGCATCGGCCGCCTCTGCCTCTATCACCTGGTCTACTCGGGCCGCGGCGCTTACCTGGCCGGGATCGATCTGGAAGTTCATGAGAAGCGCGCCTTGATGCTCAAGCTCATGGATCGCGTCGAGCGTTGGAACGCGTCCGACCGGTTGGTGGAAGTGATGACGGTTGACAATCACGCCGACGCGCCGTTCATTTACCTGCGTCTCCGCGAGCGCGATGAAGCGCGCGCCGAGCAGGCACTCAATCTGATGAAGAGCAACGGCGGCAATCGCTCCGGAATCGCCATCGGCTGCATCGACAGTTTCGGCATGGTGCATCCCGATCAGTTCTCGTCGCATCACACACTCGGATCGATTCGCGAGAGGCCGTTCTCGGAGATCTGGCGCGACGATCGCGTCGAACTGCTGCACGGCCTGCGCATCCGCAAGACCCTGCTGCAGGGCCGCTGCGCGACCTGCAAATGGCTGCCGATGTGTAACGGCAACTTCCGCGCGCGCGCCGAGGCGGCTACGGGGAATTACTGGGAATCCGATCCCGGCTGCTACCTGCTCGATTCTGAGATCGCATCAGAAGTCGCGGTGGGGATGGCATCGTGAGCGCCGTCGCGGAAGTCGTTCCGGTCTCTCCGCGCGAAGCGTTCAACCGGCGCATCCTCGAAGTGTCGGAAGATCGCATCCGCGGTTTCGTGCGCGAGCCGTTCGAGGAGATCGCACGGCGCACCGGGCTCGATCAGTCCGTCGTGACCGAGCGCATCAAGGCCATGCTCGAGGCGGGCACGATCCGTCGCGTGCGGCAAACGCTCCTGGCTACGAACCTCGCGCAGGGAGCTCTGATCGCGTGGAAAATCGATGAGTCGCTCGTCGAAGCGGCATTCCGGTTCATCGCCTCGCGCGATCCGTTCTCCGGTCATGTGGTGATCCGCAACAGCGATACCGGCCCCACGGAATGGCGTCTCTGGACCACGCTGAAAGTACCCACCGGCTTCTCTGTCGAAGCGCACTGCGAGTTCCTCCGCAAGCAGATCGGCGCGGAGAAGTATCGCGTGATGCCTGCGCTGCGTGCGTTCGTCCTCGGCGTGGGTCACATGCGCCGCAAGGGAATGAGCATCGGCGAGATGTCGGACCAGCCTGCCGAAGCGATGGAAGCGAGAATCGTGGAGCTCTCCGATCGCGACTGGAATGTGCTCATCGCCCTCAAGCGCGATCTCGATCCCGAGGAAGTCGGACCGCGGCTGTGGGAACGGCGCGCGCGCGCTGCCGGCATCGATCCGGAGATGTTCATGACCATCGCCGAGGACCTCGATCGGCGTGGAGTCATCGGTCGATTCTCTACATTCCTCGAGCACACGAAACCGGTGGCCGGTGAAGAGCGGCTGTCGAGCTTCAACGGACTTTTTCATTGGGCGGTTCCGAAGGGACGCGAGATCGAAGCAGGACGCGAGATCGGCCGCTTCGCCATCCTCACCCACTGCTACTGGCGCGACGCCGGACCGGAGCTCAACAACGTCAACATCATGGCCGTCGCGCATGGCGAGACGAAAGAAGAAGTACTCGCGCACAAGGCTGCGATCGATACGTATCTGTTCCGCAGCGGCATCGGGTTCGACTACACGAACGTCTACTGGGGCGGCCGGGCGGAGATCAAGCCGTCCGAGATCTCGCCGCAGGAGTATCGCGAATGGGCGCGGAAAGCGGGGCTGTGATGAACACCGCCATGCATGAAATGAATCACGCGATGCCCGCGACACAGAACACCGTCGACTTCAACATCAGTCCGTTCGTGGTGATCTGGGAGAACACGCGCGCGTGTGACCTGGCCTGCGTTCACTGCCGCGCGGCCGCGCAGTCGCGTCGCAATCGTTTCGAGCTCACGACGGAAGAGGGCTTCACGCTCATCGACCAGATCGCGGAGCTGCAGCCGAAGGTGTTCGTCCTCACCGGTGGCGATCCGCTGAAACGCGAAGACACGTACGAGCTGATTCGGTACGCGCGCGCCAAGGGTTTGGAACCATCGCTCACACCAAGCGCCACGCCGCTGCTCACCGAAGAAGCGGTGACGAAGATGAAGCAGTACGGGCTCGGGCGCATGGCCGTGAGCCTCGATGCGTCGAATGCCGCCGAACATGATTCGTTCCGCGGAGTGGCCGGCTCGTTCGAACTGACGTTGCGCGCGATCCGCGCCGCCGGGCGCGAACAGATCCCGGTGCAGGTCAACACGACCGTCACGAAGCGCACCATCGCCGATCTCCCGAACATGGTCACGCTCCTCACCGACCTCGGCATCACGATGTGGAGCGTCTTCTTCGCCGTGCCGACAGGACGCGCGAAAAACTCGGACCTCGTCACGGCCGCCGAGATCGAAGAGCTGTTCGGATTCCTCTTCGAGACCAGCAAACGCGTGCCGTTCTCGATCCGGACCACCGAGGCCATGCACTATCGGCGCTACGTGCTACAACACGGCGGCGCGATGCCGCTGGGCATCCAACCGAACGGCGCGCCCCGCGCACCGCGCGGCGTCAACGAGGCCAAAGGCTTCGTCTTCATCTCGCACATCGGCGACGTCTATCCGAGCGGCTTCCTTCCACTCAAAGCCGGCAACGTGCGGCAGCAAACACTCGGCGACATCTATCGCACGAGCAAACTCTTCGTGGCACTGCGCGACAGCAACAACCTGCAAGGCAAATGCGGACGCTGTGAATACCGCGAGCTCTGCGGCGGATCGCGCGCGCGTGCGTGGGCGATGACGGGAGATGTCTTCGGGTCGGATCCGCTGTGCTCGTACCAACCGCCGGGATGAGCGATGAAGCTCTCGATCTTCCTCGGCGACATCGCGGACGCGCCTGCTGACGCGCTCTGCACGTCGACGAATCCTCGTCTCTCGCTGATGATGGGCACCGGCGCGTCCGTGCGAGGACGCGGCGGACCGGCCGTACTGCAGGCGTGCGAAGCTTTATTGGCGGAGCGCGGAAGCACACTCCCCGCCGGCTCGGTCCATGCGACGACGGCCGGAACGCTTCCGCACAAAATCGCCATTCACTGCATCGCCAGCGACAACACGCACCACTCATCCGAGGCGATCATTCGCGCATGCGTCGCCAACGCGCTCGCCACTGCCGATGCGAACGGCTGCGCCACCATCGCCATGCCCATCTTCGGCACCGGCCACGCCCGACTCCGCTTCGCCAACGCCGTGCGCGCGATGGCCAGTGAAGCGCTCAGCGCGAAGACGCGCGTTCGCGAAGTGAAGCTCGTGACGAACGACAAAGATCGAGTCGAGGACATGCGCGCCGTGCTCGAGAAATTGGTGCGCGGCCGCATCGACCTCGAGCGATCCCCGAACTTCGACGAGCAGACGAATAGTCTCTGGTCAGAGGACTACTCGCTGCTCGGGTGATTGCGAAGCGGTTTTTCGCCGCGTAGGCGGTGCCCCCCTCCGTCATCCTGAGCCGCGTAGACGGCGAAGGATCTCAAAATAGGAGAACGGCGCCACAGGCCAGTTTTTCGTAGTTTGAGATCCTTCGCTCACACCCACCCAACCGCCTCACTCAGGATGACGGGGAGGGACGCCATTGCCGGCTGAAAGGCGGGTGCTCGGTTGCTATTCCCTTTTGCCGCCTACGGCGGCCAGGCCATCCCACCGCCAGCCCCCACGCAGTAGACTGACCTTCTTGAAACTCGCCCTCCTGGTTACGACCGCCGTTCTCCTCGGAATCGCCGCCGGTCTGGGCGCCTTCACATTCGGATACGCGCAGGGCGCGTCCTACCTTGGACACGATCCAGCGGCGTGCGCGAACTGCCACATCATGCAGAGCCACTTCGACGACTGGCGGCATTCCAGCCATCGCTCCGTGGCCACCTGCAACGACTGCCATACGCCGCCGGGGCTCATTCCGAAATACATGACCAAAGCGTCGAACGGCTTCTGGCACTCGTTCGCCTTCACTACCGGCCGGTTCCCCGAGCCGTTGCGGATCAAACCGCACAACCGCGAGATCGCCGAGCAAGCCTGCCGGAAATGTCACGACGCCATCGTCCAGGCCATCGATCCCGTTTCCAGGCATCCCGCGGATGCCACGTCCTGCATCCGCTGCCACTCCACCGTCGGACACATGAGGTAACGCACCATGGCAGACCAAGATCCCATCGATCCCGATCGCAGAAAACGCCGCCGCCGCTTCTGGCTGATCATCGCCGTAGTCGCAATCGGCGTGGCCGCCATCACCGCGGGCGTCACCGCGCTGCTGGTGAACATCTTCGAGCACAAGCAGGAAGCAAGGAATCCGTTCTACCGCGTCGTCGAGCTGACGGATGAAACGGTGGATCCCGCGATCTGGGGAAAGAACTTTCCGATGCAGTACGACGGCTACCGGCGCACCGTCGATCAGGTGCGCACGCGCTTCGGCGGCAGCGAAGCGGTCCCGCGCACGCCGACCAACGCCGATCCGCGATCGCTGGTCGCGCAATCGCGCCTCGAGGAAGATACGCGCCTCAAGACCATGTGGGCCGGCTATGCGTTCTCCGTCGATTTTCGCGAAGAGCGCGGTCACGCCTACATGCTCAGCGATCAGGAGTTCACCGAGCGGCAGCAGGTCGCCAAGCAGCCGGGTACTTGCCTCCATTGCCACGCTTCCGTCTACGTTCCCTACAAACTCGCCGGCGGCGGAGATCTGATCAAAGGCTTCGAGAAACTGAACCAGATGCCGTACGCCGAAGCGCGCAAGCTCGTCACGCATCCTGTCTCCTGCATCGATTGCCACGATCCGAAAACGATGCAGTTGCGCGTCACGCGACCCGGATTCCTCGAAGGAATGCGCGCATTCAAAGCTTCGCAGGGAGTGGCGGACTACGACGTCAACACCATGGCCACGCGGCAGGAGATGCGCTCCTTCGTCTGCGGCCAGTGCCATGTCGAGTACTACTTCAAGGGCCCCGAGAAGCGGCTCACCTATCCGTGGTTCAAAGGACTCAAAGCCGACGAGATCCTCGCCTACTACGAAGAAGTTGGATTCAAGGACTGGACGCACGCCGAGACCGGAGCGCCAACGCTCAAAGCGCAGCACCCCGAGTTCGAGATGTGGAACCAGGGCATCCACGCCCGCTCCGGCGTCGCCTGCGCCGACTGCCACATGCCCTACGAGCGCGTCGGCGCCATGAAGATCAGCAACCATCACGTCCGCAGCCCGGTGCTCAACCTCAACAACGCCTGCCAAACCTGCCACAAATGGCCCGAGGAAGAGCTCAAGGCGCGCATCGAAACGATCCAATCGCGCACCCACGAAATGCGCGACATCGCCATGGACGCACTCATGGCCCTCATCGCCGACATCCAACGCGCCAAAGCCGCAGGCGCCACCGACACCCAACTCCAGCCCGCCCGCCAATTTCAGCGCAAAGCCCAATTCCTCCTCGACTTCATCGAAGCCGAAAACTCCATGGGCTTCCACGCCCCGCAGGAAGCGGCCCGGATTCTGGTGAAGTCAGTGGACTACTCGAGGAAAGGACAGGAGGCGATGCGAAGGGAGACGGCGGTCAAGATCGCGGAGAATTGAAGCTGGAATGACGCACGCGTGCTAGGCTTCCGGAAGAGACTGCACAGGTAAATGTGCAGCACGATTGCATTCACGAAACGCATGACCCGAACCGCAAACCGCATCTACGGTGATCGTGACCCTCGCGAGATCCCGGCGTATCCGCTGGTCGAGGCAGCGCGCTATACCGGAGTGCCGCTGAGCACCTTGCGGACCTGGATCGGCGACCGTAAAGACATGCCTGCGATCATCGAACTGCCGGAAGACGCCCAACGCCAGCTCTCCTTCTACAACCTGGTAGAAGCATTCGTCCTCGGCGGCTTGAGACGCAAGCACAAGCTGCCACTCCAGCAATTGCGCCGCGATCTCAGAACCGTGCGCAAGCTCCACCCAGACGTACGCCACCCATTTGCAGATCTCGATCTCTCGACGTTTGCGCGTAGCGTTTTCGTGGAGTCCCTCGCCGACGTCGTCAATGTTTCACGCGGCGGGCAACTCGGCATGCTGAGCATCCTCGCGGGCGTGCTGCAGCGCGTCGAGAAAGGGCCGGCCGGCGTTCGCCGCCTCTACCCTCTCACGCGTGCCAACGTGGAAAGTTCGCCGCGGCTCGTCGTCATCGATCCTCGCATTGCGTTCGGCCGCCCGGTCATTGCCGGCACCGGGATTCCCACTGCCGTGATCCACGAGCGGTGGAAGGCCGGGGATTCGGTAGCCGCGCTCAGCGAGGACTACGATCGCACCTCGGAAGAAATCGAAGAAGCGCTCCGGTACGAAGCCGCCTGAGACGCCGACGTTCTTCGTCGACCGTTCCCTCGGACTGAAGCTTGCCGTTGCGCTCACCGAAGCCGGCCTCCTCGCCGTCACTCACGACTCGGTGTTTCCGCAGGACACACCCGATGCTGAATGGCTGGCGCGCGCCGGCCGCGAAGGATGGATTGTGCTCACGAAAGACAAACTCATCCGCAAGCGTCCCTTGGAACGCGAGGCTCTCGCCGCCGCAAACGTCCGTGCATTCGTATTCACCGGCGGCAACATGAGCGGCATCGAGATGGCCGAGTCGATCGTCGCAGCGATTCCTCGCATGTTGCGCCTCGTTGCGGCAACGCCGCCTCCATTCATCGCACGCATTACCGGGTCAGGCACAGTTGACGTCATCGAGACGCGTCCAACGTAGCTCGCGTCCACCTATCCGGAACTCCGGTCGCTCCGTGCCGCGAACTCGGGTAACGTCCGCCGTCCACCAAATTTGGAGGTACCAACGACGTGCTGTTCCGAGACGCGGCATCTACGTTCATCCGCCACTGCCAGTCGATCCGGAAGCTCTCGCCCCACACCATCCGCGCCTACGAGCTCGACCTGGCCCGCTTCTGCCAGTTCTTCGGCAAGCGCGCCGTCGTGGCCACGTGCGACAAGACCGTCATCCACAACTACGTCCGCCATCTCTTCGACGTACACACGCTCAAGGAATCGAGCGTGAAACGCCATCTGGCCACGCTGCGATCCCTCTTCCGCTGGCTGGAGGAAGAAGACAGCGGCATCGAAGACCCCTTCCGCGGAGCGCGCATCCGCATCCGCATGCCCAAGCGCCTGCCCCGCGTCATTGCCCGAGCCGACCTGCGCCGCCTTCTCCTCCCTCACCAGTCCAACGATCAACCGCCCGCCTTCGTCGACCTCACCGCCTACGTGGCCACCGAGCTCCTGTTCGCCACCGGCATGCGCGTGAGCGAGCTGGCCGGCCTCCTCGACGCAGCCGTCGATGTCGAAGACGGCACCATCACCATCATCGGCAAAGGCAACCGCCAGCGAAGAGTCTTCGTCCCCGACGACATCAAGACGCTCCTCAACGACTACCGCATCGCCCGCGACCGGTGCGCCTCTTCCGCCGACACGTTCCTCGTCAACTCCCGAGGTGAAGCCGCGTCGCCTCAAATGATCCGCCGCCTCGTCCGCATCCACGGCGAGCGCAGCGACGTCCGCGACCGCGTCACCCCGCACATGTTCCGCCACTCCGTGGCCACCTACCTCCTCGAAGAAGGCGTTGACATCCGCTACGTCCAACGCCTCCTGGGCCACCGCAGCATCTCGACGACGGAGATGTACACGCACGTCGCGGATTCGGCGCTGAAGGTGCGGATCACGGAGAAGCATCCGAGAAGAGGGATCGTGGGCTAACAGTCTCAAGCATCGATTGCCGGGCCCATGATGAGCGCTCGCCCACGCACTGGATAACTAGGGATTATCGTGCAGGACGAACTCTCGCCGCTTCGCCTCATGCAAACGGTATTTCGTGGCATCGGTATCAGTGTGCTCTATGGCATCATCAGTTTTGCGCTGATCATCCACTCCGATGGCTCGGCAGCGGCCTATGATTTCGCGGTAGCGTTCATCCGATCCTACAACTCGCTCATTTCCTTCGGTCTGATCATCGGTTCGACACTGATCGTATATCGCTCTCAGAATATTATCCCAGAGACGATAGAGACCACCTTCCGAGAGGACGAGACCGAACTCTGGCCCAACGGTTATCTGTTTTACTTGGACCGATACGAGAACCGAATTCGTTCGTTGATGATCATCGCTGTTTACGCCACTTTCGGGTTTCTGATCTTCTCGACCTGTCGGTTCAAGATTTCGCCGATTGCCGATCTCTCGATGATGCTATGCGCGTGTGCGCAGTGGGGTATGGGCGTCTATATTGGTCGCAAGTTGTGTTACGCCGGAATGATGTTGCATTCGCTGCGCTGCGTTACAGTTCGCAAGAATCTGTTCAAAACTCGGAGTCTGGACTCGGTTACATCGTATGTTCACATCATCGGAACGCTCACCATGGTCTTCGTTTATGTGCATGTGCGAGGGTATTATAACGGACCATTCCAGTTCGATACGCTGTTTCGCGATGGACCTCGCACACTACTAATTTTGCCGGCGTTTGTCGCGACGCCGGTTCTCTTGATCTTTACTTTCTACTCACGATCCGTCGTGCAGCGGTTGTACAGCAGATCGATCGACTTTGAAATTGAGCATGTGCGGGCCCTTCTCCGATCCGAAAACTTGACGAGGTTTGAAGAGCGTTCGTACCTAGCGGAGCTCGATAAGATGTCCCGCGATGAACTGCGGTATAGCCTCCAGCTCGCTCTCAGCGATCTCCCGATCATGGCAACTGTTGCAGTGATGGTCTTAGAGCCGGTATTCGGCAAGTGAGATCACAGCAGAAAATACAGGCCCACAAATAACTCGGCTCGCAACAGTTGAACTGCTAACGCATGTCGCTTTTGATGGAACCAGAGCACGGCGGAGGAGGCCAACAGCGTCGCCATCGCGACCAGGTAGAGCACGTCGATTGACGTGCGAAGGCAAGGCAAGAGAAAGAATACGCCGACTGCGAGAATAAGAAAGGCTGCACGCGCGACGACATGGCATGGCACTTTGTGTAGCAAAGAGGGTGTATCGCCACGCCGGTCGACCAAATCCATACAAGCCTCTTTGCCCAGCGCGAAGCAAAAGACTCCCGCCGACACGTAACGAAGCGTAGGATCAGTGTCATAGGTTTTCGCCACGATGAGGGTTGGAATCGTCATAGCGGCCGCCACATATGGAGCTTTCAGCGTTGGGATGAGTTCTTCTATATAGCCATAACTAAGGGCGAGAATAATGACGAGGTAATACCAGAAGGCGAGCGACGCTTCGATGAGGTGATAGGTCGTCACTAAAGCAGCACCGAGACTGATGAAGAAAAGGACCGCGGCGATTTCGGGCGTAATCGCTCCGCTCGCCAACGGACGCTCTGGATGGTTGATTCGGTCGCGGTCTCTATCATCTATATCGTTCGCGATCCATGTGCAGAACGCTGCAAAGAGCATCGGCGCGCCTTTGGTGAAGCTAGTCGTTACGCTTCCCGTCCTGCTGAGGGTGGGCAGAAAGATCGCCAAAAAAATGACGCCTGATGCGTCTAGTCGCACCAGGCGTAGCATCGCTCGAGCATTCATCGCGATAATCCCTAGTTATCCAGTGCGTGGG
>JALYJW010000061.1:0-15340 GCA_030775085.1 Acidobacteriota bacterium | reverse complement strand
CGAAATACCGTTTGCATGAGGCGAAGCGGCGAGAGTTCGTCCTGCACGATAATCCCTAGTTATCGAAGCCGCCGATTCGAGTCCTGCGGTTCATCCACAGCTAAGGAGTGACTCGTGACGCTATTTCCCTACCCCCGGCATAGACGTGCCACGAGCTAAACTTCAGCGATCGCTGAAGACATCGCCGAGAGGCAGTGGTTGGAAGGTCACTCTTTAACCGCACGAGTCTCGGTCAGAGACACTCTGATCTTACCTGCTGCCACGCATGCACCGAATGGCTTCGGTCGCCAGCCAATGTCTCTAGCTCGGACAGCTATCGACAGCCGTCGCGGTGATTCAACTCAAAGGCTACGCTACCTCTTCAGCCTCAAAAACACCCCCACCCGGTTCGCTTCGTAGTCTGCGACCGCGAAGGCGGCTTCGCTGTATTCGTCTTTGGCCCATTCGGCGCCGAGGCCGATGGTGTCGCGGAGTTGGACGGTGAGGCGGGCTTGGGAGCGGTCGAGCTCGAAGGGGAGGGAGCCTTCGTTTTCGAAGTGGGAGAGGTTGCCTTCGAACATGAAACGGGACCAGTTGAGGGTCAGGCCGCCTTCGAGGGCTTTGCCTTTTTCGATGTGGATGGATTGTTCGATCACGAAGTTTTCGGGGCGGCGGACGAGGATGTTGCTGTTGGAGCGGAAGCGGGAGGTGGAGGCGCGGAGGGTGAGTGCGCTGATGGGGGTGACCTCGAGGTCGCCGGTGAACTGGCGGAGCGTGGCGTCGTAGGCGATCTGGGAGTGGTCGTTCGATTGTTTCGTTTCGTCGGCGGTGATGCCGGCGCGGACCCAGCGCGGGGCTTTCCAGGATGCGCGAACGCGGTAGCGGTTGCGGTCGATGAAGTCGGTGCGCAGGATGGGATCGTCGGCGCTGTCGCGCTGGATGGAAGCGCCGAGGGTCAGACCGGATTTGGAATAGGCGCCGTCGAGGACGAACGTGCGCACGCGGCGGTCGAATGTTCCGCCCTGCCCGCCGTTCACGACGATCTCGGAGAGGTCGGGTGAGACGGTGACGTCGGTCGAGGACTGGCTGATGCCAACGCGGAGCGAGAGCGGGGTGAGCGGGCGAACGGTCACACCGGCGTCGAGAACGTCTTCGTCGCGCTCCAGTGCGTTGCTGGCGTTGAGGATGACTTCGACGTCGCGCGGATCGACTCCGCCGAAGGTGATGCTTTGCAGATAGAGCGTGCGAATGAGCGCGCTGCCGTCGAGCTCGCGGTGCTCGCGGCGATAGCCGGCCGTGAGGTCGACCTTGTCGGTGAATGCGATCTCGGCGCGGGCACCGCCGCGCCAGGTGTCGTTCTTCGCGCGAGCCGTGCTCTGTTCGGTGAGGCCATTGAAGTAGCGGCTGAGCGCGAAGGAGGCGAATGAGCCCGTCGCCGAATCCGATCCATCAGTTTCGCTGTCTGCCGCGAAGCGCGCGAAGTTGCCGATGAGGCGGATGCGTGAGGTGGCCTGGCCAGCGGCATAGAGAGTGGTGAACGGCGTGTCGACGTCGGTGCGCTCTTCGCGCGTCAGTCCGCCGGCCGTGATCGGCCTGCCGAGAATTGGATTGGGACTGTTGCCGTTGCCTGCGCCCGGTGCGAGCGTGAGCGATTCGCGGCCGCTGAAGGAGCGCCAACCCTGCGTGAACTGCCCCTGCACCGGACCGAATTCGAAGCCGGCGCCGACGCGGATCTCGCGGTCGGTATCGCGCAGGTCCTGCGAGAGAAGGAACTCATCCTGACCGACCTGCCACGTGGTCGTGCCCGGACCTTCGAAGCGATTCCACGAATATCCGACGAACGGTTTGATGGCGCTCCAGCGGAGGATCTCCAGATCGACGTCGAGCATGTCGCGCGTGCGATCGAAAGTGTGCTGGCCGGGAATGATGCCGCCGGCGAGCAGTGGATTGGCGAAGGCAGGCAGCGCGCTGTACGCATCGGTCTTGCGATAGCGCATGTTGAGTTTGTATGCGCCCGTGAGTCCGGTCTGGAGACGCAGAGAACTGGACGGACCGGCGCCGAGCTCGTCGACGTCGAGGCGGAACTGATCCATGAACCATGCGTGTCCGTTGAAATCGATCGAGGAGATCGTGAGTGCGCGAATCAGTAACCCTTCGTTCTCATTGATCTGCGTGCGGTACATGTCTTCGTTGCCGCTGATGTCGGTCCAGCGATAACCGATCTCGACGTCGATGGGGGTCGTCTGGGCGGAGACGTTCAGCGACGCCAGAATGAGTACGCACAGCACGAGCAGGAGCGATCGATTACGCGTCATGGCGGTGTCCTTTTCCTACTTCAACAACTGCGGATCGCGGTTCGACCCGTGTACAGCCACGTGGCATGTCGTGCAGTTCTGATAGCGCGGCGCCAGGAGGTTGTGGAATGACGGTGGCTGCGATCCAAGCGTGCCGGTGCCGGTGCCGCCAATGGGTGAATGGCATTCCAGGCAGACCTGCTGAACCGTGGCGCGGGTGAGCTGTTTGGGATTCGAGGAGCCGTGCGCTTCGTGGCACGTCGTGCATTCGCCGACCGCGGCGCCGCCGTGCTGGAAGACGAACGGTCCGCGCTTTTCGGTGTGGCAGGAGAGGCACGGCGCTTCACCGGCTTTGGTCGTCTTCAGATGACCGACGATGGCCAGCGAGCGTTCGCCTTTCGCGCCGCGTCCGTGCGGCTCGTGGCAGGTCGAGCAGGTCATGCCGCCGCGATCGAGACGATGCGCGTAAGGCTTGTTGCGCATCGACGCCGCCTGCGTATGGCAGGTGCCGCACAAGGCGAGCTGCGGTTTTGCGACGAGATGCGGCGACCGCGGATCCGCGGAGTGAACCGAGTGGCAGGTCAGGCAATTTACTTTTTCGGAATTCGCGTGAATGCCGCGGCGCGAGATCTTGTCGGTGCTGGTCTCGTGGCACAGCATGCAGGTCTCGTCCGAGCCGGTGCGGCCGCGGGGGATGGTGATTTTTTCTTTGTCGCCGCCCGCTTCCATGTGCTCGGTGCCGTCACCGTGGCAGGTGCTGCAGACATCATTGGACACGACGCCGTTGGTCAGGCCGCCGCGTGCGTGTGGATTGGTGACGAAGGCTTTCGCCTGGTCGTGACAATCGGAGCACGAGGGCACGACCGTTTCTTCGGCTGGTGTCGCTTCTGCCTGAGGCGGCTCAGACGGAGTTTCCGCGGCCGGAGTCGTCGTGGGAGCGGGCGGTTCCTGTGCAACCGTTCCCGGGGACGAGCCGAATAGAAGCAGGAGGAGCAGACCCCCGAGTGCATACCGTTTCATCGCCAAGCCATCCTTTCCGCGTTCGACGTGGACGGCGAGGGAAGCCGAAGACCGGCCTCCCTCGCGCGCTCCGCGTTACTTGGCGTGAACCTTCTCGACTGCCCAGTCTTTGCCGGTGCCATGGCACGTGGCGCAGGCTTCGGACGGATTCGAGGCGCCGGGGAAGAAGACGGTATTCAGATACGCATGCGCGGCCGCGTCCTGACCATCGTGGCAGCCGAGGCAGGCCGCGGTGCCCGGAGCCTGCGGCGTGAAGAAGTCGCGTAGCGTGATCACGGACTCGAGCTTCGTCGGAAGCGGCAGCAGGTGCGAATTGGCAGTGTGGCACTTGGTGCAGGTGGTGCGATCGCCCGGATAGAGCACTTCGTTGAACGTGAACGGCGTGCCGCCGAATCCGTACACCGTGTAGTCCTGCGTCAGTTCTTCACCGGTGTGAATGCGGTGGATCATGCGCTGGAAGGAGATGGACTCAGGCTGTCCGGCGCTGGCCGGGCGGCGCGAAATGTCGCTCTCTTTCGGGTTGTGGCAGATCACGCACTCTTCGATGGCGTTGCGCTGTCCACCGTGCAGCGAGAGGCTGTCGTGGCACTCATTGCACTTCGCCATCGTGACGACCGTACGCCGCGGCGTGGCCGTGCCGCCGTCGAGGGCGAAGTACTTGATCGGATTGACGGTCGATTCCTGCACGGCGATGTCGGCACCGCCGTCACCGCGCTTCAGCGTTGCGGCGCGACGCAGGTCGGCACTGATCGTCCACGTGCCGGTGGCGTTAGCGGGGATGGCGTTCGAGAAGGTGTAGGTGGTCGTGCCGGATGTGGCATTGAAGACGCCGGTGGTACGCCCCTCTTCGCGCCTGTACCAGGTGTAATCGGTGGTCGCACCGGCCAGGATCGGCGAGAAGGTGGCGATCTTCGTTCCGTCGACGAACGTTCCGTCGCCGTTCTTGATCAGGAAGACAGCGGTCGGCTTGCTGCCCGCGGTCATGTTCGTGGCGCTGACTACGGAGGCCGTCAGGCCTTTGAGCTGTTTCGACTTCAGCGGGATCGTGTGCGCGCCCTTGATGGACGCGTCGAATTCGAACTCGCTTTCCGGCTGGTGGCAGGAGGCGCACTGGCTGTCATCCGCCTGCGCGCCGGCGGCGTGATTCGCGCCGGTCGTCCAGTTGATGTCGTCGTGGCAGGAGCCGCAAGCCTCGCGGTTCGGTTTCGTGAACCAGTAGTCGAACTGCGCTGGCTTCTGCGCCGCGTTGATGCCTTCATGACAGTTTTCGCAGTTACGAACATCCTGCGGATAGGTCACGTGCGAGTAGTTGTGAATCGACTGTCCGTTGCCGTAGATGATGTACGGCTCGGAGAGCTCGCCCGGCGCATGGATCTTGTGGACCATGACTTTCATGTCCAGCGTGTTGCCGGTGTCGGGATCGACGCTCTGCGGCTGGTGGCACATGACGCAGAGCTTCACGTCGCGGCGTGCGCTGCTGCCGTGGAAGCCGAACGTTTTCGCGTCGTGGCAGGCCAGACAGCTCGTCCGATCGTTGATCTTCGCCCACGTCTCGGTCACCGGCTGTCCGTCGGGACGGAAGTCGTATTCGAGATTGGCGTAGTAGTTCTTTCCGAGTCCGACCGCGGGGATGCCGGTGAGATTGCGGAAGGCCTGGAAGCCGAGGGTGTGAGTCTTGGTCTGATTGAATCCCTCGGGGAGCGCCGTCCCGAACCGGTATTTCGCGTGACCGGTCTCGAGATCGGTGAACACGCCGCCGGAGTCGGTGTTGGCCTGAACCGCTTTCGCGCCCGGACGCGGGCTGTTCGCCGGCGCGGTCACGTTGCGGATCGTGTAAGAGGTGTAGTGGCGCTTCGTGGCGTCCCACCATGCCAGGATGAAGCTGGCGGTGACGGGGCCGGGCGTCGTCTTGCCGAGGCGATCGATCGGCTGGTCGAAATCATCGGTGAAACTGATGTCCACCACCGGCCTGCGATCGGCCGGGATGGTGATCGAGTTCACCTTGATCTTCAAGCCGGGGCGGATGTAGGCGATGACTTCCTCGGTGAGGTACGCCTCGATCTGATCGGCCTTGAACATGGGTGCTGCCGGCGCCGTTGGCGGGGCGACGGCTCTCCGGCGGCCTGCGCCGCTCGTCGATGCCGGCATGGAGACAGTAAGCGCGCCCGTAATAGCGAGCACCAAAAGCGTGCGTAGCAGGCGTCCGTGGTTTGTCATGATCCGTCCTTTTCTTCCGTTTCCTGATGAGACTCGTATCTGTCGGACGTCACGCTAAAGCCGAGGGGGCAACATCAACCATGCGCACCACCACGCATGAGGTGTGACAACCGTCACAGCCGCACGTGAGAAGCCTCGTTTGAGAAAGAGCTGCCGTTGCGTATCGTCCGCTCGGAATCGGGCCCGAAAAAAATATTACGCCTTTTCGACCGCGATTCGAGAGGAAGGACCGACGATGCCCACAAGGTTTTCAATCCGGCAGACTTTCCCGTTGGCGTTGATCGCCACGGCCATGGCGCTCTTCCTGGCAGGTTCTTACTACGGCCTGGCCATCGCGCCGCCCGAGAAATACATGGGCGAGCTGCAGCGGATCATGTATGTCCACGTTCCCACGGCATGGGGGGCGATGCTCGTATTGACCTGGGCGTTCGTCTGCGCCGTGGCCTGGCTCATGACGGCAAAGTGGCATTGGGATCATCGTCTGGAAGCTGCAATCGAAATGTCGGTCGTGCTTTGTTTCCTGCTCTCAGTGCAGGGAGCGATCTGGGCGAAGCCGACATGGGGCGTGTGGTGGGACTGGGACCCGCGCCTGACGACGGTGGCCATTCTGCTGATGGCATTCCTGGGCATTGCGGCATTACGCCGCTTCGTGGAAGAGCCAACGCGGCGCGCGACCTGGTCGGCGATTGCCACAGTGATCGGCTTCATCGACGTGCCGATCGTCTACTACTCGGTCAAGTGGTGGAACTCGCTGCACCAGCAACAGTCGAGCGCTTCGACAGTGGCGCGCGAATTTCGTATCCCGCTGCTGCTCAATTTCGCTGCGCTGCTGCTGTTCCTCATCGGCGTAATGATCATCCGCGGGCGCGTGGCGGCCTTGCGCACCGAGGAAGAGCTCGCGCCTTTGCCGTGGAATGAGATTCCGATTGAGGTGATGTCATGAATGGAGTCATACAAGGCGGCTGGAACTTCGTATGGGCGGCGTACATCGTGACCGTCGTGGTGTTGGGCGGATATGCGTTTCGTGCGTTCCTTCTCCAACGCATCGCCAGCCGCATCGCGCAACACGTGAAGGAGTGAGACGCATCACAGGGTAGCGGTGACAGGGCTCCTCGTCCGTTGTGCGGTGCCCACCCTACTGTGAACTCGAGGCTTCTCATGCGCACGCTTCTGATTGCCGTTGTCTTTACCCTCGCCGCCGGATCCGCCGCGGCACAACTGGCCAGCGCCGAATGCCTGGCCTGCCACGACACCGTTCATGCGGAAAAGTTCGCCGCATCCGTCCATGCGCCGCTCGACTGCACGGGCTGCCATTCGGACATCACCCAGGTCCCGCACGATCCCGCACCGGCGAAAGTCGACTGCGCGTCGTGCCATCCCGACTCCGTCGATGCCTGGAATCACAGCCTGCACGCCAAGGCCGTCAAGAACGGCACCGCGCGCGGAGCGCAGTGCGCGGACTGTCACGGCAGCCCTCACGAGATCCTGCCATCCTCCAATCCGGCTTCGATGACCGCGCATGGTGTCATCCCGAAGACTTGCGCCACCTGTCACGCACAGAAGTTCGTAATGGAGAAAGCGGGACTGAGCGCGCAGTCGGCGATCTCTTATGAGTCGTCAGTACACGGCCGCGCGATCGCTCGCGGCTCCACGCGTGCGGCGGTCTGCACGGACTGCCACGATCATCACAACGTCCGCCCGGCCAACGATCCGCTTTCGGGGATCTTCAAATTCAACGTGGGACGCACGTGCGGTCAATGCCACGCAGGCATCGCCGGGCAGTATCACGAGAGCGTTCACGGCAAGGCGCTGGCGCGAGGCAACGGCTCGACGCCGGTCTGCACTGATTGCCACGGCATCCACACGATCTCGCAGGCCTCCGACCTGGTTCGCGGTCCGCGCGCGAGCTGCGCGCGCTGCCACGAAGGAGTGCGCCTGTCGCAGGAGCTCGGCATCGCCGGGCGGCGTGTCACCTCGTACGAATCGAGTTATCACGGTCTGGCGCGGCAACTCGGATCGGCTACCGCGGCGGACTGCGCCAGTTGCCACGGCGCGCACAACGTTCTCCCTTCTTCCGACCCTCGCTCGGCCATTCATCCCGCCAACCTCACGAAGACCTGCGGCAAGTGTCACGAGGGTGCGCAGGCGAATTTCGCACGCGGCAAGGTGCATGTCGTGGCCGGAGACACGTCTGATGCTCCGTCCCGCCTCAATACATGGATCCGCCGCATCTACATGGTGCTGATCGTCTCCACGATCGGATTCATGGTGCTGCACAACATTCTGATCTGGTGGCGTAAGGCACGGGCGGCGCGCCTGGCCCGCGGCCGCACCGTCGTGCGGATGAATCGCAATCAGCGCATCCAGCACATCATCATGGTGATCAGCTTCGCGGTGCTGGTCGTCACCGGCTTCGCGCTCGCCTGGCCGACGTCCGTGTTTGCCGCCGTCAGCGGTCCCGAGGAAGTCCGGCGTCTGATTCACCGCATCGCGGCCGTGGTGATGATGATCCTCGGCGTTTATCACCTCGGGTACATGACCCTGACGCGCGAGGGACGCAAAGGGCTGCGCGACTTCTGGTTCCGCTTCTCCGACGCACGCGATCTCATGGACGTGCTGCGCAATCGCAAGTCGCGCGCAGGACGCTTTACTTACGCGGAAAAGGCGGAGTACTGGGCCGGTCTGTGGGGCACGATCGTCATGGCCATCACCGGTCTGATGATCTGGTACTCGGTCACGGTGGCCACATGGATTCCGCGCTGGTGGATCGACATCGCCACCACCATTCACTATTACGAAGCAATCCTGGCCACGCTGGCCATCGTCGTCTGGCACATCTACCACGTGATTTTCGACCCCGACGTTTATCCGATGAGCTGGCAGTGGTTCGATGGGAAAATGTCGGAGAAACAATTCCGACACGAGCACCCGGCCGCGACGCCGGAAGCGGACGACCAGCCAACCGATGAAGCGAGCACAGAACCGAATCCCGAAACGGATGATGAAGAGAAGGAGTCATGACCGAACCAACCAAGGCACCGCCGCTCTCGAGAAACCTGCTCAGTGAGATCGGGGTCGGCATTGCCGCCATCGGCCTGGCCAATCTCGCGTTCCTCATTTACCTCGATACCACTCGGGCGAACTCGAATCCGTACCTGGGGATCCTGACGTGGATCATCGCGCCGGCGATTTTCATCTTCGGGATCGCGGTGTTCATGCTCGGCCTGTGGCGCGAGCGACGCCGCCGGCGTCTGAGCGCGCCCGACGATGTTCCGGTCTATCCGCGCGTCGATCTCAATGAGCGGCGCACGCGTCTGATCCTTATCTGGGTCTCGCTGGGACTGATCGTCTTCGTAACGATGTCGGTGGTGGGGAGCTATCAGGTCTACCACTACACGGAATCCGATGCCTTCTGCGGCACGATGTGCCACTCGGTCATGCATCCCGAGTACACGGCCTATCAGCAGTCGCCACACGCGCGCGTCGGCTGCGCCGGCTGCCACGTCGGACCGGGAGCGGGTTGGTTCGTGAAATCGAAACTCTCCGGCGCGTATCAGGTGTATTCGGTGATCGCAAAGAAGTATCCGAAACCGATTCCGACGCCGGTGGAAAATCTCCGGCCCGCGCAACAAACTTGCGAGCAATGCCATTGGCCGGAGAAATTCTTCGGCGCGCAGCTCAAGGTCTTCGAGCACTACTCTTACGATGAAGCAAGCACGCCACGCGCAGTGCGTCTGTTGATCAAAACCGGCGGCGGAAGACCCGAGGCCGGCGAGACGCACGGAATTCACTGGCACATGAACATCGCCAATGAGGTCACGTACGTGGCGGAGGATCGCCAGCGGCAGACCATTCCCTGGGTACGGACGCGCGACCGGGCCACCGGCAAGATCACCGAGTACCGCTCCGCGGAATCGAAGATGACGGATGCGCAGATCGCCGCGGCACCGAAACGGACGATGGACTGCGTCGATTGCCACAACCGGCCGACGCACATCTACACGTCGCCCGACCGCTCTGTCGACGTCGCATTACACTCCGGACGGATCGACCGCTCGCTGCCATACATCAAGCAGCAGGCCGTGGCGGCCGTGGCCAAGGACTATGACTCCACGCCTGCGGCCGTGAGCGGGATTCGCGCTGATCTGGAAGCGTTCTATCGCGACAATCACCCCGAGGTCTATGCCGCGAAACAAAAGCAAATCGTGGCCGCCGCCGGCGAGCTGCAACAGATCTTCAAGACCACACGTTTCCCGGAGATGAAAGTGGACTGGCGGACGCACGCCGACAACGTCGGTCACATGCGCACGCTGGGCTGCTTCCGCTGCCACGACGATCAGCACGTCAGCAAGGACGGCAAGCGGATCAGCAAAGAGTGCGACGTCTGCCACACCGTCGTCTCGGAAACCGGCGCCAACGCGTCGTTCGAACACCCCATCGATCTGGGCGATCTCAGAAGCGTCAATTGTTCCGACTGCCATACGGGCGGCGGCATGTAGTTTCATTCAAAGAGACAGGAGAATTCATGACCAAACGCTTCATTACATTCCTCGCACTGTCCATGCTCATCGTCGCACCGGCCGCCCTCGCCGGCGGCGGCGGCTCCGACGGACCCGCGATCTACAAAGCGAAATGCGCCATGTGCCACGGCCCCGACGGCGCCGGACAGACCACCATGGGCAAAAACCTCAAGCTGCGCGATCTGCGCACCAAGGAAGTGCAAGCGCAGACCGACGCAGAGCTCACGAAGTGGGTCGCCGACGGCAAAGGAAAAATGCCGGCCTACAAAGGCAAGCTCAGCGCAGCGGACATCAATGCGCTCGTCGCGTTCATGCGCAGCATCAAGAAGTAGCGGATTTCGCGAGAGCACCGCTTGCGGTGCCTCGTACCGCGTCAGCGGTACGGAGAGGGTAGCCGTGGGTTGCGCGCGCAGACGCGCCACCCACGGACAAGGTTTGCCTCTCGAGTCGCACCACGTCAGTGGTGCGGAGAGTGAGATCGATTTCAACGAGCGATTCCTGCTCTGATCTGATCGTATTGTTCGATTCTCAGCACCGGCTACGCGGTGCGACTTCAAAAACGTTCTTGTCCGTGGGTAGCGCGTCTGCGCGCGCAACCCACGGCTACCCTCTCCGTACCGCTAACGCGGTACGTGCCCGGTACCCTCCGTTGCGTGGAGAGGGCGCTTTTCAGTACACCGGCCCGACGTCAATCCTGTTCGTAATTCCTTTGACACCCGCCACATCGCGCACTGCGTTTTCGACGATCTGTTTCTGGTAGGCGTGGGGAACGGTTCCTTTCAGCGTGACCCATCCACTCGAGACGGTGGCATTGGGGCGGTTCGGCGGCATGCGGGCCAGGAATTCGAAGAGGTCGCTCAGGATGCGCTCGAGCGCGGAGTCCGTGCGGTAGTCGGCGATGGTCAATCGCACTTCCAGATGATTTACCACGCTGGTCACGCCGCGTAAGCGCTTCACGGTTTCTTCGATGCTGCACTTGTCGGCGTAGGAATACACGCTTCCTTCGAGCGTGACCTGGCCACCGCTCGACACCGGCGTATGCACGCGCGTGGTGTTGATGACGGGGTCGGCTTGCAACGCATCGAGAATGCGCCGCTGCAGCCCGGAAGGGCGGCTACTCGGATTCGAGGATGGGGCGGCGCAATTGATCAACGCCAGTCCCAGCTTACTAAAACAGCATCAATCACGAGGAGGTGGGCTCCGAAACGTCCACCGAGTGCCGCCGCGTATCGAAGCGCGTGCGCTGAAGGAGGACTGAAGTCCGTGGGCAGCAAAATCAATTTCGGCCTGATCGCTTCCATGTCCACCTCCTCGTTTGACTCCAACGGACCTCGAAGCCCGTTGCAGACAACTTAGTGACCCTGTCCGGAACAACCCATGACGCCGGACATAGGACAATGTGACGTCACCCCTAACCATGACCCGGTGATCACTGTCACAATGCAACGTGAGCACACGCCCCGCGTACTGCCGGTCCGCGGGTCTAACTTCACTGCCATGACGCGGAACACAGCACGACACCGGATCCTGAGGACGCATCGGGCGATCTCACTCGGGATTCTGTTGGCGACGGTGGCCATCGTCGCGCTGCACGCCGGTCTTCTCTGGCAGCGTTTCGTCGATCAGACCATCGTTCAGCCGGGCGTGATGGCGCGTTGGGCAGTTGCCGCCGCGCTTGCACTCGGCGCTCTGGCGCTTCGCCGCATCGCAGGCTCATCGCGATCGGCATGGCTCGTCTTCTGGGCGATCGTCGTTCTGCTGCACGTCATCGCGCCGGGCGGCGCGGAGCAGTCCGCGCAACTGGCCGTTCTCACCGAAACCGTCCTGGCCGGAGCTCCGCTCCTGATGATGTTCGTGGCTGCCGCCCTCGCCACGAACATCGGCATCGCGCAACTTTCTCCCGTCCGCACGAGCGGTTCCTCCATCGCCGGACTCACGGCACAGACACGCGATCGCGCGCCTCCGCGCTGCTGATCCCGCCGTTGCCTGTCCGAATGGCCGCTCACCGCGGCGCACTGTGATGAGGAGTCCCTTCATGCGCACACTCATGAGTATTTTCCTGTTGATCATCCTGCTCGTTCCCGTCGCCGCCACTGCACAGCAGACGACGCCCGCGGCCGAGGAAACGAAACCTGAAGTGGAAGCGGAGCCGCTGGCTTCGTTCTTTGACGAGACCACGGTCACGGCGACTGGCTCGGAGCGAAACGTCTTCGATATCGCCACACCGGTCACCGTCATCCGCGAAGAAAACATCGCCCGGAAGACGGCCGAGAATGCCGCGGAGCTGCTGCGCGAGCAGCCGGGCGTCGACGTCAACGGCGTCGGCCCGAATCAGACCCGCCCTGTCATTCGCGGGCAGCGCGGTCTGCGCGTTCTCTTCCTCGAGGATGGCCTGCGCCTCAACAACCCGCGGCGCCAGACCGACTTCGGTGAGATCGGTGGTCTCGTCGATCTGCAGAACGTTTCCTCGATCGAAGTCGTCCGCGGACCCGCTTCGGTGCTGTATGGAAGCGACGCCATCGGCGGCGTCATGAACGTCATCAGCAAAGTTCCATCGTTCGAAAGCGATTCGAACTTCAGCGGCTTCGTCGAAGGCCGGCACTCCAGCGCCGGCGATCTCTCCGGACTGAGCGCCGGCGTCAACGCCCGCGTCGGCAAATTCACGTTCCAGTTCGGCGGCACGAAACGCCAGGCGGAGGACTACAGCATTCCCAATGGACAATTCGGCGACATCGCCATCGACGGCAAGGTCCATGCGCTCGACACCGGCGTCGAGGATACGAGTGCGTGGAGCAGCATCGCCTTCGCTCCCACCGAAGGGCACATGCTGCGCCTGCGGTTGAATCGCTATCGCGCGGAAGAAACAGGCTTCGGGTATGTACCGGCCGAGTTGTATGGCGCGACGGAAGAGGCCAAGGTTCGCATTCTTTATCCGCGTCAGGCCTTCGATCGAGCCGCGTTCTCCTACAACGGCTCCGTACAGAAGACATGGGCGGATTCGACGAACGTTCAGTTCTATTACCAGAGCAACGCCCGCGAGCTGGTCAACGACATCACCATCGACATTGGGCCGGTCGCGCCCGGCTTTCCGCACTCGGACGTCCAGGCCGACACGCTCAACTTCAGCGACGTCGACACGTTCGGATTGCGCGCGGATGCGGTGAAGGTGTTTGGCTCCGGACGGCACATCATCACGTACGGAGTGGAAGCAACACGCGACCAGAGCTTCAACACCGATTTCTCGACGACGGTCACGACCATCCGCACGCCGCACGGCAACCGCGTCACGACAACAACCGACAGTCTGGCCAACGCGCCGAACGCGACGAACACGGCTTACGGCATCTTCACGCAGGACGAGGTTTCGATCGGCAAGCGCCTGCTCCTGACCGGCGGCCTGCGCTTCAACAGCGTGGAGACGGTCGCCAAAGCCACGCCCGGCTGGGACGTCTCGGGGCTCGGATTTTCGGACCGGATGTTCGCCGGCGCGCTGTCGGCGAAGTACCAGATCACTCCTGAGATCAACCTGCTGGCGTCTTACGGCCGCGGTTTCCGCGCGCCGAACATCATCGAGCGTCTGTTCAACGGTCCGACGCCTGAGGGATCGGGCTATCAGCTTCTAAATCCAGCGCTCGACTCCGAGACCAGCGACAACTTCGACCTCGGACTGAAGTACTCCCGCGGAAATGCATTCATGGAAGCGGTGGCTTTCCGCAACGACATCGAGGGCGGAATCATCCAGGCATTCCTCTCCCCCGCGGAGATCGCGCAGCTCGACGCAGCAACGCGCGCGGCCATCGAAGCGAGCCATGTCCAGTTCGTCGTGCAGCAGCGCAATGCAGCGCGTCTGCGCTACGAAGGCGTGGAGCTGGCCCTCGGATGGCGCATGAACAACGGTCTCGTCCTCGGCGGCAATTACACCTGGATCAACGCAGAGAGCATCGACGCCGCCAATCCGCCCACCGGCAACAGCTACTCGCGAAAAGTGTTCGCGTACGCGCGATACCAGCAGGACGGTTCACGCTTCTGGGCCGAGTATCACGTCCGCCACAACGGCGAAGACGCCGCGAACATCGCGGCGAACGAGCCTGTGCCGCCGGTCGGCTTGAGCCTGCCCGCATTCACCGTGCATGGGATCGGCGCGGGAACACGCCTTTTCGTGGTCAATGGTCTGGCCAATGAACTGACCCTCTGGGTCGAGAACCTCACCGACGAGCTCTACGCCGAATTCTCAAACGCGACATTCTTCCGGCCCGAGCCGGGGCGTACGGTCAAGCTCTCGTATCGCGTAACATTCTGAGGAACGATGGATGGAGCGACGGGTCCGGGCCCGTTGCTCCATCCGCGTCGTCGGTCGATATGCATCACCAAGGGACGTAACCGTAATCACACAGCGACGGTCGGGAACCAACGTATGTTAGTCACCGTGAGCAGAAACCACTGGAGACGACGCCTGACGAACACCGGCACAGTCGTGTTCGCTGTGATGCTCGCCGTTTCGCTCTGCTGCTCAGCGACGACGATCGCCATGCCGCAGCACGGCTGCTGTAAGGATCGCTGCGCGATGGCCCCGATGGGCATCCCGTTGGTGGCGATCGAGCCGGTCAAGCAACGCGTCGAGAAACCGTTCGTCCTGCCGGCCGTTCTCACCCACCTGACCCAGTCACAGCCTGACTGGACCCCGCGCACCTACGTTACCGCGACGGAGTCCCGCCTCTTCGCTCCGCTGGACACGATCCAACTGCGCATTTGATCCCCTCCTCACGCCTGCGCCCCATTCATCGCCAACCGCAGAACAACATTGGAGGATTTATGCGCCGTATCTCGATTCTCGCCCTGGTCAGTCTCTTCGTCCTGTCCTTCGCCACGCCGCTCTTCGCCGGCGACCATTCCAATCATTCCTGCACCACCGCGCAGAAGGACTGCTGCAAGACCAAAGACGCCGAGTGCTGCAAAGCCAAAGACGCCGAATGCTGCAAGGCCGGCAAGGCCTGCTGCGACGACGCCACCTGCTGCAAGAAGGCCGAAGATGGCACCCACACCTGCGCCATGAAACACGCCGACGGCACCGCCTGCGCATCGAAGGATTGCTGCAAAGGCAAGAGCTGCGACATGAAGAAAACGTCGTAACCAGATTCACATCGCTACGCGAAGGGCGCACGGAAACGTGCGCCCTTTTTTGTTTTGGCAACGGACTGCCGGCCGCTACGCGCGCTTCCTCTCTGATCGTTTGCTTCGATTCTCCGCACCGGCTACGCGGTGCGACTTCAAATACGTTCTTGTCCCGTGGGTAGCGCGTCTGCGCGCGCT
>JALYJW010000060.1 GCA_030775085.1 Acidobacteriota bacterium | reverse complement strand
CCCTCTCCCCGCCGCAGCCTCATCGCGGCGGGGAGAGGGTAGGGTGAGGGGCGGCTCTCGCGACACGTACCGTTGTCATAGACTCCGCGCGTGAAATTCATCCTGGCTTCGTCCTCTCCTCGGCGACGGGAGTTGCTGTCTTCGATCGGACTGGAGTTCGATGTCATGCCGAGCAATGTTCCGGAAGTTCACGCCGCGGGCGAGGCTCCGGAGGAGTATGTGGCGCGGTTGTCGCGCGACAAGGCGGAGCCTCTGGCGAACGCGCATCCTTCGCGATGGGTGATCGCCGCCGACACGACGGTGCTGCTCGGCGATCAACTTTTGGAGAAGCCGGTCGACGCGGCCGATGCGGTGCGGATGCTCGGTTTGCTGGCCGGACAGACGCACATGGTCTACACCGGCGTGACGCTCGAGAACGTGGAAAGCGGGTATCGGGACACGCGCGTTTCAGAATCGGAAGTGCGCATCCTGCCGCTCTCCACCGAGGAGATCGAGTGGTACGTTCGGACCGGCGAGCCGCTCGACAAAGCGGGCGCCTACGCCGTCCACGGCATCGCCTCGATGTTCATCGAATCCATCCACGGCAGTTACACGAACGTAGTCGGACTGCCGCTTGCTACGCTGTTCCAGATGTTGCGGCGTGCGGGGATCGACCCGCTCATGAAAACAGTCGGCGGTCGGCAGTCGACGGTCGGCAGTAGCGCCCCCTCCCCGGACGGGAAGGGCGGTGGTCCACTGCCGACTGCCGACCGCCGACTGCCGACTGACAAACGGAGTGACAAATGACCTCTGCTGCAAAAGTCGGCATCGTGATGTTGATTGCGCTGGCCGTGCTCGGCTATTTCGTTCTCAGGATCGAGGACATCAATCTCAGCCGGTCGCGGACGACGCGAGTGGTGAAGGCGATCTTCGAAGACGTGGCCGGGCTGGATGACGAGTCGGCGGTGCGCATCGCGGGCGTGCGCAAGGGGCATGTGACGGACATTCGCGTGCTCCCCGATGGACGCGCCGAGGTGACGTTGCAGGTCGATGATGACGTGCCGCTGCACACGGACGCACGCGCGAAGGTGGCCAACCTCGGACTGCTCGGCGAGAAGTACATTGAGCTCGATCCGGGAACGACGAACACGCCGGTGCTGTCCGGTGACACGGCCGTGATGCTGCCGGGGACGCAGCCGGCGACGTTCGACGACGTGACGGATCAGGTGGCGGCCATTGCCGCGGATGTGAAAGCGATCACGACGTCGATGCGCGCCGTGATGGGCGGAACGAGCGGACAACAGCGTCTCGAGGAAATCGTCGACAACATTCGCGGCATCACCGGCGACGTGCGTCTGCTCATCGCCGCCAATCGTGAGAACGTCGACGCCACGCTTCTGAACACGCGCGAGATCACCGCGCAACTGCGCACGGAGATTCCGCGGCTCGCGGCGACGCTGGATCGCGTGGCCAACCAGATCGGCGGAACGGTCGGCGAGAATCGTCCTGAAGTTCGTGAAGTCGTGCAGAACCTGCGCGGGCTCTCGGCCGATCTGCGCGTGACCGCCGACAACCTCAACGCCATCACCGGCCAGGTGAAGAGCGGCGAGGGAACGATGGGCAAGCTGTTCTACAGCGACGAAGCGCATGAACGTCTCACCGGCGCGCTCTCGTCGGTCGAAGGCGGCGTGAAGTCGTTGCAGGAGACGCTCGGACGCGCCAACCGCATCCAGATGGACCTCGGCATCAAGGCCGATTACTACGCGGGCCTTTCCGAGAGTGAAGTCGACGGCGTGCAGACCGTGGAAGGCAGCGCTCGATCGGCGCTCGCCATGCGACTCGTGCCGAATCCGGAGCGCAACCGCTTCTATAACATCGAGCTCGCCGACGATCCGCGCGGTAGCAAACGCGAGAAGACGCAGATCGAGACGCGCACCAATCCGAACACCGGGGAATCGACGACGATCGTCACCGAGACCACGAAGTTCGATCGCGATTTCCTGGTCTCCGCGCAGGCCGGGTGGGTGCTCGACGATCTTTCGCTGCGCGTCGGTCTCTTCGACTCGACGGGCGGCGTCGGTGCGGATTACCGGCTCAGCGATCGCCTGAGCGTCACCGGCGAGGCCTTCGATTTCGGCAAGAAGCGTGATGACTTACCGCACCTCCGATTCCTCAGCGAGTACATCTTCCGCCACGAAAAGCCACACACGCCGCAGCTCTTCCTCAGCACCGGCGTCGACAACGCCCTCAACGACACGGCCTTCGTCTTCGGCGGCGGCATCCGCTGGCGCGACGAGGATCTGAAGTATCTGCTGGGCAGCATCCCGATGGGACGTTAGGAAATCGAATTGATCAATACCATCCTCCTCTTCGGCGGCCGTTCCGCCGAGCATGAAGTCTCGATCCTGTCGGCGCGCTCGGTGGCCAATGCGGCGCCGAAAGACCGCATCACGATGACGCCGATCTGCATCGCCAGAGACGGACGCTTCGTCACGCCGGAGCGCAGTGCACGCGTTCTTGCGGGCGAGAAGAAGGCTTCCATTGGCGATCTCGATTTCTCCTTCGAGGCGTGGGTGCGCAAGTCCACGGTGGATGTCGTCTTTCCGCTCATTCACGGGACCGGGGGCGAGGACGGCGCTCTGCAGGGTTACCTCGAAATGCTGGGCCTCCCTTACGTCGGCAGCGGCGTCACGGCGTCGGCGGTGGGCATGGACAAGGTCCACATGAAGCAGGCCTTCGCCGCGGCGAAGCTGCCGATGGTCGACTACGTGCCGGTGGTGGAGCATGAATGGCGGCACGAGCGCGAGCGCGTCACGCGCGCGGTCGCCAATGCGCTGCGGCTGCCGTACTTCGTCAAGCCAGCCAACAGCGGATCGTCGGTCGGCGTGAAGAAGGTGAAGAACGACGCCGATCTCGCCGGCGCCATGGAGCACGCCTTCCGTTTCGACGAGAAGGTGCTGGTCGAGCACGGCGTCGATGCGCGCGAGATTGAAGTGGCGGTGCTCGGCAACGACAAACCCGAGGCCTCGGTACCGGGTGAGATCGTGGCGGGCGGCGAGTTCTATGACTACACCGACAAATACGTCGATACCAAATCACAGATCGTGATCCCGGCGAAGCTCACCGCGGACCGCAGCAGCGAGCTACGCCGCATGGCCATCGCCGCGTTCAAGGCCATCGGCGCATCCGGCTACTCGCGCGTCGACTTCTTTCTCGAGCGCGGCACGAATCGCATCTTCCTCAACGAAATCAACACCATCCCCGGCTTCACGAACATCTCCATGTACCCCAAGCTATGGGAAGCAACGGAGCTCAAGTACCCCCGCCTCATCGAGCGGCTGATCGCTCTCGGCATCGAGCGCGCGCAAACGCGGAAAGCGCGCGCGGAGTCGACGATGAAGTGGTTCGAGGACGTGAAGCCGCTGACGTAGATCGAAAATGTGGTCTTTTCGCCTCACCCTCGCCAAGCTCCGACCGTTCAACGCGGCGACGATCCTTCGTACGTTGATCGTGTTCTTCGTCGTGGCGTTGTTTCTCTGGGGCGACTATGCGTTGTTCCGGCGGCTGTTCCAGGCCATGACGAAGGTGGAGGTGGAGACGCCGCTGTTTGCGCTGGGGGTGTTGCGCAATCTGTTGTCGCTCGTGTTTCTCGTGGCCACGGTGATTCTCTTTTCGTCCTCGCTGACCGCGGCCATCGGCTCGTTCTTCACCGACTTCGATCTCGACATTCATCATGCCGCGCCGAAGTCGAAGTTGCGGGTGGCGCTTTCGCGGTGGGTGAAGACGCTGCTGCAGGCCGCCTCGGTCGTATTCGTGTTCCTGATTCCGCTCGTCGTTGCGTTCGCGCTGCAGTACGCGAAGCCGTGGCATTTCTATCCGGTGATCCTCGGCAATCTCGTGTTGCTCATGACGATCCCTGTCAGCGCGGCCTCGCTGGCGATCCTGTTGCTCGTGCGTTGGTTTCCCGTGCGGCGCGTGCATCAGATCGTGGCTACGCTGGCGGTGCTCGTTCTGACGCTGACCGTGGTCGCGTTCCGCATGAGCCGGCCGGAGCGATTCTTCACCGAGGTCTTCTCGACTGATCCCGCGCAGGTGCTGCGTACCATCGAGCTGCCGTCGATGAATCTCTATCCGAGCTCGGATCTCGCCAGGATGATGACGCGCGATGATCTGCCTTGGCTCTCGCCGCGCATCGGCATCATCGCGTTGGCGTTGTTCGTGGTGTTTGCGCTCGTGGCGCGCAGTGCCTACTTCGCCGCCTTCGTCCGGGCGCGCGAGAGCATGGCCCCGATGGCGATCGGCGCGGTGTCGACGACGCGGCTGTTCGACAGGCTCATCGCACGCGCGGACCCTCAGTTGCGGGCCCTTCTGGGAAAGGAAGTGCGCACGATCTCGCGCGACGTCGCGCAATGGTCGCAGCTCTTTCTGATGGTGGCGCTGGTGTTCATCTATCTCTACAACATCCGCATGCTGCCGCTCGGCGGTGACGCGCGGGCAATGCTCGTGGCGTACGCGAACCTCGGCATGGCCGGTTTCGTGATCGCCGCCATCTGCCTCCGCTTCGCCTACCCGTCGGTGTCGGCGGAAGGGAAAGCGTTCTGGCTCGTGCAGACGGCGCCGGTGTCGTATCGGGAGTTTCTGCGCGTGAAGGTTTTCGTCTACGCCGCGCCGCTCACGCTGCTCTCGGTGCTGCTCACCGCTTTCGCCAACGTTCTGCTCAACGCGAATGGCGTGGTCTGGACGTTCACTTTGATCGGCGCATTGCTTCTGCCCGTCACGCTGGTGAGTCTCGGTGTCGGACTGGGAGGGCTGGCGCCGAACTTCAACGCCGAGAACCCGTTGCAAGTCGGTCTGTCGCTGGGCGGCTTCGCTTACATGGCCCTGTCCATGGGCTACGTCGGCGCGATGATGCTGCTGATGGCGCGCCCGCTGATGCGTTACTTCCTCTCGAGCGTGATGCGCGTGGACCAGGCACGCGGATGGATTGGCGCGGCGGCACCGATCGTGATCGCGCTCACGCTATCGGCAGCTCTGGCAGTGATACCTCTGAGGGCCGCGGAACGACGCCTGACCCGAATCGCAGAAAGCGACTAGAATCGTTTCTACAATCCCCCGTCAACCAACAGGCAAGGAGAAGAAATGAGCGAGATTCCCCCGCCCACTGTACCGCCTGCTGTTCCGCCCCCGCCCGGAGGCGGATCTTATTCACCGCCACCCCCGCCTCCACCGGGTGGTGGATACATCGCTCCCGCCGGCAGCGACCGTACGCTGATGATCGTGCTGTCGTATCTCTGGATCCTCGCGCTGATTCCGTTGCTCACGAAGAAGGAAGATGCCGAAGTTCAGTGGCACGCCAAGAACGGCATCGGCATCCTCATCGGCGAGATCATTGCGTGGATCATCTTCACCGTCGTTCAGTTCGCGATGCCGAACACCGCCGGCTGCGGCATCGGGATCATCAGCTGCGTGGTGTGGATCGGCTTCCTGGTCATCCGCATTCTCTGCATCGTTCAGGGTGTCGGCGGCAAGCGCTTCACCGTGCCGGTGCTCACGGACCTCGGGCAGAAGATCAAATTCTAGGAGCTCATGATGTCCAGCGAATACACGCCACCTCCTCCGCCTCCCTCCGGTCCGTCCGGAGGGATGGGCGGCGGTGAACTGGTTTACCCAACCAACCCACCCAAGGATCCGGTCATGATCCTGCTGCTGAACCTTCTCTTGTTCGGCGGTGTCGGCTACATCGTGATGGGGCAGAAGACGAAAGGCATCGTGGCCATCATCGTCGCGCTCGTCATCGCGCTTCCCACGTGCGGCACCGGCTCCGTGGCCGTGGCTGCGTTCGGCGCCGTCGACGGCTATCTGCAGGCGATGCAGCTCAAGGCGGGAAATCCCGTCGGGCAGTGGACGTTCTTCAACGACCATCGATGAATCAGGCGGTAGGCAGTAGGCGGGAGCAGAATCAGCTCCTGCCTACTGATTCCGCCACCAGATGTTCCGGACCACCCACCATCCCGTCACGACGACGAAGCTTCCCCACCCGAACCAGCGCGTGTAGAGGAAGCGCGGTGTCTCTCCGCGGAGAATGCCCGGCACGGCGAAGCCGCCGGCAATCATCAGCGCGAAGAGCATGGCGTTGAGACGGAGCGCTTCGCCGAAACGTCCGTGCAGCAACGCGTGCAGTGCGCGCGTGGTTCCGCAGCCAGGGCAGTCGAGACCTGAGGCCTGCTTGAACACGCACTGCGGATAAAACGCTGTCGTCACCGGCGGAAAGGTGTAGAGCACCCAACCGCCGATGACGACTACGAGGATCGCGCTAACCAGCCGCAGCCATCGCGTCACGATAGGCCTGAATGGCTGCGAGTCCGCCGGTGGCAATCCAGATGACATAGGCCACGATTCCGATGCCGAATGCGATCCAGCAGAACATTTTCGCCTTGGCCGATGCATCGCGCGCTCCGGCCACGTCGCCTGTGGCCAGCTTGGAATTGACCTGCGCGGCGAAGACGATGGCCACCACGCCGAGCGGCAGGCAGCAGCACAGCGTCACGAGAATGGACTGCCAGAGGTAGTTCGGAATCGCTTCCGCGGCAGGCGAAGCGCCATACGAGCCCGGTGCCGGAGGCGGTGGCGAGTAGCTGTGCGCCGGAGCGCTGGCCAGCGCCTTTCCGCAGTTCGCGCAGATGCTTGCCGTGTCGAGGTTCGAGGTACCGCAATTCGGACAGTTCAAGATGCCTCCTTTATTGTTTCCACAAGGACAGCGCCGCGAATCCGGCGCCACTGACGATTCCGGCGACCAATGCCACGATAGCCCACGTGCGCGCACTTCGCGCTGACGCCTGGGCGCCCGCCACGTCACCGGCGGCGAGCTTCGAGTTCACCTGAGCGGAAAAAACGAGCGCGACCACGCCGAACGGAAGGCAGCAACACAGCGTGGCCAGAATCGAGTGTACGAGATAGTTCTGAATCTTCGGCGGTGGCGCAAAATGCGGAACTTCCTGTCCGCACTTGGTACAGACCAAGGCTCCCGCTGAATGTTCATTGCCGCAACTCGTGCAGTACACCTATCGACCTCCGCCGCGCTGAACGCCTTCCGGATACTGCACGAACTCGCCGTTCGCAAAGACGATGTCGCAATCGAAGTGGCTGGTCGTTCCCGGCGTGTACGCGGCCGGCGATTCGAGCTCGAACGACTTGTCGGCTCCCGCACTGACGATCGCGTAGCCGCGGTCGGGCAGCGGCATGTAACGCATGTGCTGATTCCAGCCGTCGATGGCCGGCAGGGGCTTGATGTACGCCGGCTGCAGGTGCGAGCGAAGCTCCGCGACGGTCGACCCGGGCGGGTAGGCATCGCTCGCGTGATCCGCGCCGTATGCTTCGAGCGCGGTGGCGACTGTCCGTATGTCCGCCATGGTCCGCTTCTGTCGCGAGCGCTGCATCGCGTTGAGGAGGTTCGGAATGGCGATCGCAGCCAGGATGCCGATGATCGCCACGACGACGAGGCCAGCCACCGCGATGCCGATGACCATCGCCAACCCGTTCGTCCCGCCGCCCGCCGGACGTGCGGGCGCGCCGTTCGTAGGATTCCCGCACGACGCACACGCGACGAGAGAGACCTGCGCTACATGGCTACCGCAGTACGCACAAAAGGCCAATCAACACTCCGACCGGAAGGATCGGGGGATTGTAACTGACGGGAGGGGTATCAATTTGAGCGAAGCGCTCCCCCATGCATCGCGAGAGCGCTCCCCTCATCCGCCTTCGTGGCAGAACGCAAGGGGTTTGTCATCAACCACACCTGTGGCAAGCGCCATTCGCCGGTTCAGAATGACAGGGGAAAGGGCGGAGTTGAGGCACGTCACCACATCATGCCGAGCTGCAACCTCGCGGCCTCGGACATCATGCTGCGGTCCCACACGGGGTCGAACACGACTTCCACCTCGGCGTCTTTGACGTTGGGGAGGGCCATGAGCTTGGAGCGGACGTCGCCGGCGAGCACGGGACCCATGCCGCAGCCTGGCGCGGTGAGCGTCATCTTGATGTTGACCTTCTTGCCGCCGGTTTCCGCGTCCTGCAGGTCGCAGAGGTAGACCAGACCGAGGTCGACGATGTTCACAGGGATCTCGGGGTCGTAGCAGGTCTTGAGCGCGTCCCACACCATCTCTTCGAGTTTTTCCGGGCTGAGCTCTGCGACGTTTACTTCGACGACGTCGTGCGGGGTCTTGCCGATGGCTTCGACTTCCTGACCGGAGATGCGAACCATGAGCCCGCGATCGGTGATGACGGTGTAAGTGCCGCCGAGGGACTGCGTGATCGTGGCCTGAGCACCGACCGGTACCAGGACCTTCTCACCGCTGGGAATCATGATCGCTTCTGCGCTGCGGCTGAATGTGACTTCTTCTCTCATTCGTTCTCCCCGGTCCTATTCAGTCGAGACTTTCTCGTTGTTGCCTTCGAGCGCACTCCGCAGCGTGTGCCATGCCAGCGTCGCGCACTTCACGCGAGCGGGAAACTCGCTCACTCCGGAGAACGCGGCCAGGCGGCCGAGATCTGCCGCGCTGAGACCGCTCTGATCGCCGGTCACCAGGGCGTGAAACGTTTCGAAGAGCCGGTCGGCTTCCTCTTTCGATTTGCCTTTGATGGTCGAGCTCATCACCGATGCGGAGGCTTTGGAGATCGCGCAGCCGCTGCCGGTGAAGCTCACTTCCTGGATCGTATCGCCGTCGGTTTTCAGAAAGATCGTGTAGTGATCGCCGCACAGCGGGTTGTAGCCGTCGACGCGATTGGTGGCGTCCGGCATGTCGTGGAAGTTCCGGGGATTCTTGTTGTGGTCGAGGATGACCTGTTGGTACAGCTCGCGAAGATCGGACATCAGCGAAAGACCTCGATGACTTTGTGCAGTCCGGCCACGAGCGCGTCGGCTTCTTCTCGCGTGTTGTAGAGGCCGAACGATGCCCGGCCGGTGGCCGGAACGTTGTAGCGCAGCATGAGTGGCTGCGCGCAGTGATGACCGGTGCGGATGGCGATTCCTTCCCGGTCGAGAATGGTTCCGATGTCGTGTGGATGAACACCTTCGAGCACGAACGAGATCACGGACGCTTTCTCGCGCGCGGTGCCGATGAAGCGGATCCCTTCGATCTCGCTCAGACGCTTCGTGGCATAGCGCTCGAGATCGTGCTCGTGCGCCGCGATCGCTTCCAGGCCGATGCCGGAAACGTAGTTCAGCGCCGCGGCCAAACCGACGACGCCTTCGATGTTGGGCGTGCCTGCTTCGAACTTGTAGGGAAGCGCGTTGTAAGTGGTCTTCTCGAACGACACGGACAGGATCATGTCGCCGCCGCCCTGCCAGGGAGGCATGGCGTCGAGCAGCGACTCGCGTCCCCACAGTACGCCGATGCCGGTCGGGCCGTAGACCTTGTGTCCGGAGAATGCATAGAAATCGCAGCCGAGGGCGCGTACGTCGATGGGGATGTGCGGTGCGCCCTGTGCGCCGTCGACTAAAACGAGCGATCCGTTCGCGTGCGCGGCGTCGATGATCCGCCGCAGCGGATTGATCGTGCCGAGGGCATTCGAAGCGTGGCCGACGGCGACGATCTTCACGCGCGGATTGAGCATCCGCTCGTATTCGTCGATGAGCAGCTCGCCTTCATCGTTGACCGGAATGACGCGAACGCTCGCGCCTTTCTCCTGCGCCAGCATCTGCCACGGCACGATGTTCGAGTGATGCTCGATGGCCGAGATCAGGATCTCGTCGCCGGCGCCGACGTTGGTGCGTCCCCACGTTTGCATCACGAGGTTGATCCCCTCGGTGGTGCCGCGCGTGAAGACGATTTCTTTCTCGCTGGAGGCGTTGATGAAACGCTGCACCACCCCGCGCGCGTTCTCGTACTCCGTCGTGGCCAACTCGCTGAGGTAATGCACGCCCCGATGAACGTTCGAGTTCTCTTCCGAGTAATACCGCACCAGCCGATCGATCACCTGCCGCGGCTTCTGTGTCGTGGCGGCGTTGTCGAGATAGACGAGACGCTTTCCGCGCACATCGCGGGAGAGGATGGGGAAGTCGTTGCGGATTTTCTGGATGTCGTACCGCACGCGTGTTTCTTCGATCACGCTCATCGCGTTTCCCTTCGCTCGGGCAGGCGGCCGGGCATGGCGCGGAACAGCGCGCGGCGAACCTGCTCGCGCACCGGCTCGATCTTCATCCGGTCGACGATCTCGCCGGCGAAGGCGAGGACCAGAAGGTTGCGCGCTTCCTGCTCGTCGATTCCGCGGGAGCGAAGATAGAACAGCGGCTCTTCCTGGATCTGGCCGATGGTCGATCCGTGGTTGCACTTCACGTCGTCGTTGTGGATCTCCAGGGTCGGTTTGGAATCGATGATGGCGGTCTCGGAGAGCAGCAGGTTGCGGTTCTCCTGGCGTGAGATGGTCTTCTGCGCGCCGGGACGGACGATGATCAGGCCGTCGAAAACACCGCGCGCGTGATCGTCGAGCACGCCTTTGTAGAGCTCGTGGCTTTCGCAATGCGGCTCGGCATGCTCGATGACGGTGCGGTTGTCGAGGTGCTGCGTCCCGTTCCCGACGAACAGACCGTCAAGTGACACGGACGCGCCTTCGCCGCCGAGCGTGACATGCGTTTCCACACGCGCGAGCGCTGCACCGATGACGATGTTGCGCGAGATCACGCTCGAAGCGCGCTCCTGCTGAATGTAGACGTTGCCGACGTGATACGCGGCCTCCGACTCACACTCGATGCGGTAGTGATCGACGACGGCACCGTCGCGCGCGACGATCTCCGTCACGGAATTCGTGAAGTAGTTGCCGGAGCCGACGTACGTCTCGATCACCGTGACCTGGCTGTTGCTGCCGGCCACGATGACGTTGCGCGGATGCGACCAGATCCCATCGCCCTGTCCGACGAACAAGAGATGGATGAAGCCGTTGATGACGGCTCCCGCTGGAATCTCGAGGCGCGCGCCGTCCTGTTGGTTCGCGGTGTTGAGCGCGACCATGGCGTTGCGCTCCCAATCCGCGATCATGCTCTCGCCGGGGTCGGTGGAGTTGAGACTGCCGGTACGCTCGACGAGCCGTCCGTTGACGAACACCAGCTCGAGCGTGGCCTTGCCGGCCATCGTTTCGAACGTCTCCACGCGCTGCGCAGCGTCATCCGTGCGCCAGTCGATCTTCTGCAACGGAGCCAGATTCGTGTAGCGCCAAGCCTCGTTGCGCGTCGTCGGCCAGCCCAGCTTCGCGAACGTTTCCGCCGCGCGCTCCTGCAGACTGAGCTCTGCCAACTGAGAGCTACTCAAGCAGCCCCCTCGCTGATCGATGTGACGCCCAGGGGGTCGTCTTCGATCCAGTCGTAGCCCTTCTGTTCGAGCTCCTCGGCCAGCTCCTTGCCGCCCGACTTCACGATGCGGCCGTTGGCCAGCACGTGAACGAAGTCGGGAACGAGATAGCGAAGCAGGCGCTGGTAGTGCGTGATGACGAGCACCGAGTGCGCTTCGCTGCGGAGCGTGTTCACGCCGTTGGCGACGACGCGCAGTGCGTCGATGTCGAGACCGGAATCGGTCTCGTCGAGCACGGCCAGCTTCGGATCGAGCACGGCCATCTGGAAGATCTCGTTGCGCTTCTTCTCGCCGCCGGAGAATCCTTCGTTCACGCCGCGGTTCATGAAGGATTCGTCGAGCTCGACGACCTTCATCTTTTCGCGCGCCAGTTGCAGGAACTCCATGGCGTCGAGCTCTTCCTCGCCGCGATGTTTGCGCATCGAATTCAGCGCTGCCTTGAGGAAGTAGATGTTGTTCACGCCGGGGATCTCGACCGGATACTGCATGGCCAGGAACACTCCCTCGCGCGCACGTTCTTCGGTGGGCAGCTCGAGAAGATTCTTCCCTTCGAACGTCACGGTGCCGCCGGTCACTTCATACCGCGGCCGCCCCGCCAGCACATTCGCCAGAGTCGACTTCCCCGAGCCGTTCGGCCCCATGATCGCGTGTACCTCGCCCGGCCGGATGGTCAGGTTCAGGCCGGTGAGGATTTTCTTGCCGTCGATGCCGGCGTGCAGGTCTTTGATTTCTAGCATGTCTTTCCTTGGAGTCGCAGAGTCATCACCCCACGGCCCCTTCTAACGAAACTCCCAGCAGCTTCTGCGCTTCCACCGCGAACTCCATCGGCAGCTCGCGAAAGACTTCGCGGCAGAAGCCGTTGACGATCATCGAGACGGCGTCTTCGGCGCTGATGCCGCGCTGCTGGCAGTAGAAGAGCTGGTCTTCGCCGATCTTGGAGGTCGAGGCTTCGTGCTCCATGGTGGCCGTGGAGTTGCGCACTTCGATGTAAGGGAATGTGTGCGCGCCGCACTTGTCGCCGAGGAGGAGCGAATCGCACTGCGAGTAATTGCGGGCATTGGTCGCGTTCTTCATGATCTTCACTTCGCCGCGATAGGTCTGCTGCCCGCGACCGGCGGAGATCCCCTTCGACACGATGGTCGAAGTCGTGTTCTTGCCGATGTGAATCATCTTCGTGCCGGTGTCGGCCTGCTGATAGTTGTTCGTCAGCGCTACCGAATAGAACTCACCGACGGAATCGTCGCCCTGCAGAATGCAGCTCGGATACTTCCAGGTAATGGCCGAGCCGGTCTCTACCTGCGTCCACGAAAGCTTCGCGCCTTTGAGCGCTTTGCCGCGCTTGGTGACGAAGTTGTAGATGCCGCCCTTGCCGTTCTTGTCGCCGGGATACCAGTTCTGCACCGTCGAATACTTGATGGTGGCTCCGTCGAGTGCGACGAGCTCCACGACCGCCGCGTGCAACTGATTCTCGTCGCGCATCGGCGCGGTACAACCTTCGAGATAACTCACGGACGCGCCTTCATCGGCGATGATCAGCGTGCGCTCGAACTGTCCCGTGTTGGCGGTGTTGATGCGGAAGTAGGTCGACAGCTCCATCGGACAGCGAACGCCCTTGGGGATGTAGCAGAACGAGCCGTCGGAGAAGACCGCGCTGTTGAGCGTGGCGAAAAAATTGTCGGTGTACGGCACCACGCTGCCGAGGTACTTCTTGACCAGGTCCGGATGATTCTTCACCGCGTCGGAGAACGAGCAGAAGATCACGCCGACCTTGAGCAGCTCGGCCTGGAACGTCGTGGCCACGGAGACCGAGTCGAACACTGCGTCAACGGCCACGCCGCTGAGCCGCTTCTGTTCATCGAGCGAGATGCCGAGCTTCTCGAACGTGGCGCGCAGCTCCGGATCGACTTCATCGAGCGACTCCAGCTTCTTCTTCTGCTTCGGCGCCGCGTAGTAGCTGGTGGCCTGATAATCGATGGGCGGGTAATGGATGTTCGCCCAGGTCGGCTCCTTCATCGTCAGCCAGTGGCGATACGACTTCAGACGCCAGTCGAGCATCCACTCCGGCTCGTTCTTCTTGAGCGAGATGAAACGGATGATCTCCTCGCTGAGACCGGGAGGAGCGACGTCGGTTTCGATGTCGGTGACGAATCCGTACTTGTAATCCTGCTGCGCGATTTCCTGGATGGCTGCGTTGGTCATGACTTTTTCCTGCGCGACGACTTTATCCCGAGCGAAGCGAGGGATCTCCGGTACGACAGATAGGGACGCGCCTCGCGACCGCACCCGAGACTCCTCGCTACGCTCGGAGTAAACTGATGATTCACTGAGCTGCCCCGATCGATACGAGCTGGCTCTTGTCGATCACGGGATGCGGCATGCCGCCTCGCACCAGATCGGCCAGCGTGACTTGTTCAAAAGCTCCCTTGACTGCACGGTTGATCCCGAACATGAACCGTCGAGACGGGCAGGCCACGCGGATGCCGCATGTGGCGTTTCCGTCGTGATCGTAGGTCTCACACTCGGTCAGATCCCAGGGACCCTCGAGTATCTCGATGAGATGCCCCAGCGTGATGCTCTCGGCGTCACCGTCGAAAGTGTACCCGCCGCCGGCGCCGCGATGCGAATGGATCAGCCCGCCGTGCTGCAGCGTTTTCAGAACCTTCGTTACCGCCGGGACCGGCAGGTGGTAGAACTCGGCGATCTCGCGCGCCGCCATCACCTCTCCCGCGTGACGGGCAAGGTAGACGGCAGCGAGCAATCCGTAGTCGGTCAGTCGAGAGATTTTCAGCATCGGCGCGAAACAGTACCATGCAGGTACGGTATCGACAACCGAGGGACCGTGCGGGTTTGTTCCTATCGCTAAATGAACGGGCTGAAGGTTAAATGTAGTGCCTTCCATGGCAAGCAGATTGCGAGGCCGCGTTGTGAACAAACCGTTCGACGACGCCATGAAAAGCAAACTGATTTTCTCGATGACGCTGGTGCTGATCGTTTCCGCGTGCGGCGGTCGCAGCGGACCAGGCAACGCCGTGCAGCAGAACTACGAGACCGTGGAAGAGGGCTCGGCCTCGGGCGTTACCTCGACGCTTCAGGGACCGGGCGAGACACTGCCGCCGGTCACCGGAACGAACGCCGACACGACCACCGCCTTCGCGCTGAATCAGAACGCACTTCCGTCATCGCAACCGCAGCCGGTGGCAGCCACCACAGTTCCATCCCCGCAGTCTTTACCACCGATGACTTCGGCCTCGGCATCACCGGAACCCGCGCCCGCGCGCCCGGTTGCCTCTTCGCCGGCAATCCATCAAACGCGTCCCGCACCGAAGCCGGAGCCTGAACCGCAACCCGAGCCTGAACGCACCGAACCGCAGCCCGTCGAACCGACACCCGCGACGGAAACGACCGCGACGAACACCGCGACGACGGACGAAGAACCGCCACCGCCACCAGCCGGCGACACGAGCGGCGAGCAGGCCGAAGAACCGCCTCCACCACCACCGCCGCAAAGCTAACGTATTCGAAAAGATCAACTAGAATGCGCGGCCTATGTCGCGGGTTACCTTCCAGTCGCTGATCCTGAAGTTGCAGAACTTCTGGGCCGAGCGCGGGTGCATTCTGGAGACGCCGCTCGATCTCGAAGTGGGCGCCGGAACGATGCATCCGGCCACCTATCTGCGCGTGCTCGGTCCCGAGCCGTGGAACGTCGGCTACGTGCAGCCGTCCCGCCGTCCCGCCGACGGGCGTTACGGCGACAATCCGTTCCGCCTCGGCAAGCACTATCAGTTTCAGGTCATCCTCAAGCCTTCGCCGCTGGAAGTGCAGGACCTCTATCTCGATTCGCTGCGCGCCATCGGGCTCGACCTCACCAAGCACGACATCCGCTTCGAAGAGGACAACTGGGAGTCGCCCACACTCGGCGCGTGGGGCGTCGGCTGGCAGATTCTCCTCGACGGGATGGAGATCTCGCAGTTCACCTACTTTCAGCAAGCGGGCGGCATCGACCTCACGCCGGTCTCGGCTGAGATCACGTATGGCCTGGAGCGTCTGACGATGTTCCTGGCCCGCGAGAGCTCGGTCTACGACATCGAATGGACCGCAGGGGTCACGTACGGCGCGGTGCGCAAGCAGGAAGAGTTCGAATTCTCGAAGTATTACTTCGAGACCGCGGACGTCGATCTGCACTGGAAGCTGCTCGATGCCTATGAAGGGGAAGCGCGGCGCTGTCTCGATGCGAAGCTCGTACTACCGGCCTACGACTGGACGCTGAAGTGCTCGCACATTTTCAACACGCTCGATGCGCGCGGGGCGGTTTCCGTGACTGAGCGCGTCGGCGTGATCAAGCGCGTGCGCGATCTGGCCGTGCGCTGCGCGGAAGGCTATCTGGAGGCGCGGCGCGAGCTCGGGTTCCCATTATTGAAGTCGGCAGTCGGCAGTCGGCAGTCGGCAGGAGAGGGCGGAAGCCCTCCTGCGGATTCGACTGGTTCTACTGCCGACCGCCGACCGCCGACTGCCGACTGACCTATGGATTATTTTTTCGAGCTGCTGACCGAAGAGATCCCGGCGTGGATGCACGACGCCGCGGCGGCCACGCTGCAGGAGCGTTTGTCGAAACTCTCCGCCGACCTCGGCGCGGAGAAGTCCGACGATGCCGTCATCGTCAACACCACGCCGCGACGCATCGCGTTCGTGCTCAAGCGCCTTCCCGCGCGCGAGGCGGACAGCGAGCTGGAAGTCAAAGGTCCGCCGAAGAAAGCGGCCTACGACGCAGACGGCAATGCCACGCCTGCTCTGCTTGGCTTTCTGAAGAAACAAAACGCCGCCATCGATGACGTCCTCCCCACGGAAGACGCATACATCCTCGTGCGCAAGAAAGTCTCCGGCCGCGACACCGGCGCGCTGCTGCAGGAACGCATCCCGGAGATCGTTACTTCGCTGCGCTGGCCGAAGATGATGCGTTGGGGCAACGGCGAGCATTCGTACATCCGCCCGATTCATTCGGTTGTCTCGCTCTTCGATGAAGCCCACCTGCCGATCACGATCTTCGGCATCGAATCGGGAACGAGGACCGTCGGTCATCGCACGCTCGCGCCGCAATCGATCGACGTGACTTCGCATGCCGATTACCTTCAGAAGCTGAACCTCGCGCGCGTGGTCGTCAGCGCGCACGACCGGCGCCATTTCATGGCCGGACGGGCGCTGGCACTGGCCAAGGAAGTCGACGGAAAACCGTCCGAGGACGCGTCGATCTGGTCGCAGTGGCAATACCTCACCGAGTATCCGGGCGTGGTGCGCGCGGAGTTTCGGAAGGACTACCTCGCGCTGCCGGAAGAAGTGCTGGTCACCGTCATGCGCGTGCATCAGAAGCAGTTGCCGATTCGCGATCGCGACGATCGCCTGACCAACTTCTTCCTGGCCGTTCTCGACAACGAAGGCGATCCGGAAGGACACGCCGCCTATGGCAACTCGTTCGTGACGAACGCGCGTTTCGCCGACGCGCAGTTTTTCTACGAGACTGATCGCCGCCGGAAGCTCGAAGAACGGCTCGATCAGCTTTCCCACCTGCAGTTCCAGGAAAGGCTCGGCAACTATCTCAAGAAAACGCAGCGCATCGAGCGCATCGCCGCCGGAATCTGCAAGGCCGCCGGAATCGACGCGGCCGATGTTGCGACAGCCGCACGTCTCTGCAAGACCGATCTCGTCACGGAGATGGTGAAGGAGTTCACCGATCTCCAGGGCCAGATCGGCGGGATCTATGCGCGCGAGGAAGGGCTGCCGGAGAACGTTTGGCAGGCCATCTACGATCATTACCAGCCGGTCAGTCTCGACGATGCGTTGCCGCGCCACATCGCCGGCGCCGTCGTCTCGCTGGCCGACCGCGTCGACACGCTGGTCGGATTCTTCAGCGTGGGCGCGAAACCGACGGGCTCGAAAGATCCGTTCGGACTGCGACGCGCCGCGCAGGGCGTCGTGCAGATCCTGCTCAATCGCGACAAGCGCGAAGTGAAGATCGGCATCGACACTCTGCTGGACCTCGGCATCGAGGCTCATGGCGATCGGGCCAGCCACGCCACGCTACGCGAGGATCTGCACGCATTTTTCGCCGAGCGCGTGCGCACGATTCTGGCCGCGTCGTCGTGGCAGTTCGCCTACGACGAGATCGCAGCAGCGATGGAAGCTCAGTGGGCGCCGTCGCTCACCGACCTCGTGGATCGGATCCAGGCCGTGAAGGCGATGCGGGATGATTCGAGCTTCCTCTCCGTCCTCGACTCGGCCAAACGCATCGCCAACATCACCGCCGGCCATTCATCGACACGGGTCGATGACGCGCATCTGGAGCACCCCACCGAGCGGCGCCTCGCGGAGCTCGCGGACGTAGTGACGTCGCAGATCGGCGAGATGATCGCCACGCGCGAATACCGCAGCGCACTCGAGTCGTTTGCCGCTCTCGCGCCGGAGCTGGAGACGTTCTTCAAAGATGTGCTGGTCAACGTTGAAGATCCGGCCGTGCGCGCCAATCGCATGTCACTGCTGCGCAAGGTCGGCGGCGCGGTCATGAAGATCGCCGATGTGACGAAGATCGTGGTCGATCGCCGCGACTACAAACCGTGAAACGCCGTTCCTGGCTTCTGCTCGTTCTCATCGCGATTGCCGCGTGCAACCGAACGCCCGAGCCACCGCCCACCGCCACTGCGCCGCAACCAACTCAAACCGACGGGACCAAGCCGGTCGCGGGCCCGGTTGCCGATATCGACGGCGACAATCTTCTCAATCTCGCCTACGGCGCCGCACTCGTTTCGCGCACGGGTGAGCTGAACCTGGAGAGCTCCGCGGTACAGGCCATGGACGGTTTGAGCTTCACCGCGTGGTCGTCGTCACCGGGCGGGCCTCGACAAACGCTGGTCTTCGCACTCGGCGGTCCGTCGCGGATCGAACAGCTGGGTGTAACTACGACGAGGAAGAATCAGTCGCCCGCGAAGGTCGGATTTGCTGCGTCCTCGGACGGCCGGTCGTGGCGCGAGATCGTCACCATTGAGCCGTCAGACGACGGCACGACGATGAAGGAGGTGCCGCCATTCGAGGCTCGCTACCTCCGCGTGGAGACGATCGAGCCGGCGGAGTACTACGCCGCGCTCGTGTCCGTGCACGCCATCGGCGCCGAGCTCGGTCCGAGTGCGCGGCAATCGTTCGGCGGTTGCTGGTCCATCAACACGTTCGACGCGACGCTCGTGCAGCGCGGCGCGCGCGTCACCGGCATCCTCGGCGGGCCGTCGCAGCCGACGTACGTCGATGGCGGCATCGAGGGGCGCGTGGTGAAGCTGATGTGGATGCGCGGGCCGATGTGGGGTCATGCCGCAGGCACGCTGACGCCGGACGGCCGCAACCTCAGCGCGATCACATTTCACGAAGAACCGATCGTGCAGCACGTCGGTCAGGCCTGGATCGGTAGTCGATGCGAAACGGGCGAAACGACGAGTGCCGGGTTGGCGTCTTCGCGATCACCGGCTGACTTTCTGCAGCGGACCGGCCACTGGACGATGTCCGGGCTCATCTTCGACGCGGAGGATCGTCTGCTCGAAGAGCCGAGCCGCGACGTGATCGATGCCGCGGTCGCGCTCATCAACGCCGCGCCGTCACAGCGATTCCGCATCGTGGCGCGGGAGTATCGCCACAACGGTCCGGAAAATCTCCGACGCACCAAAGCGCGTGTCGATGCACTGCGCGCCGCACTTCGCACACGCAACGTCGATGTATCGCGCGTCGAATTCGTCGGCGGCGGGAGCGAGCGCCAGGAGCACGCGATGCCGTCCGCGATCCAGCGGATGCTCTGGAGCCGCATCGATCTCGAACGTGATTAGAGGGCAGAGAGTAATGACATGCATCGCGAGAGCGCTCCCCCTCGTGGCAGAACGCAAGCGTTTGTCATCAACTCAACTTCTGCGCTCTGCCCTCTAACGATTGCCTCTGACATAATCGCGTTCCATGACGACGAGTGTGCAAGGCGACCAGTACGTCTACTACTTCGGCGATGGACATGCCGAGGGGAACGCGAAGATGAAAGACGTCCTCGGCGGAAAAGGCGCGGGCCTCGCCGAGATGACCAACATCGGCGTTCCTGTGCCGCCGGGCTTCACGATCTCCACCGCCGTCTGCACCTGGTTTTACGATCACGACAAGACCTATCCGCCGCAGCTCAAAGATGCCGTCGCGGCGAATCTGGCGAAGGTCGAGAGCTCCGTCGGTCGCACGTTCGGCGATGCGAAGTCCCCTCTGCTGGTCTCCGTCCGTTCCGGCGCGCGCGCGTCGATGCCGGGGATGATGGACACGATCCTCAACCTCGGACTCAATGACGCGACGATGCAGGGTCTGGCTGTGTCCTCCGGCGACGAGCGATTTGCGCTCGATTCCTATCGTCGCTTCATCCAGATGTACTCCGACGTCGTGCTGGAGATCGATCGCGAGCATTTCGAGCACGAGCTGCACGCGCTGCGCGAGCGCATCGGAGCAAAGAACGACGCCGCCATTCCGGCCGAGGCTCTGCGCGAGCTCGTGGCAACCTACAAAGGCATCGTGCGCGAAAAACTCGGCGCCGAGTTTCCGCAGGACGTCCACGAACAACTGTGGGGCGCCATCGGTGCCGTGTTCAACTCCTGGAACAACCAGCGCGCCATCACCTATCGCCGGCTCAATCAGATTCCCTCCGAATGGGGTACCGCCGTCAACGTGCAGTCGATGGTCTTTGGCAACATGGGCGATGACTGCGCGACGGGCGTCGCATTCACGCGCAACCCATCGACGGGCGAGAAGAAATTCTTCGGCGAGTACCTGCCCAACGCGCAGGGCGAAGACGTCGTGGCCGGCATCCGCACGCCGCTGCCGATCACCGAGCTCGAAAAGTCGATGCCCGATGCGTACAACCAGCTCGTCGAGGTCTACAAGAAGCTCGAGTCGCACTACCGCGACATGCAGGACATCGAGTTCACGATTCAATCGCGCAAGCTCTATCTACTGCAGACGCGGACCGGCAAACGCACCGGCTTCGCCGCCGTGACGATCGCCTGCGACATGGTCGATGAAGAACTGATCACCAGCACCGAGGCCGTCGAGCGCGTCGAGGCCAACCAGATCATCCAGCTTCTGGCGCCGGTGTTCGACGCGGCGGAAAAGGGGAAGGCGCTGCACGGCGGCCGTCTCCTCGGCCGCGGTCTGCCGGCCGGTCCCGGCGCGGCGGCGGGCCGCATCGCATTCAACGCCGAGAATGCGGTGCGCATGGCCAAGGACGGACCCGTTCTTCTGGTGCGCATCGAGACCTCGCCGGAAGACATCGCCGGCATGCACAGCGCGGCGGGGATTCTCACCACGCGCGGCGGTCTCACCTCGCATGCTGCAGTCGTTGCGCGCGGCATGGGGCGCCCGTGCGTCGTCGGCGCCGGCTCGTTGCGCGTCGATTACGGCAAAGGCGAAGTGCGCAGCGAAGGCCACGAGCCGCTCGAGGAAGGCGATTGGCTCTCGATCGACGGCTCCACCGGCGAAATCATCGGCGGAGAGCTTCCGACGCGGCCTTCCGAGGTCGTGCAGGTGTTGATCGAAGGATCGATGAAGCCGGAGGAGTCGGAGACGTATCGCAACTTCGACCGGCTGCTGCGATGGGCGGATGCGATCCGCACGCTCGGCATTCGCACGAATGCGGACACGCCGAACGACGCGCGGGTAGCGCGGCTCTTCGGCGCAGAAGGCATCGGTCTTTGCCGCACCGAGCACATGTTCTTCGCCGACGAGCGCATCCTGCGCGTCCGCGAAATGATTCTGGCGCGCAACGAGGCGGGGCGGCGCAAAGCGCTCGACGAGATCCTGCCGTTCCAAAAAGGCGATTTCGAAGGGATCTTCCGTGCGCTCGACGGTTTGCCGGTGACGGTGCGGCTGCTCGATCCGCCGCTGCACGAGTTCCTGCCGCAAACCGAGGCGCAGATCTCGTCGGTGGCGCGCGAGATGAACTGGGGCTTCGTCGAGCTGCGCAACAAAGTGGCGCAACTGCACGAGCTCAATCCGATGCTCGGCCATCGCGGCTGCCGGCTGGGCATCACCTATCCCGAGATCTACGAGATGCAGGTGAGGGCCATCTTCCAGGCCGCGTGCGAAGTGAAAAAGGACGGCGTCGATGTCCGTCCCGAAGTCATGATTCCGCTGATCGGCACGACGAAAGAACTGCAACTGACCAGCGAGGTCGTTCGCCGCGTGGCCCGGGAAGTGATGGACGAAGCGGGCGTGGAGATCGAGTACCTCGTCGGAACGATGATCGAGATTCCGCGCGCCGCGCTGGTCGCCGGCAAGCTCGCCGAGACCGCCGAGTTTTTCTCGTTCGGAACGAATGACCTCACGCAAATGACGTTCGGCTACTCACGCGACGATGCCGGCTCATTCCTGCCCGAATACGTCGACAAGAAAATCCTGCCGAAGGATCCGTTCGAGTCGATCGATCAGGAAGGCGTCGGCCAACTCGTGCGGACAGGTACAGAAGCCGGCCGCGCCGCGAATCCGAAACTCAAGGTCGGAGTATGCGGAGAGCACGGCGGCGATCCCGAGTCGATCCGCTTTTTCCGCTCGGTGGGTCTGAACTACGTCTCCTGCTCGCCGTATCGCGTGCCCGTTGCGCGTCTGGCCGCAGCGCAGGCCGAGTTGGAGCACAAAGCGTACGAGGGCTAGCGTTTTTTTGCGCCTTCTTGACAGGACCCGTGACGATCCATAAACGGGGCAGCGCTATTTTGTGATCCACAACACAGATCCACGGTACTTGATACCAACAAAGGGGCGTAACGGCCCCTTTTTGCGTTTCTGGAGGCATAGCGAACATTCGTTGAAGCCGTGAGCTGATTCCGCCGGTCTCCGAACCGAACAGAGGGGCGTAAGCCCCTTTTGTCGTCTCTGCACGAAACAGAGTTTGTTTATCGAAGCCTCTCCGGAGGTCATGGGGGAAGTCTTGTCATGAAAGCCCCGTCACGACGAAAACGCCTGATGAGAATTCGCGGAAATGAACGGGGACAAGCACTGATTGCGGTGATCGTCGCGGTGTCTCTCGTATTGGGACTGCTCCTCACAACCCTGACGATCACGGCCTATTCCGGCCGGGCCGTCTCCAGACAATTGACCTATTACGGCCAAACACTGAACACCGCACAGGCCGGGATCACTGAGGGTCTGTCCTGGTTTCGCAGGCAGACAGACCAACCGGTCAAGGCTTTCGTTCCGCTCCGAAATCTGAGCCTGACTCCTCCCGTCAACGATACCGACGATCCAACCATCGGACTGGTTCGGGAGTACGAGATCAACGCACCCGGCCGCGTGTGGGGGCGATACGAACTGAAAAAGACCCCGGCACTAGCCGCCAATGCCACGTCGTTGAGCTTCAAGAACCGGTGGTCGAACTCAGCGAACTACAGCAAGGATGACATCGTCCTTGACGAGGGCGATCAACCCTCCGAACCGACGACGTCCTTCTACCAGTCGAAATCCAACGGCAATTCCAATAAGAAACCGAAATCGCACTCCAAGGGCCCCGCGTCCGCATGGGAGCTCGTCAACACGATGGACATCACCAGGTACAAAGGGAAGCCATCGGCGGGCACGGTATGGCAGTTGGAAGCCGAAGGCATCGTGTTTGTCCGCAACAACCCGAGCGTTGCGTACAACGTTGCTCCCAACCGGGTGCTCTCTCGTGCAAAATTGAGGACCGAGATCCAGCGCCTGAGCCTCAACCTGCCCGCGGCCTCCGCGGTGAGCGTTTCTCGCGGCGCAGGTGTGTCGCTGACCAGCACGTCCATCCGCATTCGAGGCGGCACGAAGAGCGCTCTTCAGTATCAGGCATCGAGTGGTACACCGACAGGGGCTGCGCTTTCGCCGACGCCTCCCAATACGCAGATCACCGGAACCAGTCCGGTCATGCAGGCGGGCATTACGGCCACGCCGAGCCGCTTTTCGATTCCCTACGTTTTCGGGGTCACGCAGAACGAGCTGGAAAACATGGCGGATTACAACGTTTCGTCCGTGGCCGATCTGCCGGCCGCGCTTCCCAGTGCGCGTCTGATCGTCCTTCGCGATCCCGGCAATGCCGGCGCCACGTTCGAATTCACACAGGCGCGTCCGCTCACCGGCACCGGGGTGTTGGTGGTCTTCGGAAATCTGACGATCAGGGCGAATAGCAACTCCTCCTTCAACGGCGTGATCTATGTCGAGGGGTCGTTTTTGCAGGAAGCTCCCTCCTCAGTGACCGGGTCGGTTGTGGTCAACAACAGCGGCTCTCGTACGTTCCAAATGGCCGGCGCCGGTGAGCGATCCGAGATCCGTTACGACGCGAATGTCATCGATTTCATTGAACAGCGATTGGGCCAGTACCGCGTGACGCGCAGTGCGTACACGCCGTGAGGTTGGCGATGCATTATCGGCGGAAGGGATTTGCCATGAGAAGCAAGCAAAACGGTATGACGCTCGTAGAGCTGATGGTCGGTGTGGCCATCCTGAGCATGCTGATCTTCGCCACGATGAATGTGACGACCGCCATTACGCGCAGCACCAAGACCAACATGGACCGGCAGTTCGCCACGCAGAAAGCGATCTCCATGCTGGAAGAGCTCAAGGCGCTGGTGCAGGTCAATACTGGTACGAGCATCACGGTCGTCGACGACTACAACGACGCCGGAGCATTTCGCTCGCGTCTGACCACCCAGGGCGGCGACCCGAACAGCAATCCGGGCGACGAACTGAGCGGAAACGTGCGGCAGGGTGGGGGCTGGCTCTATTCGCGCCAGATCAGCGTCAAGCCGATGGCAGATCCGAATGACAGCAGCATCCTCATCAGTTCCAACGACGTACGCATGGTTCGTGTGCGCGTGTATCGAAATCTTCCGGACGGGCAACGCCAATTGATGTCCGAGGTGGCAAGCATCGTCCGGACGCTCGCGGCGTCGTTCTCGCCGTCGCAAGTCTATGACGTCTACTGCGTGGCCATCGAAAACGTGCCGGGATGGTGGGTGAACATGTCGACGCTCGTGACGTTCGCGCAGAACGCGGTGGGCGATCTCCAGGTCCGGCACCCGGGGTTGGTGTTTCGACAGCGCATGATCACCACGCTCGCATACGGTCGCGATTCGCAGTATCAGCCGTACATCAATTCGACACAGAACTCCAAGAGCGACGTCTCGTCCGTATACTTTTATCCAGGTCTCCTGCCAGACGACTACGACACGCCTGCTGGGAGCGGAGCCTCCGTCAATCGATTGACTGCAGCGCAGTATTACTACCCGCCCGCCAACTTCAACGGCAAGTACCGTGACGAAAACGGGTCACAGAATGCCTACGCCGCGGCAAACAGCGATGCGCCCAATCCGTATCCCTATGCGCTTGCCGACCAATACAACCACGCCATGCGGTACAAGGACGAGCTGGCCCTCTACGAGCTGCGGCGCGATGCGAGGGATGGCAACGGGAATCTCATTTATCCCAACTTGCAGCCGACCTTGCGGCTTCTGCTCGATGACATGATCATGCGGCCATGGCTCTACATGAACGCCATCGTGATCAACCTCCACGGCGAGATGCTGCCGTTTCCGCCGGTTCGCAACTACTCGGATGCCGCCAGCAAGCCCAACTACTACGTGGGCACGTCTTCGTCGGCGCCGAACGGCGTTCGCGTGGTCACGCACCCGGAACAGATCGCCTACAACACAGACAACGCCACCGAAGCGGCGTCCACGATCAATCTCCGTGTCTATTCCTATTTGACCCATCCTGAGAATGGGATTCGAAAGCTGGTGTCCGGTCTGGCGACGGATCTCAATGCCGATGCCACGACCCGAGGCGAATGGCTGCCCGAGCCGATCACCGTGGTCCTCAAGGACTTCGCCTGGTCTCCTGGCGCGGCGAGCATCCAGGCCATTACCGGGGGAGTCGATTTCGATCGAAACGGCAGCCGGGATTCCTATAGTGCGGGCAATGCCAACGTCAGTGATGCCACATCGCCACCGGCTGGCGCGCACCGGATGTATTTCACGACGGCACCCGAGGGTAACGATACGGTGATCCGGCTTTACAACTCGCCTCTGGTGGCTCCTTGCGCAACCACCACTGATTGCAATGCGGGCAGTGACAGCGGCGGAATCGAGCACAATGACTGGAACACCAACACGCGTCGTTTGTACGGGATGGAGTACATCCCTGCGCCGATGGAGAATTTCGCGAACGGAACTGTGCAGACCGCGTACTCGAGGAACCTGACCACGCTGGGCGACATGGAGAAGAACACGGCCCGCTGGGTCATCAGGATCCCCACAGGCACCTTCGGTAGCAGCAAGGTCCTCGCGGTCGAGACATACATCGGATACTACACCTGGGACGCCGGGACGAAGACCTATGTATCCACCTCGAGTCCTCCCTATGCGGAGCCGGCGAATCTTTCGCGTACGTATGTGTGGCGCGGCGATGAGGACTATCTGTTTGTCGGCAATCCAGCCGCCAATCCGAAGACGGGTCCGGCTCTTCCGCCTTCCGAACGGTATCAATTCCAGGGCGACCCTCGTCATTGCCCCTATGCCGATCTGAAACGACCACACACCCGCAATGGCAACGCATGGGCAGCGGGAAATGTGAACACGTTTTACGGGATGGGTTACAACCGCTACTTCGATGGTTTTCGTGACGGATCGTCCAATCAGAGAGCCAACTGGCCCGGATGGGCCTACACCGCCGGGTCCCCGGCCGTTACCTATGGCGTGCCGGACGCCACCAATGCTCTCTGGAACGATCTCGATGTCGATATTCCTCGGATTTTTCAGATCTGGCGCACCGCGCTGATGAAGTCCAATGCATTGTTCACGACCATGACCGGGTACCCCTTTTTTTATCTCGGTATGGGAAATGAGATCGGATACGACACCGCGAACGGTTTTCCCAACAGTATCCCGGTGAGCCGCTTGCCGTTCGATCCCAGCCTTTCTTCAACTTATCGCTATTTCGAGCACTCGATCGGGTCGAATCCGGGCAACCGATACATTCAGGAGGGGGACGGCAGCACCAACGGCTGGTGGGGGATGAGCTGGCTCGGCGAGCTCTATCCCGACACGTGGTACGACATCACCAGCGGAACCAATGCGAGCAACGATTGGAAGGCGAGAGGGAACCTTCCCACTGGAACTGCCAGTTCTTACACGACGGGAACGTTCCGCCGTGTACGGCGCATCGACGTGCCGGGAAATGAATTGAACAACCGCTCTCACACGCCGGGGACCACGCTGCAAGCTTCCCATCGGAATACGGCACTCCCTGGAATTGCGATGTTCTACGGCGCCGCTTCGAACAGCACGGTCGACCCGGATTGTTGTGCCGACGACCAGCCCAACGATTACGGCTCTCTGGACACCGGGAACTCACCGAAAGGCGGCGGTGAAGAGATCAGTAACAACTTCAACTTCCCGCTGGACAGCCCCATGCCGGCATGGCGGCCGTTCGTCATCAATGGCTCGGTCAATGGCACCGCGCACGGTCTGGGGCAGGCGCCGTATGGCGCGACGACGTCGCTCTCCTGGCTGCGTAAGTACTACGATCAGAACCAGCAGGGGAATCACTCCTCGAGCGCGGCCATCGGCGTCCGGGAAGGCACGACACAGAACGCGATGTTCGTCGTGGCCAACGGCCTGTCGCCGACTGGCACGGCCGGCACTGAATACCTGGCCCGGTGGGCGTTCCTCAGTCTCATCCAGAGCTATTTCGAGGCCGGCGGCTACAATGACGGAGACGCGCCGGCCGCGGCACAGCTGCCGCGCCTGGTCATTACGGATCCGAACCTCAACACCAACCTCACGCCTGAAACGTCGACCGTTCGTGTCCAGTGGACCATCCGTTGGCGTCGCTGGGATGGCAAGACCTACACGGCGGACTACGACGCCAGCGATTTCGCAATCGGCGCGACGAGCTCCTACTCCATCATGTACAGCACCGACAACGGCGCGACCTGGAAATACGTGCAGGACGACTCCACTGCATCTCCCGGCGTAAGGTCGCCGAGCGACGACCATAAGATCACCGGCCTCTATTACGACTGGGCGGTTCCGCTGGCATCCTTCCCAACGGGTGCCTACATCATCCGGGTCGAGGCCTATCGCGACGAGTATCCGCTGCACTATTCCTATCACCAGTACCAGATGTTCCTGAATCGATGAGCTGCGTCTCAGCGAAAGGTCGTCTCATGCAGAGAAAACGGAGTGGAGAAGCCGGGTATTCGCTGATGGAGGTCATGGTGGTCTCGGCCATCACCACCATCGTCATCATCGTGGCCATGGACATGATCGATGGAGCGTCGACAGTGGCCAAGTTCATCGAGGCCCGGAACGATCTGACCACGTTGGCGCAGCGGCCGCTCAACGTGATGCAGAACGACATCCTGCAGGCGCGCGTGGTGTTTGGTGAGGACAGTACGGGAACCGGCTACCGGCAGAAGGTCGGCGCCGAAACCAGCATCCCGGTTGCTCCCGACAGCCTCCTGCCCGTGCTCGATCCGACCGGCTCCTTCACCCCCGATAAGGACGGTGTCCGTACCGTTGGCAACAGTCTGTTGATGGCGCGTCAGCTGCCGCCAGTGCCGATCGATCTCGCCGCAGACGGCTCCAACTTCCCTGCGCTGACGTTTCTGGCCGACCGCTACGAGTTCGTCTACTACTACGTCACCAGGGATACTTCGATCAAGTTCGCGACCGGCGACCGGATCGACAACATCGCTTTTTCGCGGAGCGTCCGGTATTCCGATTACAACCAGTTGGTCAACGGTACGACCACGCTTTCCGCAACGCAGAAAGCGGCTCTCTCCGCGGCGCTCCGCGATACCTCCGGCGTCAATCTTCCGATCGCGTGGAGCTCGGACATGCCCGTGGATCAGGCCTTCTATACGATCGACATAAACCTCATTTTTCCGAACGGTTCGCTCATCGCCACGCCGGCGATCACACAGGCTCGCGGCGGCATCATGATCCCCGGCCTCAGAGGCGGCCGAGTCACCGGCAAGATGACCTATACCGTCGGATACCGAAAAGGTGCGACGAAACCTGGTACTGCATTTCCGATCTCGACGAAGGCTCAGCCGGTGCCGCTGTACGCGGAGGCGACGCCGGCGTTGCCGCTCGACTGCGGATTCGAGGTGAAGGTCATCGGGCCGGCCAATTCGCGACAGGTGCTGACCCGCCTGGTGCTGTACGGACAATTCGGGATTGAGAAGTTCGACTCGCAGGAGGCGTTCGTCATTACGTCGTTCGTGCGCTGATTCGCGCGCGCATTCAGCTTTCCTCCGCCGCCCGCTCCTTCCGGCGGTGGTACAGCCAGAACCCCACGGCGATGGCTACGATGATGAGCAGGCCGTATTTCTCGATGTGCTCGACGCGTCCGAGGAACGTTTCGATCATGCGTCCGAAGTAGAAGCCCAGCGCGGTGATCACGGTTGCCCAGAGCGCGCAGCTCACTGCTTCATAGATCAGGAACTTCCACAGCTTGATGCGGGACATGCCGAGGATCACCGCGCAAGTGATACGCACGCCGTAGATCCATTGCGTGAGGATGATGGCGGCCGGGCCGTAACGCTCGAAGACGCGCACGCTCTTGCCGAAGTGTCTTTTCATGCTCGGGAAGCGATCGAGCAGCTTCACGCCGTGCGCACGGCCGAGCCAGAACCAAAACAGATGGCCGCAGTACATGCCGGCGAACGCCGCTCCGGCCACCCCAACCACGTCGAGATAGCCGCGCGAGGCGAAAAAGCCGGCGGCCACGAGAGTCGCTTCCCCTTCGAGTAACGTGCCGAAGAAGACGGCCAGGTATCCGAACTGCTCGAGCAGCGATTCCCACATCAGTTGGACTCGACTGCAAGATCCGGGGCGTGACGCAGCATGAGCGCCATCCTACCCCGACGTTGCCGGAATCGGTTTCAACGACGAGCGCAACCTCCGGCGGACCTGGAAACACGAGAAAACGGCGGGCCCATGAGCCCGCCGTTTTCGATTGCGTTCTGTTCGGGGTGACTACGCGTGACGATGCCGCTTCAAGGCGCGCCAACCGCCGGCAAGTCCGACCAGCAGACCGAGCCGGCCGAAGCCGAGAAGCCGCGCTACGCCGCGAGCCGATGACTGCCCCACGCGAAAGACGAGAAGGCTTTTCAGAAAGTTGAGCATGTGTGTCCTCCAATCAACTCCCTCGTCTAGTGCAACTGGAGGGCCAGCGGGAGGCAGATCTAAACGATTGATTTAACAACTACATACGAGTAGCCAGAGAGAAAGATGGCGAGGAATGGCAGCGCTCCCCAATGCCCGGCCGCAGCGAACGCAACCACAGTTCCAGCGAAAAACATCGCAAACGCCAGCTCGCCGAACGGCACGCGCACGCTTCTTCCGATCCGCCTGGCCACGCGCACTCCGTCACCCACCTTCGGCGTTCGCTGAAAGTGACCGCCTTCCTGGGCCAGACCTTCGATCACCGCGACGGCGTTGCGCAGGGACATCCCGACGCCGACCGGCAGGACCGCCAACAGCTCGCGCAGGGGGGGCGGCGTGCGGCCTGCCCAACGCTGCCCTTCGCGGTAGAACAGCAGCACCGATCCTGTCGACGCGGCAAAGAGCGGCAGATCGATGGCGAACATCCAGGCCAGGCCATGGCGATAGCGAACCAGCATCGACGGCACGATCAACAGCGCCAGGAGGACGGTGAAGAAGTAGGCCGAGTTGTTCGTCAGGTGGAACATCGCTTCCGATTTCACGCGCGCACGCAAACCGCTCCCGAAGATCGGGCCGAGGAGCTTGCGCGCGGTCTGGATCGAGCCCTTGGCCCACCTGTGTTGCTGGTCCTGGAATCCGCTCAGCGCCGCCGGCAGCTCCGCCGGCACTTCCACGTCATTCAGGAACACGAACTCCCATCCCGCGAGCTGGGCGCGATACGAGAGGTCGAGGTCTTCGGTGAGCGTCGATGACGACCAGCCTCCCGCATCTTCGATCGCCGCGCGACGCCAGATGCCGGCAGTGCCGTTGAAGTTGAAGAAGCGTCCGCCAAAATTGCGAGCGGCCGATTCGACGGCGAAGTGCGCATCGAGAAACAGCGCCTGCACGCGCGTGAGCAGCGACTCGTTGCGATTGAGATGCGTCCACCGAGCCTGCACCATTCCCACCGCGCTGTCGGCGAAGTACGGCACCATGCGCAGCAGCACATCCGGCGCGGGAACGAAGTCCGCGTCGTAGACCGCAAACAGCTCGCTCCTGCTGAGGTGCATCCCATGCGCGAGCGCACCGGCCTTGAAACCGTCGCGTGACGAGCGGCGAATGTGCGAGATCGACACACCCAGGCCGGCAACGCGCACGACCGCTTCCGCGACGATCGACGAAGTCTCGTCGGTCGAATCATCGAGCACTTGAATGTCGAACGGACCCGGATACTCGAGCCGCGCTACCGCATCAATCAGGCGCGCCGCGACGTTCGGCTCGTTGTACAGCGGAAGCTGCACCGTCAGCGCCGGATAGACCGCGGCCATGATGCGTTCCGGCTGCGGCGTGTGGCGCCGCAATCTGACAAGATGCAATCGATGAATGCTGTAGACGGCGAGGACGCTGAGAACCAGGTAGTACAGCGTCAGGACGCCCGTTTCGGCAAGGTTCATGGGCTGGCGGTGATTCTACTCGCGGCGGCCGTGACGCTCGCTCCGGAGGCCGCGGCGCGCTACGGATTCAAGGGATTCGTGGCCGTCTATCTCGTGGCCGCGCTGGCGTGGCTGCCTCTCGTGCGCCGCTTCCTGTCCCTCGGCATCACGATCGCCATCGCTCTCTCGTTGCGCGCGTTGCTGATGTTCCACGAGCCATTCCTCTCCGGCGACGTCTATCGCTATCTGTCGGACGGCCGTGTCTCGGCGAGCGGCGGCAATCCGTACGCGTATACGCCAACCGACGCGCGCATCAATCATCCGGAGATCCGCTCGATCTATCCGCCGCTCGCGCAACTGCTGTTCCGCGTGGTGCATGACTTAACCGCATGGCGTTTATTGCTCATCGCAGCCGACATCGCCGCGATCGTGTTGCTGCGGCGGCGCGGCGCGCTGGCCTATGCGACCTGTCCGCTCGTGTTGTCCGAAGGCGCCGGCAACGCGCACATCGACCTGCTGGCTGGAGTGCTGCTCGCGTTCGCGCTGTCGCGACGCTCGGCCATTGCCGCGGGGCTCGCTTCGGGATTGAAGATCATCCCGGCCGCGGCGTTACCGGCGTTGTTGCGCCTTCGCGGTGATCGATCGCGTTTCATTGCGGTGCTCGGCTTCACGCTCGCGCTTCCTGTTGTCCCCTTCCTGGGCGGCCCGATCATGCCGGGCTTCCGCGACTACGCCACGCGCTGGATCTTCAACTCGCCGCTGTACGACGGTATCCGCGCGATCGTGGAGCGCATCCCGACCAAGACAATCTGGACGCACCACCCGCTGCGCTTTGAGTTTCTCTCCGACTTCGTCTACCGCCACCTCTATCCCGATTTCCTCACGCGCGCGATCCTGGCGGTCATCGCGATTGGCGCGATTCTCATGACGCGCCGCGTCACGACCGCAGTCGCCGCGCTGCTGGTTTGCTCGCCGGCGATTCATCCGTGGTACTGGCTCACGATCGTCCCCTCTGCGCTGATCGAGCGCAGCGGATGGCTTTACGTCGCGCTGATGATGCCGGTCTCGTATCTGTTGTACGACGGCGTGGCGCGTTGGATGGTGTACGCGATCTACGCCACTTCGGCTTTGAGCGTCCTCGTCATCAAGCGCTGCAATCCTTCGCGCGGGGATTCGCCGTCGTAGAGCACACGGCACATCTCCGTCGCGATCGGCATTTCGATCGAGTGGCGCCCCGACAGCGCGCGCGCCGCTCGCGAGGTCTTGATCCCCTCGGCCACGAATTTGGCTTCGCGAAGAATGTCGTCGAGTTTCTTGCCTTTGCCGAGGAGCACGCCCACGGTGCGATTGCGCGAGAGCGCGCCCGTGCAGGTGAGAACGAGATCGCCCATCCCGGCCAAACCGGCGAAGGTCTCCAGCCGTCCGCCGAGCGCGAGGCCGAGGCGCGTCATCTCGTGCAGACCGCGCGTGATCAGTGCCGCGGTCGTGTTCGAGCCAAGACCCATTCCTTCCAGCACACCCGCCGCGATGGCGATGACGTTCTTCAGCGAGCCCGCGAGCTCCACGCCCGCCACGTCGCTGGAGTGATAGAGCCGGAACGTCGCGCACGACATCACCTGCTGCGCTTCCTGCGCGAACGCGGCGTCTTTCGACGCGATCACGGCAGCCGTGGGATCGCCCCGCGCAGTCTCCAACGCGAATGTCGGTCCCGAGAGAACCGCGAATGCCGCAAGCTGTTCCCCCAGCACATCCGCCGTGACCTCGGACATCGGCGCGAGTGATTCGTTCTCGATCCCCTTCGTCCCGGAGATCACTTTCACGCGATCCCGAAGATGGCTGCGCAGGTTCGAAAGGACTTCGCGGTAGTGATGGCTCGGCACGACCATGAACATCGTGTCCGCGAACGCCGCCGCTTCGGCAAGATCGTTCGTCGCGTGAATGCGATCGCTCAGCGACATGCCGGCCAGATAGTCGGGGTTCGCGCCGGTCTCGCGGATCGTGGCAGCGACGTCCGCATCGTGAGCCCACAACACGACCTCATTGCCCGCGCGTGCGGCGGAAATGGCCATCGCCGTCCCAAACGCGCCCGCGCCAATGACGGAGATTCTCATGTCGTCTCCTTCTTCTGGCCGAGCTTCCGCTCCGTGCCCTGCACCAGACGGGCGATGTTCGAATGATGTTTAAGGATCACACAGATGGAGATACCGATGCTGATGACGATGTGCCAGAACGGAGCATCGTTCGAGAGATAGCGGAAGAACACCGGCACCGAGGCCGCGCTGACGATCGACGCCAGCGAGACATACCGCGAGAGGAGCAGCACGATGGCAAAGACGATCACCGCACCGGCGATCACGATCGGATCGAGCGCCAGGAACACGCCCATCGCCGTGGCCACACCTTTCCCGCCATGGAAATGCAGCCAGACCGGAAACATGTGTCCGAGCACCGCGATCAGCCCCGCCAGCGCCACCCACAACTCGCGCGACTGCCACGGCAACAGACCCGGTTCGAACGGCCAGTCCTGCCGCATCACCAGCAAGCGCGCGATCGAGATCACCGCGTACCCCTTGGCGATGTCGAGCAGCAGCGCCAGGATGCCGGGACCCTTCCCCGCCGTCCGCGCCACATTCGTCGCGCCGACGTTCTGACTCCCATGCTCCCGCACATCCTTCCCCGCCACGAACTTCACGACGAGAAAGCTGAAAGGGATGGATCCGATCAGATACGCGAGCGCCACCACCAACCCAGGCAACATGCGGCGGCTATTGTAGTGGCCGAGAACGCTCGTGCTCCGCCAGATGTTCGGAGGCACGCTCGAAACTCACCAGCAGACGGATCAGTGCGTTGTACTGCGAGTGTGCGCCGTCGCCGTGGGTAACCGTGAGCATTTCGTAGAGCCGATCCTACGGGAAGTATGGGGTGTCCGCCACATCGAAGCCGAGTCGTCGCAGCCGCGGCGCTCCGACGAGCACGAGCAGCGCAGGCACCGATTCCACGCCGGCCTCCAGATCGCGGAATCCTTCACGAATCAGTTCGGCGCCGGGAAGGGCGTCGGAGATCTCGACCATCGACGTGAGCATATGACGCGCAGCCGGCGAATAGCCGGTGGTGGAGCGGCTTCTTGCGAGACCACACGCTATTGGTCGTTGCCCTTTCAGGGCAATCTGGAGTTTGAACATTTTTCGGGCGGCTCCGCATCGCGCCGCGGTGCCTCGTACCGCGTTAGCGGTACGGAGAG
>JALYJW010000059.1 GCA_030775085.1 Acidobacteriota bacterium | reverse complement strand
TTACAAACGAGCGATCGTCGCCATCGCCCACTCCATGCTCATCGCCATCTATCACATGATCAAAGAGAACAAGCCCTATTGCGAGCTCGGTGCAGCAACCTTCGATCAGCGCTCAGCCGAGTCGAAGGCGAAGTCGCTGGTCACGCAACTCCAAAACCTTGGTTACGCCGTCGAGCTTCGCACGGCCTGAGGCCGACAGCCGTACGCGTGTGTCTCGCCCGCGCACGCTTTCCTGCGGGTCATTTCCCCCGCCCAGTCGACGTGTGCCTCGTCGTGGCGAACTGTTTCGCAGCAGAGATGAAACGTGAATAGCCAATCTCGCTTCACATTTGGCCGCGCGCGCCTCTGTTGTGAATGTATCCGCTACGGCAACGGGATGCGCAGATCGATCCCCGTAGCCCAGGGCACGACGAGGAACATGAGCATCGTGATCACGATCGCCGCGGCGATGTCGAGCAGCAGGCCGCTGCGCGCCATTGCTTTCACGCGGATCAATCCAGTCGCATAGACGATCGTGTTTGGCGCGGTGGCTACCGGCAGCATGAATCCGGACGAGGCCGCGAGCACTGCCGGGATCATCAGGAAATACGGGTGTACGCCGATGGCTACGGCCATGGCTGCCGCCACCGGCATCATCGCCGTGGCCGTAGCCACATTCGACGCCACCTCGGAGAGCAGGGTCACCGCCACGCACAACATCACGATCATCAGGATCGGATGCCATTCGCCGACGAACGAGAGTCGCGCGCCCGCCCATTTCGAGAAGCCGCTCGTCTCCAGCGCATCAGCCAGCGCGAAACCGCCGCCGAAAAGGATCAGCACATCCCACGGAATGCGCTTGAACTCGGCCCACTCCAGGAGCCGCTTCCCTTCGCCCGCGGGCAGAAGAAACGCCAGGATGGCCATCATCACCGCGACTGTGGCGTCGTTGACCAGCTTCGCCTGCGGCAGGAGATTCGACCAGCCCGGAATCGTCATTGCGCCGAGGTGAATGTCCGCGCGAAAAATCCAGAGCAGCGCCGTCGAGATACAGAGGGCGAGCGTCAACTTCTCCGCGCGCGAGAGCAGGCCCGGACGCTCGAGGCCCAGCAATTCGAGCGGAATGGCCGCACCTTTGGGAACACGCGCCGTGACCACCACGATGAGCCAGCAGACCGGAACGAGCACGATCAGATACGCGGCTCCGAACAATATCCACTCGGCGAACGTGATCGTCTTTGCAGACGGAAAGAGCTCGCGCGCTGCGCCGAGAAAAATCAGATTCGTCGGCGTGCCGATCGGTGTGCCGAGGCCGCCGAGGGAAGCCGCGTATGCGAGGCCGAGAAGCGTTGCCTCCGCCGTGCGCGCCTCCTTGCCCAGACCGCTCACGATGGCGACCGCGATCGGCGTCATCATCAGCGTGGTGGCCGTGTTCGAGATCCACATCGAGAGAAACGCGGTCACGAGAATCACGGCGAAGACGATGCGCCGCGGCTCCGTTCCCACGCGACTCAACGCGAAGAACGCCAGCCGCTTGTGCAGCCCCCAACGCTCGAACGTCGCCGCCACCAGAAAGCCGCCCATGAACAGGAACACCGCCGAATTGGCGTACGGCGCGGCAGCCTTCTCCGCGCTGCTGATGCCTGCCAGCGGAAACGCGACCAACGGAATCAGCGCCGTCATCCCCATCGGCACCGCCTCGGTCAGCCACAACAGCGCCATGAGCAGACCGATCGCCGATGTGAACCGCACCGCCTGCGTGAAATCGCCACTCGCCGGAACGAGCAACAACAACGCGGCAATGCCCGCGCACAGCGCGACCTTGCGGAGGGAGATGGAAGCGGACAAGCGGTGCGGATGGTAGCAGGCCACCGCGCGTCCCCTCCCCGCAAATCGAGCGGCTACCCGCTCGTCCCTTCGGGACGATGTTCGATGGGGACGAGCGAAGCCAGTTCCTCCACCGTCATCGGCGGACGTTCGCGTCGTTCGATGATCACCGGCACCTCGAGCGTATCCAGCGCGTTCAGTTCATGCCAGCGCATCGATTGGTCGCAGGCGTCGTCGTTTTCGGGCGTGACGTAATTGGCGATCACGCCGCCGAGGGGGATGCCGCGGCCGCGGATGTCGTCGATGAGACGCTTCGTCTCGGCGATGACGATGCGTTCTGGACGGGTCACGACGACAACGGCCGTGCGTTCGGAGCGGAGCGCGGTCTCGAGATCTTTGAGCGCACGCGAAGCACGAACGAGCTCTTCGCCGAGGGAACCGGGTGCGATGAGATCGCGATAGCGGAGCAGGATGCGCATGAACTCGCGCACCCACTCGCCGGCTTCGCGGGGCAGATCAAGCAGGCGGAGAAAATGGCCGGTCGGAGCGGTGTCGACGATGACGCCGGCCAAGCTCGCATCGGCGGCGAGATCGGCGAGGCGCGTGATGGCGAACAGCTCGTCGGCACCGGGCGGCGCGATCTCGATGAGGCGCTGCATCGCTTCCGTGTCGTGCGCGATCGACATTCCACGCGGCGTGAGCGCGTCGACCGCTTCCTCGATTCTCTCGCCCATCGTTTCGCGGAAATGCCGCCACTTGGATTTCGTGTCGATCGCCTCCACGCTCAGATTCGGAGGCGCGACGAAGCCGTCGAACAGATCGCGCAACGAATGCGCAGGATCGACGGAGATGGCGACGTACTTTCCGCCGGGATCGCGCAGCGCGAGCTGCAACGCCACGGACGCCGAGCACGATGTTTTGCCGACTCCACCCTTCCCGGCGAAAAACATGATGGGGACCGTTTGGAGTGCGGTAGCCGCAGCTACCGCTTTTGTATGTTCCCGCGCTGGGGTATCGGATACAAAAGCGGCGGCTGCGGCCACCGCACTCCAAAGCGCGATCTGCTCCGGCGTGTCGAGAGGCACGCACGACCGCGGCGCCTGAACGACGCGCCATTGCGCCAGCGCCTCGGGCACTTCACCGCGCGCGCGGTTCAGCACGACGAACGGCACGTCGAGCTCGGAGACTTCGCCGATCAATCGGATGGTTTGCTCGACCACCAGCGGCTCCTCCAGCGTCACCGGCACGAACGCGGCGCGCGCGGGATCGGTCAGGAGCGCGCGCCGTTTCTTCGCGCCGTCGTCGAAGTCGTCGATGAATGCGTCCATGGCGTCGCGACCGTCGCGGCGTGTGAATTGGCGAACCATGACGCGATGCTTTTCCTGCATCGCGTCGAGCGCCAGCGCCATCTGCCGGAAGTGCTCCGACGAGGAGAGCATGCGCAGCGTGTGGCCGGTCGGCGCGGTATCGACGACGATCAGCGCTTCGGGATTCTCCTCGGCCAGCTCGCCGATGTGCATCCAGGCCATCAACTCATCGACGCCGGGAATCGAGAGCTCGAAGAGGCGCTGCAGCTCCTCGCGATCGAGATACGTCCCGCGATCTCCGATCTCGAGAAACGACTCGAGGTGCGTGGAAAGAAAGCGTGCGTACAGCGCCTGCGCGTCCAGCTCTTCGACACGAATCGTGGTCGATTCGCCGAGGAGATCGCGCAGGTTGGACGCGGGATCAGTGGTGAAAAGGATGGTCGGCCGCGACTTCGCGAAGTGCAGCGCGGCGGCAACGGAAACCGTGGTCTTGCCGACACCGCCTTTGCCGCCGAACAGAATGACGCGGCGCGAGGAGAGCGACGTCAGTGCTTCGAGGAACTTCACCGGTCGCCGTAGCCGGTGTAGAGGCCGATGCCGCCATCCTCTTCACCGCGGTCCGCGGCGTATTGGCGGGCCATCTCTTCTCTGCGCGCCCGGATGTCGCGCAAAGCCTGGAAGACGATTGCTTCTTCGCGCACGTAGTCTTCCTCGGCGATCTCGCCCACCTCGAGCTTCATCTGCAGCTCGATGAGGCGCTCCTTCCACGGCTGATCGTTCATCAACTCTTCATCGGCCATCTTCTGGATCGTCTTCATGACCCAGCGGAAGCCGGCGATCGGACCGGTGATCGGCAGGAGGAGGATGTCGTCGATCAGAAAGGCCATGGTTGCTCGTCCCCTATGATCGCAGATAACGCCCGCAGATTACGGCCTCAGAAGACGAGCAATCGCGTTGCGGATTCCGCTCACTTTCCGCTTGGTCTGGCGCGGCACAGCCGCCCAGGGCGGGATCTCGCGCGGCGGCCACTCACCCGGATTCTCGATCTCGCAACCGTTGTAGAACTGCGGCACAACCTGCCCATCGCGCATGTCGTGAATCTTGCGCGTGACCAGCTTTCCGAGGCCGAGGTCGGAGAAGAGCGGCGTGTAATAGATACAACCCTCGAAGTAAAAATGCGTCACCTGCGAGCGGCGGGTGCGATCGGTATCGGCGATCGGGCTGCCGCCGTGGAACAGATTGGCCGCCCAGATCAGCGACTGCCCGCGCTTCATTTGCAGCTCCACGCGCTCGGCGCGCTGCGCCTTCATCAGCGCCTCGACGAAATCCTCATAAAACGGGTACTTCTCGTAGCCGACCGTTCCCGTGGCGGTGATGCCGATGTCGTGCATGTCGAAGCGCGGGAAACGCTGCGAGGTCGGGTAGTAATGGAGCGGACCGTTGCGAAGATCGACATCCTCGAGCGCGGTCCAGACACCGGCCATGTAGCCGTACGGAATCGAGTCGAAGTGAATGATGTCGCTGTGCGTCCGCTGCTGCGAGCCGACGCGGAAATTCAGCGTCTGGAAGGGAATCGGCTTGCGACCGTAAAGCACCTCGAGGATCTGCAGGATGCGCGGCGAGATCGCGATCTCTTTCACATGCTCGTTGAACCACCAGGCGTCCTGGATGCGCGTCGTGTCGGCGTAATACGGCTCGTAAGTCGGCACGAAGAGATCGCGGAGCGATGCATTGACGTTCTCAATGGTGGCGTCGGAGATCTGCGGATCGACCACGACGTAGCCGTGCTCGGCAAAGAACGCCACAATCTTCTTCATCTCGGGATCGAGACTCGACGCTTCCAGCGCGCTCGGAAAGAACGGCGAATCGGTCCACGGCCGATTCTTGAGCTCGACAGGAAGGGTGGTCATCACGAGCCCTCAACAGCGATCAGGGGCGTTCTGTTTCGAGGTTACTGTCCGGGTCCCCGCTCGAGTTTCAGCCGGATATTCACGAAGTTGTACGGCGGCCAGGGCCCGGTGTAGAGGAACGAGAGCTTGTTCTCGTACTTCTTGGCGATGTCGGAGATCTGGTCGTCGAAGGCTTTGGTCTTGTCGCGCTCGACCAGAAACGCGGCGTTCATGATCATCTTGTCGCCGATGGGCTTGTTCGAGCGGGAGGCGATGGCCGCGTCGCGCAGCGCCTCGTAGATCTCCGTCAGGTAGGCATCGGCCTTTGCCTGCAGCGCCGATTCGACGACGCGGCCGAGCTGCATGCGCGAGAAGTAGGTGGAGGTGGAAGTGTTCGACTGGATCTCTTCCTTGAGGCGCCGGATCTCTTCGTTCTCGCTCTCGATTTCCTTGATGACCTGGTCTTTGTCCCAGTTCACCTTGAGGCCGAACTCGATCTTCCCTTCCATCTTCTGCAGCACGTCGCTGAGCGCTTCGTACGTACCCTTGAGGAACTCTTTGATGTCGTTCTCGGTACGGAAGACGGTGCCGAAGCTCATCGGAAGAACGGTGAAGTCTTTCATCACCAGTTCGTTGACGTGCTCATGCGCCAGAGCGTTCTCGCGCGTGGGATCGAAGACGATCAGCGGGCAGTTGGAGACGACGGCCGCGAACTCGCGATGATGAACGCTGTAGACATGGTCCCCTCGGGCGCCGATGCCGACGGCGCCGAAGTCACGTACCGCGTCGGTTTTGATGATGCAGTAAACGTACTTGCCCTGCTCTGCTTCCGCCTGGGCACCGTGTACTTGTTCGCTCATGGACGTTCCTCGTAACTACCGGCCCGAAGCATACAATAAGCGGCCCGTTGCAATCCCCAGACCTCCGCCGCCGCGCTCGCCAATCTGCGCGGCGCATCGAATCGTGGTTCGCCCGCCACCAGCGCCCTCTTCCATGGCGCCGCGAGTACGAGCCCTATCACGTCTGGCTCTCCGAGGTGATGCTGCAGCAGACTCGGATGGAAGTCGTGCTGCCATATTTCGAGCGTTTTCTGGCGCGATTTCCGACGATCGCGGCGCTTTCCGCCGCGTCCGACGATGAGGTGACCTCCGCCTGGTCGGGCCTCGGGTATTACCGACGCGCCCGGATGCTCCGCGCAGGCGCCGTGGTCGTGACGGACCGCTTCGGCGGCATCCTTCCCCCGTCGGCCGACGAGCTCATGAGCATTCCCGGCATCGGTCGCTACACCGCCGGCGCCATCGCCTCGATCGCCTTCGATGTCCGCGCGCCGATCGTGGATGGCAACGTGACCCGCGTCGTGGCGCGTCTGTTCGGCGATGACGACGACCCATGGCTCCGCGCCGAGGCGCTCGTGCAGGCGTGCCAGTCCCCGCGAATGCTCAATCAAGGATTGATGGAGCTCGGTGCGCTGATCTGCACGCCGCGCAATCCGTCCTGCCTCGTATGCCCGTTGCGCGAGCAATGCGTGGCCCTGGCCACCGGTCGCGTAGAGGAGCTCCCGCGTCCGAAAGAAAAGAAGGCCACGCAGGAGCTGAGCATCGCCCTCTACCTGATCCGGGACCGCCGCGGCCGCGTGCTCATGCGCCGCGAATCCGGTCCACTGATGGGCGACCTCTATCACCTGCCGCACGGCGACAGCTCGCTCCTGACCGGCCCGCCGCTCACTCCCGCCCGCCGCAAACTCGTCGGCACGTTCCGACACACCGTGACCACGCGCAAGATCGAGTTCATCGTTTACACAACCGCCGCGCGCGGCGTTCGCAGCGACAGCGGCTACGAATGGATCGACGTGAACGCGATGAGTCACGTGCCGCATCCGTCGTACGTGAAAAAGGCGATCGCCTTTCTGAAGAGTGAAGAGTGAAGAGTGAATGGTGAAGAGTGAAAAGAGGCCAGCTGCTCCTTCACTCTTCACCCTTCACCCTTCATACTTGCTTTAATGCTCGGGCGTGTGCGTGTGAAAGCGGCTCTCCTCTCGATCCTCGTTCTCGTTAGTCTCTCCGGCGCCTTCGCCGATTGTTCGCAGTGGCCGGCGCGGAACAGCAGTCAGTTTCGGACTACCGCGTTCGATCTTTCCGTCGACGGCGATCTCGTCTGGCTGGCCACCGGCTATGGCGTCCAGGTTTTCCAGAACGGCTCGATCGTGGCCTCCATCGGATTGCCGGGATCGACGCGCGTCGTGCGTGCGCACAGCAGCGGCATCGCCTATGTGGGCAGTGGCTCGTCCGTCTACACGCTTCGACGTACCGGCTCGAACCTGGCCATTCTGAATACGGCCGCCGTGACCGGTACCGTCAACGATCTCGAGATCGTCTCCACATCGCTCTTTGCTGCAACGGCCAGCGGGATCGCGCACTTCGACATCGCCGTTCCAACCGCGCCATTCAGGACGAACATCGCGTTGCCGTCGAGCTCTCCCAACGTCACGTCACTCGCGTCGGCGAAGAACAAGTTGTATGCGGCGGATGGCGACGCGACGGTCGAGATCTACTCCGTGACGATTCCCTCGCTTCCACAACACATCGGCACGCTCGAATCCGCCCCGCGGGCGAGCGCCGTTCATGCCACGAGCGATGATTCCCTGTTCGTCTCAGATCGATTCGGGCAGACCACCGACCTCTTCGCTGGCGGCCAGACGCTCATGGCGCGCATGCCGATCGTGACGACCGCGTTTGCTGCGTTTTCGGGTCAGACGCACTTCGTGGCCGGTCCGAATCGCACGGTGCGCGCAGTCGACTTTTCGACACCGGCGCGCATCGCCGTGGTGTTTGCGGCCGATCTTGCGACCACCGACGGCACCGTCAACTTCATCCACGCCATGGCGCGCGTCGACGACACGCTTTACGTCGCCGCGGGCGATATCGGCATGGTCGTGATCGACGCGAGCACGATCGCCAGACCGTTTCCGCTGGCGAGCTACAGCGGCGGCGCGACGACGAGCGTTCGCATGTCCGCGGACAAAGCGTGGTTCTCGACCGCGGCCGGCAGGATCATGCAGCAGAGAATCGACGCGGCCGGCATTGCTCTGATCGAAGAACGCGCCTGGGATGCCGAGGCCGGATCGGTCGTTCGTGACCATCGCAACAACGGCCTGCTCACGACGAGCGGCGCCAAGGCAACGGTCTGGTCGCTGGTTTCCGCGACTCCGGCGCAGGCCACGAACGTCACGTTCGCGGAAGCCATCAACAATGCGGTCACGACCGACGCGCAGCTCGTGGCGCTCCTCGCCGATGGAAGCGTCTGGAGCGCACCCTCGGGTCAAACCACGCCAACGAGAGCAAACGTGCCGGTCATGACGCTCCTGGCACGTTCCGGATCCGCAATCGCGCTCGCCGAAGTGCGCGAAATCGAGCGAACCACGGTGCTGCATTTCTTTCCGACCGGCGATCTCACGTCGACGGCGCAGAAATTCACGGTCGACGGAGCGGCGGCGGGCAGCATCGCGCTGGACGCGACCCGTGCCGCCTTGTTCACGTTCAACGGCATCACCGTCATCGACATCGCCACCGGAAATCAGCGCGTCATTCCTGCATCGAACCTCATCTTCCCGCGGCAAATGACCTTCTCCGGCGATGACTTACTGGTGATGGACGCTCGGAAGTTGCAGGTCTATGACGATGCGCAGACTCTGCTGCGCGATCATGCGCTCCCTTCGGAGGCCGTCGCATTCGACGCCACGCCTTCATCTGCGGCAATTGCCACGTTCGAAGGAACAGCGGCCATCCGCTATCTCGCGGAAACGACGCTGCCGGCCACTCCGTTCACGAGCTCGTTCTACACGAAACTCGCCGCCGCATCCGGCCGCGCCTATCTCCTAGATGACGACGGCATCGACGTTCTCTCCTCGGTCATCCCCGGTTCGTTGAGCTACGTGACCACCATCCCAACCACCGGAACGATCGACGACTTCGTGGCCACCGACACCGCGCTCTACACGCTGGCTGGCAACGGCAACGTCACCGCGTACTCGCGCGCCGGCGTGATGCTCGCCCAGGCCAACATCGGCGAAGGCTTCGACTCGCAAATGCTCACGATTCGGACCGCGGCCAACGCCGTGTGGGCTTCGCTGGCGGTTGGCTGCACGGTCCAGGGCTGCCGCGAGCGCAAAACGCTGGTGCTCGATCCGAACACGCTGGCGGTGACGGCGACCATGACCGGCAGCGTCACCGACCTGACCGTTTCCGGCGCCCGCGCCTACGCGCTGGTCTCTTTCCCCGATGAGATGCGCGTATTGAACGTCGCCGATCCGCAGCATCCGGCGCAGATCCTCGCCGCCGCGGCGCCGGCGTTTGCGTCTTCCATCGCGTTCTCGTCAGGAAAAGTCTTCGTCCTGGCGGGCAAGATCTTCGGCTACTCCGAATCGACGCTCACGCTCGTCGAGGAACACCTCAACGCCGTGACAGCAAACGCCTCTCATCGCATCCGCATCGACGGAAACTGCGCACTCGTCAGCCGCGACGCGAATGCGCCCATCGGCTACGACCTCCCGTCATGGACACCTGCCGCGTCGACATTCACGCTGCCATCGAATCTCCGCTCGTTCAACCTGCAACCGGACATGCTGCTCTTCCTCACCGAGCACTCACTCGATCTCGCCTATCCCACGCCGGTGGGAAAACCGCCAAGACGAAGAGCCGCGCGCTAGAACACTCCGCGCGGCGCGCTTTGGAGTGCGTCAGCTTGCTGCCGCTTTCTGTAACGTGCAACGGAGCGGGCTGGTGGCACGCTACTCAAAGCGGTGGCAAGCCGCCGCACTCCAAAGCGCGTCGCGCGGAGTGAGACACCACTTCCGCTAGACTCCCGCCGATGCCGAAGATCGCGCTTTCCTCTGACGCAAACGCGTGGCGGATCACGCTCGACAGTCCGCCGCTGCACATTCTCGACATTGCCATGCTCGAGGAGTTGCGCGATGCGCTGGGCCGCGTCAGGAACGATCGTCACGCACTGATCATCGACGCCAGCGGCGAGACGGCTTTCTCTGCCGGCGTCTCCGTGCAGGATCACCTCGGCGATCGCGTGTCGATGATGCTGGAGCGCTTTCACGATTGCTTCCGGATCCTGGCGCGCCTCGACCTCGTGACCGTGTCGCTCGTGCGCGGCGCGGCGATCGGCGGCGGTTGTGAGCTCGCGATGGCCTGCGATTTCGTCCTGGCGTCGGATCGCGCTCGCTTCGGCCTCCCGGAAATTCAGCTCGGCGTCTTCCCTCCCGTCGCCGCCTGGCAACTCTCGCGACAGGTCCAGCCGCGCAAAGGGCTCGAGCTCATCCTCACCGGCGATCCGATCGACGCACCCACCGCCGCCAGCCAGGGCCTCGTCAACGCCGTGTTTCCCGACGCCGAATTCGACGCGCGCGCGAATGAATGGCTCGATCGCATCTTCCGCCACAGCGCATCGTCGTTGCGCATCGCGAAGAAAGCCTTCCGCCTCGCCCAGGCAAACGACTTCGATTCACGCCTCGCGCAAGTGGAACGCCTCTATCTCGACGACCTCATGCACACAGCCGACGCGAACGAAGGATTGAAAGCGTTCGTAGACAAGAGGAAGGCAACGTGGATAGGGAAGTGAGATTTGAGCGACTAGCCCGAAGAAGGTTTGGCCAACCAGCGCTGCCGGCCGTGCCGGCCCGGCCTAATCCGCTTGCTGTTCGAAGGCGACCGTCGTGTTCGGGTCGAGCTTCACGAGCATCTTCTTCTCGGGGCTCGAGAAGGTGGCGAAGGCGACGATCATGACCACGCCGGAGGTTTTTCCGTCGCAACCTACCGGCATGGGGCGGACGACTTTCAGGTCGCCGAACTGTTTGGCGATCGCTTTTCCTTTGTCATCGACCCATTCGAGCGGCGGTGAGGTCTGCTTCTGAATCGCGGTCGCGAGCGCCTGCGCTTCCTGGAACGTCAGCTTCCCCGTGAGAAGCGTAACAACCTGCCGAGGCCGCTCCGCGCGGCTGACAAAACGATTGACGCACGCTGCGGAAGCGACGTTCGCCGCGAGCAGGCAGGACAGGGCGTTAGCAGCAAGACGAATCTTCATGGATATGGTTGGAGTGAGCTCCGGACAGTCTGACGCAAAGACAGGCCGCCCACCAAGTGTATTCCTAAAGCGCAACCCGCGCGGCCTGCCCGCGTACAACCCAACTGCAGACGGCGCTCCGAGCGCCGTGTGTCATCATGACCGCAATGGACGTTGCACCGGAGACCAGACGGCGTCGTCTTTCGCCGGCGCTCCTGCTTTGGTTGGCCGGCGTCGCCACCATCGTCTTTCTCGAGCTCGCCGATCAGGTGCTCGATCGCCTCGGGCGCACGTTCGCGCTTCTCGGCGTCATCCAGTTCTTCGCCTGGCTCCTCGTCATCGGACTGACGCTCTATGGCCTGGCGGTTTTCATCCGCTGGCTCCTGCGCAACCTCTTCTGGACCGTCGGCCGGCGGCTCTTTCTCAGCTACCTCCTGATCGGCCTCCTGCCGTTCTTCCTCATGACGATTCTTCTGCTGACGATCGGCTACATGTTCGCCGCCGTCATGACGCAGGCGGCGGTGCGCGCGGAGCGGCAGGCCACGCTGGGACAGATGGAGAGCTGGACGCTCGAATACACCGTCACGGGCCGCAAGCCCGCGGGAGCGCTCCCGACGCTCGAGATCTACGACTCGGAGGAAGGAACGGGCGCGCAATTGCCGCCATGGTTGCAGACGACGAGCTACAGCGGCGTGGCCGGACGCGATGGCCAGGCTTTGTTCGTCGCCGCACGCCAATTTGCAGGCGATCCGCCGCGCTCGGTCGTGTTCGTTCAGCCGATGGACAAACATTGGACCGATCAGCTCCGGGATCGCTGGCGGATGATCGTCCATACCGCGAACGCCAAGGCCTCGCGCAGCGGCAACGGCACGGACATCGATTTCGACGACAACGTTCTCAAAGAAGTCTTCGGCGAAAACCTCGGCCGGAACATCATCTGGGGCGACCTCACCGACCTCACCGACTGGCAGACCGGCAAGGAGATGGGCGATCGCAGCTTGTTCATGCTGATCGTCAACCCGCCCAGCAATCTCTTCTCGTATTACTTCGGCTCCTCCGCGGGCGATTACTTCAACATCCTGGCGAGGATCATCGCCGGCCTGGCCGCGATGCTGATGGCCATGTACTTCGTGGCCGCACTCTTCGCCGCGGTGCTGATCTTCAGCATCTCGCGCGCCGTGAACCGCATCGAGAAAGGGACGCGCGCCGTCGAGCGGGGCGACTTCTCCTATCGCATCAAGATGAAGCCGCACAATCAGCTCGGCGCGATGGCGCAATCGTTCGACCGGATGACCGAGTCGATCGGCTCGCTGCTGGCCAGCGTGACCGAAAAAGAGCGCCTGCAGAGCGAGATCGCCATCGCCGCGACGATCCAGCGCAATCTTCTGCCGAAGGAAGGTCCGACCTTCAGCGGCGTGTCGTTCTCGGCCCACTTCGAGCCGACGACATCGATCGGTGGCGATTACTACGACGTCTTCAATCTTGATAAGTCGCGGCTGGCCGTGGCCATAGGAGACGTCTCCGGCCACGGCCTCTCCACCGGCCTGGTGATGGCGATGGTGAAAGCGGCCATCACCACGCTCGTCGAGGAAGGGGCCGATGAGACTTCGCTCTTCCACCGATTGAACGAGCTGGTGTTCCGCTCCACCGAGCGCCGCGCTTTCATGACCCTGGCCTTCACGATCTTCGATCTCGACCGCCGCACCATTCGGCACACAAACGCCGGGCATCTCTATCCGTACCTGCTCCGGCGCGGCGAGCAGGCGCCGATCTCGATCGAGTCACCCTCGCTTCCGCTCGGCGTCCGCGCCAATCTCACCACCCATGCCGTGGAGGTCGAGCTGCGCGAAGGTGACACCGTCGTCTATCTCTCCGACGGCATCGTCGAGGCGCAGGACGAGAATGGCGAGCCCCTCGGCTTCGACCAACTGGAGTCGCTGCTCGCCGCCTACACCGAATCCTCCCCGTCCGACATCCGCGATGCGATTCTCGACGCCGTCGCCAAACACTCCGGCACACGACCGGCGGACGACGATCGCACCGTGATGATCGTGAAGTTCGACAGCCTCCGCGCACGACCGATCGAAACGCAGACGATGGCGGCGATGGAAGTGCCGGCGTTGGTGTAGGTCGAAGCTGATAAGGAAGTTGGCCTCAGCGCGACCGTACGTGCCCAAGGCTATGCCAACCAGCGCTGCCGGCCGTGCCGGCTACCGATTGATCCCGATCATCACGCTTCTTCCGGGCGCGAGTGCGGCCACGGCGTCGGCGGATCCGAAGTGGTCGCTGTTCGTGAGATTGCGCACGACGAGCCTCACTTCGAACATCGGATGCGGGCGCCAGCCTGCGCCGAGGTCGATCTCGGTGTGGCCGGGGCGCGTCGTCTCGACGGGACCGGGGCGATCGTCGCGCGCGTAGGCGGATGCGGTCAGGAACGCCGAGGCGCGTTTCGCGGCCCAGCGCAGCGACCCTTGAAGCGAGAACGGCGCAATGTCATCGAGCGGCTGGTGCGTGTCGACATCCTCGCCGCGCGCGAGCGATGCGCCGAGCTGCAGATCGAAATGGAGCGGCAACCGCGTGCCGGCTTCGAGCTCCAGACCGCGCACATCCGCTTCGCCGCGGTTGCGGAAGAAAAAGTCCGCGCCGTCGCGATAGCGCTCGACGAGATCCTTGATGCGATAGTCGTATGCGTAAAGCGCCACGCGCGAGCCCGCCGCTCCAGCGAATGCCGCCATCGAGCTGCAGACTTCGCTCGGGCTCGAGATCCGGGTTGCCGGTCACGAATCCGCGGCCGCTCACGCCGCGAAAGTAACGATCCGAAAGCGACGGCTCGCGATAACCGCTGGCGATCTGCAGCGTAGTGGTGATGCCGCGGAACGGACCCGCGGTGGCTGCCGAGAATCCGGAAAGCGCTACGTCGTTCGTCGATCGATCGCCGAAGAAACCGCCGCGATTGCGCGTGACCACGTGATCCGCGCGTCCTCCAACCGCGAGCTGGAGAACATTCAAAACGCCGGAGGTCCAGGACGCATAAAGGCCAGTGTTGTAGCGATCGGCATCCTCGATGGAATCGGCCGGCGTACCTGACGCGCTCAAACCGTAGCGGCTCACGAAGTCGACGCCCGTCGCAATCCGCGAACGCCCGGCCGCGCGCTCGCCGGAGAGTCGCAACGACGCGTCGCGCGCCTTGACCGTAGCGCTCTCGACGCCGGTCGGACGTACGCGGTTCGTGGTGATCGAGTACGAGCCCAGCGACGCGCGTAATGCCGTTGCGTTCCATGAGCCCATCGCCGGGAAGTCGAGTGCAACGGTAGCCAGCGTGGCGCGTTCATCGGGATAGACCGTCTGCACCGGGTCGGTCGACGGCGCACCAACGTCGCGGGCCACGCTGGACATGACGCCGGCGCGCAGCCGTCCCCAGTGGGCGTCGCTAACATAGCGGAACAGCGCGCCGCGATCGCGATATCCGGAATTCGGGATCTCGTCGCCGTTCGCGTCGAACGCTTCGCCGGCCGAGCGTGCGTGAACGGACGCCAGCACCGCGCCGCCGAGGCTGTCGGCTGAGAGCTCGAGCGCGGCGCTGCGTGTGCTCATGGCGCCGAAGGATCCCCAGGCGTCGTAACGGAAGTCGGGTTGTCCCGGGATCGGATCGCGCGGGCGGAGATGGACCACGCCGCCCAGAGCGTCCGATCCATACGCAACGGAGCCGGGACCGCGCGAAACTTCGATCGAGCCGAGGCTGATCGGATCGACGAACGTGGCGGAAGGACCGGCGCGGCGCTCCGCGACGACCCGTGCGTCATCGATCAAGAGCAGCGTTCTGCCGCCCGCAAGACCGCGCACCACCGGCACGGCCGCGGAACCTTCGCCGCGCAGCGACACGCCCGGAGTCGTGGCGATGGCCTCGCCGATGTGCGCGGGTTTGCGCTGTTCGATCTCTTCGCTGCCGTACACCACTGGCGCGGCGGCGGGCGTTCCTTCGATGTTCGGCGTCGCGCCGCTGGTGACGGTGACGCTTTCGCGATAAGCGGGATCGAGATGAATCTCGGCGGTCAGTTGTCGAAGATGGATCGGCGGAAAAAGCTCGCCGCGGCTGCCAATCACGATGAGCGTGGCGGGAAGCTGTGGATCGGGCACGAGTGTGAAACGTCCCTCGCTGTCGGTGCGCGCGGTGCTGCGTTGATCGACAACGGAGATCTGTGCGCCGGCGACGGGCTTTCCTTGCGGGTCGAGGAGCCGCGCCTCGAACGCCAACGCGCGTCCGGCAAAAGTCAGAAGAAGGAAGACCGTCAGCGCGGAAGCGCGGCGACCGATGCGGTTGCGGACACTCCCGCGGAAACGCTCTCGATATCGCGCGGAATGACCTCGGTCTCGATCGCTTTGCGAATGTGCTTCGCGATGCGATTGATGTAGTTCACGGTTTCCCGGAACGGCGGCACGCCGTCGTACTTCCATACGTTCCCTTCGCCGGCGTTGTACGCGGCCACCGCCAGATCGGCATTGCCGTCGAACTTCTTCAGCAGCCAACGAAGATAGCGGGTGCCACCGAAAATGTTCTCACGCGGATCAAACGAATTGGTGACACCGAATCGTGCCGCGGTGGCCGGCATCAACTGCATCAGGCCGCGGGCGCCCTTGTGCGAAACGATGCGCGGGTTGTAATCCGACTCCGCTTTGATGACCGCGGACACGAGCGCCGCGTCGACATCCCAGTGCTTCGCCGCCTCGATGATGATTTCGTTGTACTTCGACTGGAAGAGCGGCTGGCTGTGCTGATGGAATCGCCAAGAACGCCGCGGAAACACACCTTCCTCGACGATTTTCCGCACTTCCTCCACGACCTCGGCGGTGATGATCTCGTCATCGACAATGCGTTCGATGCGGGTGATCGGCAGGGACAGCTTTCCGCCGCCGTTCATCGTGAGATGGATCGTGTCTTCCTCGACCGCGTACGCCTCGATCTTCATGCTCCGGCCATCAGAGAAGAGCGCAATGCTCGCGCTCGCCGTCGAGGCGAACAGAAGCGTGGCGAGCATGAGGGTCAGAGTACGCATGGGTTGAGTGGGTCTTAGAACTTCACTGCTGTGACGATTATGCCCCGGGAGAGGTTGCTCAGGCTCATGCGCGGGGGTGAAAGGAGTCGTACATCTTCTGCAGGCGTGCCCGCGAGACGTGCGTGTAGATCTGCGTCGTGGAGATGTCGGCGTGGCCGAGCATCATTTGCACGCTGCGGAGGTCGGCACCGTTTTCGAGGAGGTGCGTGGCGAATGAGTGGCGGAGGACGTGGGGCGAGATGTGCGCTTTCACGTCCGCTTCCCGCGCGTAGCGGGTGATCTTCATCCAGAACGACTGCCGCGACATCGGCCGGCCGCGTCGGGAGAGAAAGAGGTGCGGATCGGCGTACTTGTCGAGCTCGGGACGGGCCTTCTCGAAGTACTCGACGATCACATCCCGCGCGGTATCGCCGAACGGCACGATCCGCTCTTTCGAGCCTTTCCCGATCGTGCGCAGAAATCCGGCGTCGAGCACGACCTCGTCGATGCGCACTTTGATCAACTCGCTCACACGTAGTCCGGTTGCGTAGAGAAGCTCCAGCATTGCCGCGTCGCGAAGACCGTCCGGCGTAGCGCGGTCGGGCGCGGCGAGGAGCGCCTCCACCTCGGATGGCTGTAGCGACTTCGGCAACGACGACCAGAGCTTCGGGTTCTCGAGATTTTCGGTCGGGTCCTTCTTGAGATGCCGCTCAGTGACGAGAAACCGGAACAGCCCGCGAATGGCCGCCAGCGCGCGCGCCACCGACCGCGCCGCAATCCCGGCCCCGCGCAGCCATTGGAAGTACTTGACGATATTGATCCGCTCGACCTGCTCCAGCTCGATCCCCTGATCCGCGAGCCAGTGGCCGAAGTGGCGCAGATCGGAGGCATACGCCGAAAGCGAGTTCCGGGCGAGACCCTTCTCCACCGCCAGATAGTCGAGAAAGATCGGCAGGTAGGTAACGAAGTAAGCCGATTTTTCGGGCTTGTCGGGGTCGATGGAGCGCGGGCTCTTTTTCACTTCAGGTCAGGATACCGCCGCCTGGTGCGCGACCATGTCCGCCATGTACGAGCTGCGCACGAACGGGCCCGCGAACACGGCCCGGAATCCGAGGGATTGGCCGATGTCGCGGTACTCATCGAAGACCGTGGGATGGACGTATTCGACGACGTCGAGCTTCTCCCGCTTCGGCTGCAGGTATTGACCGATCGTGACGATCTCGACGCCGGAGTCGCGCAGATGCCGCAGCACATCGACGACCTCGTCGCGGCGCTCGCCCAATCCGAGCATCAGTCCCGACTTCGTGACGACGGTTGCATCGACGCTCCTCGCCTCACGCAACACCGCGAGCGAGCGCTCGAATCGCGAACCCGGGCGGACGAAATCGTAGAGCCGCGGGACGGTCTCGACGTTGTGGTTGAAGTAATCCGGCCGCGCCTCGACGACGGTGCGCACGGACTGCGCGTTGCCGCGGAAGTCCGACGTGAGCACTTCCACCGCCGCCTGCGGCAGCGCCGTACGCAGCTCGCGAATCGTCTCGGCGAACTGCTGCGCGCCACCATCCGCCAGATCGTCGCGCGTCACGCAGGTCACGACGACGTGCTTCAGCCCGAGCCGTCGCGCCGTTTCGGCCACGGCCCGCGGCTCATCGGGCGAGGGAGGCGCGTATGGCCGGCCCGTCGTGACATTGCAGAAGCCGCAGGAGCGCGTGCAGACGTCGCCGAGGATCATGAACGTGGCGGTGCCGCGCGAAAAACATTCCGTGCGATTGGGACAAGCCAGCGACTCGCAAACCGAGTGCAGCTCGCGCTCGCGCAGCATGGTCTTCATCTCGCGCAGCGACGAGAGGTTGAGCTTCTTCTCGCGGATCCATTCGGGTAGGCGTTGCGTAGACATGAGTGAAAACGAAAGTGCCGCTTCTCGCGAAGCGGCACTTTAAGGGGTTGTTGCGGTTGTGACTAGTGGATGTTGTCAGTGACCGGCGGCCACGGCCATCGGCGCGAGGCTCTTTTCCAGGCACTTGTGGATGAGCTTCTCGGCTTCCACCTCGGGGATGTCCTTCACGATCGCGACTTCCGAGACCAGCAGATACTTGGCCCGGTCGTACATCTTCTTCTCGCGGAACGAAAGGCTCTTCCGTTTCTGGACTTCGTTGAGGTTCTTCAGCACGTCTGCCACGTCCTCGAGACGCCCGGTCTTCATCTTCTCGAGGTTTTCGCGGTAACGGCCTTTCCAGTCCGTATGGCTCTTCACCAACTTCTGTTCCAGCAGGCCGAGGAGACCTTTGATCTCCTTCTGCTGATAAAGGCGGCGCAGACCCACGCGGTCTGTATTCGTGATCGGCACCACCAGACGCGAGTTATTCGCGAGTAAACGCAGGTGATAGTAGCTGTCACCCTGAGGCATGATCGGTGAGTCTCCGATATGCTCGACCACGGTCACTCCGTGGTTCGGGTAAACGAGCTTGTCCCCGACCTTGAAACTAAGTTTGACTGACGACAAGTGAGGCTCCTTTCGGAAAGCGCTAAGGGCTACTACAAGAGGGATCGGCATTCTACGTCAGCGGTTCAGGTCCGTCAACGTTTTGGCCGTAAACACGTCACATCCCCGAGCGCAAGCGCCGGATCATCTGGTGCAACTTGTCCAATCCTTCGCGCCGCTCTGCCTCTGTGCCGGTCAGCAGATCCTCGACCAGTTGCAGCTCGGTCTGGAGCTCGAGGCGCGTGGCCGTGTCCGTCGCCGGAGCGGTGACGGTCACTTCCGACACTGCCGGCCGCGACACTGGAGGTGGAATCGGCGCAACCGCAACTGCCGGCGTGCCTCCGCCGAGCGACTCCCGCAGGCGCCGCCCCGACGCGCGCAGCGAAGGGATGTCGTTGTTGTCCAGCGCGCGCAGGACCGCTTTCGCGCTCGCGACCGCTTCGGCATACGGGCTATCGACGGCATCGACGATTCTGGCTTGCACCAGTGCGACGTCGATGTTTCCGTAGCCGCCGCCTTCCTCGGCCGTGGCAATCACCTTCACCGTGGCCTGCTTTCCGATGGCAGGCAGATCGAACGGACGCACTTCGCCCGGCTGAAGCCACGCCTTCACTTCGAAGGACTGCGATTGCGACTGCGTAGACCCTTCCGGAACGGAATCGACGTCGACGCGCTCGACCCACACCGGACGGTTCTTCCGGACCAGCATGCGCCGCGTCGGCACTTCGATGACGATGCGATAGATCCACGAACCGCGGTTCTCCACCGTGGACATCCGATCCTTGCGATCGTTGATCGAGAATGACTTCACCACTCTTCCCGACTCGAAGCGCTCGAACTTCGCGTATTCGTACGAGCCGTCCGCTCGCTTGCCGCGGAGCAGGTCGATGTCTTCATTCACGATGCGCTTGAGCAGATCGGTCGGCAGATCGCGCTTGCTGGCCTCGGCGACACGATCGATCACCAGACCGTCATCCGCAACGCGACTGATGGACGGCTGCGCCCAAGCCGTCGCAGCAAACAGAAGAACCACGCTCATTCCGAGAAATCGCTTCATCCCTTCACCCCCAGCGCGCCCAGCGCGCTCGTTCCGGCCAGACCGGCCGGCGACAATTCGAGAAGATCGCAGATCGTGGCGCCGAGGTCGGCGAACGTGGAGCGCGTGCCGAGCGGGCGTGCACCGATGATGCGCGGACCGGCCACGACCAGCGGCACGTACTCGCGCGTGTGATCGGTGGAGACGTCGGTCGGATCGCAGCCGTGATCGGCCGTGATGAACACGAGGTCGTCCTCGCGCAACGTCTCGAGCAGCGCTGCCAGCTCGCCGTCGAACGTCTCCAGCGCCTTCGCATAACCGCGCGCGTCATTGCGATGGCCGTACTTAGAGTCGAAGTCGACCAGGTTCGTGAAAATGAAATCGGCGTTCGTCTCGCGGATCAACTGCATCGTCTTCTGCATGCCGTCGGAGTTCGACTCGGTGCGGATCTCCCGGCCGATCCCGACGCGGTCGAAGATGTCGGCGATCTTGCCGAGGCCGATCACCTCGCGTCCCGAGTTGTGTGCGCGCTCGAGCACGGTCTCGCCGATCGGACGTACCGCGAAGTCTTTCCGATTCGCCGTCCGTGAAAAACGTCCTGCGCCCGGACCGATGAACGGCCGCGCGATGATCCGTCCGATGTTGTGCTCACCGCGCATCAGCTCGCGCGCGACCACGCAGATGCGCCACAGCTCATCCACCGGAATGACGTCCTCATGCGCCGCCACCTGAAACACCGAATCGCCCGACGTGTAAACGATCGGCGACCCGGTGCGCATGTGCTCCTCGCCCAGCTCATCGAGAATCACCGTCCCCGAGGCCGGCGTGTTCCCGAGCGTCTTCCGCCCGATCCGCTTCTCGTACTCCGCGATGACCTCCGGCGGAAACCCATCCGGATACGTCCGAAACGGATCGACCACCACCAACCCCATCATTTCCCAATGCCCCGTGGTCGTGTCCTTCCCCGCACTGACCTCGGCCATCCGGCCGTACGCCGCCATCGGGTTATCGGTCGTGGCCGGAGTCGGCAGCGTGTGCAGCAGGCCGAGCCGCGTCAGGGTGGGAAGGATCGGGTGGTGGGCGTCGAGTACGTGTCCAAGCGTGTTGGAACCGACGTCGCCGAAATCGGCAGCATCAGGGAGCTCGCCGACACCGAGGGAGTCACAGACGATCACGATTGCGCGGGGTGTGGTCATGCGCGGATCTTCTTCCTGGTCGCTTTTGGAGCAGCAACGCGCCGTGCGCTGACTTTCTGCGGCTTTGCGGGAATGCGCGCGGCCACTTCGGCGACGTTCCGAAGCGCCGCATTCATCGACGCGTTGTCGGGGAAGAGATCAGCGAGATCCTTGTCGATGACACGGACAAACTTCACGCCATGCACGGCCACGAACCATGGGTTCGGGATAGCGTTCGAAAAGTCGAACTCAGCGGGCATCTCGTCGTCATCAACGTCGATTTTTTTCTTCATAGCTTTTTCGCTCCGTGGGAGTCGCACGTCGGGCACCGATGATACGGATGAACGGATCGCGGTAAGTGGTCCAGACCGCGAGGAGCCGTCCGCGATCCGACATGCCCACGATCATAAAGCGAAGTTCTGCGATCGAGTGCTCATGATCCATTCCGGAAAGGAGGTCGTCATCGTCGAAAACGCTCTGCGCTTCTTCGAACGACACCCCATGCTTGCGCTGGTTCGAACGCGCCTTGTGCTCATCCCATTCGAATGCGCTCACAACGTCAAGTACCCGTGACCTTGCGCGGTGATGCGGAAACAAGGCGTACGAGCGTGCGGAGGGCCTCATTCACCGACTCTGAGTCGGGGAACACATCCAGAAGATCCGGCGCGAGCACGCGCAAGTTCCTCGACTTGTGGTAGTCGCTCGCATAAGGATTCGGGCGAGCGTTTGAAAAGTCGATCTCGCGATGGCTTTCAGGGTCGGCCGGTTTTCGTTCCATACGCTCGATCATGGTAACGGAACGCAGGAGTCCCGCCTCCATTTCGTGCGTTCATCACGTCAAGTGCTCGTGAACCAGCGGCCGCGCCACCGGCGTCATCTCCGAGCGCCCGAGGACGTGGCCGAGCGTGTTCGAGCCGACATCGCCGAAGTCGGCAGCATCGGGCAATTCACCGACACCTAGCGAGTCACAAACGATTGCGATTGCACGGGGTGTGGTCATGAACCTGCTTTCTTGCGCTTCGGCGCGGGAACCGCGGCGCGGCGTGCGCTGATACGCTTCGTTTTACTCTCCGCAATCGTGCGCAACGCCGCGTTCACCGATGCATTGTCGGGGAACAGTTCGGCGAGATCCGGCTCGAGAACGCGGATGACTTTCGACCCGTGGTAGGCGACGAAGTACGGGTTTGGGCGGGCATTGCTGAAATCGATTTCGCGATCGAGCGGGTCGTCTTCAACGGTTTTTTTCTTCATAGCTTCGTCTCTCACGGATCGTCGCTGCACGGGCACTGATGAGACGCATCGTCATTTCTATTCGTTCGACGTAGACGACCGTAAGCATGCGCTCCCGTTCCGACATCCCAACGATCATAAAACGGTCTTCATGCCATGAGTGATCGCCGTCGTATTCGTGAATCGCGCGCTGATCGCCGAAGACAGTCTTCGCTTCGTCAAACGAGACTCCGTGCTTCCGCTCGTTGGACGACGCTTTGTCGGGGTCCCACTCGAACGTCATCTCCTTCACGTCAAGTGCTCATGCACGAGCGGCCGCGCCTCCGGCGCGTCATCCCCGATCTTGACGAACCCCAGGTAGCGCGCGCGCAGTTCCTCGGCGTCTCTCTGCGCTTGCCCAAGCTGAATCCGCCCGATCACTTCTCCTGCTTTCACCTCGTCGCCGGTATTCCGGTCGAACATCACGCCGGCGGCGTAGTCGATGACGTCGTCGGCTTTCTTGCGGCCGGCGCCGAGGTCGACGGTGAACATGCCGGCCTGATAGGTGTCGATGTGGGTGATGAAGCCGCTTTGCGGGGCCTTGACTTCGATCGTTTCGCGCGGTTGGGCGAGCAGTGAGTAGTCGTCGACGATGGCGGGATCGCCGCCTTGCGCCGCGATCCATTTTCTCGCCTGCTCGAGCGCGCGACCCGAACTGAGCGCTTCGTCGAGCGCCGCATTGGCGGACGCTTCATCGAAGCGGCCCGACATCACCAGGACTCGCTCCGCCTGGGCGCGCGTCACTTCCTCGACGTCGGCGGGACCGTTGCCTTTCAGCACTTCAATCGTCTCGATGATCTCGTTCGCGTTGCCGGCCGCGATGCCGAGCGGACGATCCATGTCGGTGATCAGCGCTTCGACACGCGTTCCGGAGCCCGCTGCCGCGGCGATGAGGCTCTGCGCCAGCGCCTTCGAGTCCTGATAGATGCGCATGAATGCGCCACTGCCGGTCTTCACATCCAGGATCAGGCTCGACGCGCCCATGGCCAGCTTCTTCGACATGATCGAGGCGGTGATGAGCGGCAGCGATTCCACCGTTCCCGTGACGTCGCGCAGCGCGTAGATTTTCTTGTCCGCCGGCGCGATGCCGTCCGTCGATGTCGAGATCACGCAGAGCGCATCGGCCACGCAGCGCTCGAACTCATCGCGCGAAAGACGGGCATTGAAGCCGGGAATGGCTTCGAGCTTGTCGAGCGTGCCGCCGGTGTGTCCGAGCCCGCGGCCGGACAGCATCCCGATCTGCACGCCGCACGCGGCCACCCACGGCGAGAGCACGAGCGACACCTTGTCGCCCACTCCGCCCGTGGAGTGCTTGTCGGCGATGAAGTCGTAGCTGTCGCGCAGATGCCACTGCTCGCCCGACCTGAGCATGGCCTGCGTCAACGTAGCCATCTCCTCGGCGGTCATGCCGTTGATGGCAATGGCCATCAGCAACGCCGAGGTTTGATAGTCCGGAATCTTCCCGAGCGTGAATCCCTCGATGAAAAACTCGATCTCGCGCACCTCGAGCGGCGCGCCGCGGCGTTTCTTGTTGAGCAGTTCGTACACGCTGTAGTCGGCCATGAGAGGCGCATTCTACGGCGGATGCCGGCGGTGCGTTCAGCCCGACACTCTGGAACATCCCCAACCATCCCTACGCCCTGATGGTCGGCGGAACGTACGCCGGCTTCAACATCACCGGTATCGGCCTGACCATCAACGCACGCCATCTCCTCCGCGGGTCAGCTTGATCAATCCTGACCCATCGGCGTTGATGGCGTAGATGTCGTCGAGCTCCGCTGCTTTGGCGGAGAAGAGCATGCGTTTGCCATCCGACGACCAACTCGGCTGCGACCACACTGCAAGGCCGTGCGTGAGCCGCGTGACAATGCCGCCGGCGATTTCGAGCCGATAGAGATCGCGGCCGCCATCGCGCGTCGAGGTGAAGGCTACGAATTTTCCGTCGGGTGAAAACGCGGGAGCGGTGTCGCTGGCGCTACTGACGTGCAATGGAGTGACGTTCCCCGATGCGAGATCGAGCGTGTGCAACTGATCGCGGCCATCGCGGTCGGCGTAGAAGACCAGGCGACGCGAGTTCGGACTCCAGCTCGGCACCTGACTGGACCACGCATTCGACGTCAGCCGCCTCTCCTCGCCGCCGGCTGCGCTCACGACGTAGAGATCCCACTGGAACGCATCGCCTTTGCGCGTGCCGCGCTGGAAGGCGATCCACTTTCCATCCGGCGAAGGCATCGCCACGCCGTCGAATCCGGGAGCGGTCACGATGCGCTTCTGCTCTTTCCCGTCCGCCGTCATCGAGTAGAGATCGACCTCGGTGGCCACGGGTGCATCGCGAGGAGACTGGAAAATGATCCGCGCTCCGTCGCGCGTGAAGGCCGGATGGGCATCGCGTCCCGGGCTCCACGTCAATCGCGACGCACCCGTTCCATCCGCGGCCATGACGTAGATCTCCCAGTCGCCGTCGCGCGTCGACGAGAAGACGATGCGGCCATCGTCCGGCGAAAACTGCGGCCATGCGTTCGCGTAACCGCTGTTCGTCAACTGGCGGCGCTCACTGCCGCCGGCGTTCATCACGAACAGCTCGAAACGCCCCGGCGTGTCCGTGTAATAGGCGATGTGCGTTCCATCGGGCGACCAAGCCATCTCGTAATTCGTGGCCGCGTCGCGCGTGAGATTGCGCGGATTCCGGCCGTCGCGATCCATGAGGTAAAGCTCCGTGTTCCCATCGCGCTCGGAAAAGAACGCGATCGTTTTTCCATCGGGCGAAACCTTCGGCCCGGCGTCGGGACCGGCGGTTTCGGTGAGGCGGCGCGCGTTCGTTCCGTCCGCATTCATGATCCAGACGTCCTGATTTCCATCGCGCCCACCGGTGAACACAATCTCGAGCCCGTCAGGCGTCCACGACGCGTGACCATCGCCACCCGGAGTCCGCGTCAAGCGCGTCGTCCCCGTGCCGTCCACGTTGATGACGTAAAGCTCTTCATCGCCGTCGCGGCCGGAGTCGAAGACGATGCGTCCCCCGTCCGGCGACCACAACGGATGCCGCGCAAACGGATTTACCTGCGATGCCTGACGATGCGTCAGCCGCCGCTCGCCGGAACCGTCGGGACGGATGAGATAGAGATTCCAGAAGCCGTCGCGATTGGAGTCGAACACGATCCACTCCCCATCCGGCGACCAGGACGGATGTGTATCGTCCCCACCGCTGAACGTCAGACGACGCTCGTTGCCGCCATCCGCATCGATGACATACAGCTCGGCGCTGCCATCCCGGTCGCTTTGAAACACCAGCCGCCGCCCATCCGGCGACCAGGAAGGATTGATGTTGAGAAATGTGACCTGCGCCGAGGAGGGACTCACTCCGGCAGACAAAACAAGCCAGAGCCCGATGATCGCAACGCGCATGCGGCGAGTATGCGCGGGGTGCTGCGCCCGAAGCGTAGCGCCGTCGTGACAGGTCGATGTCGCGATGTGTCTTGCATCGAGCTCCCACTTTCGTTTGGCGGTCGATGTCGCGCGAGAGTAGGATGCGCCGCGTGGGTCTCGCAGGCTCCGTCAAAGTGAAAGGTGGCCTCCTTCTCTCCCGCTTCGCGTTTGTCCGCGAGCAGGTGGGTGAGGAAGGGCTGCAGCGCGTCATGGACCGCCTCTCCGAGGCGGATCGGACGGTATGCAAAAGCATCCACACCGGCGGCTGGTACTCGTTCGACCTCAACGAGCGCATCGACACCGCCATCGCCGCCGAAGTCGGAATGGGCGACGACGTCTTCCTGCTCATGGGCGAAAAGTCGGCCGTCCAGAACCTCACCGGCCCGCACCGCGCCCTGCTCTCCGAGGGAGATCCGCACGGATTTCTCCGCCGAACACCGCAGATCTACCAGATGTACTACGACACCGGACGCCGCACCTACGAGAAAACAGGCGATCGCACGGCTGTCCTGCGCACCTACGAAGCGCCCACCTTCTCCGCCCACGACTGCCTCACCGTCGCCGGCTGGCACCGCAAAGCCATCGAAATGTGCGGCGGCCGCAACGTCCGAATCGCCGAGACCAAATGCCGCGCCCGCGGCGCCGAGCTCTGCGAGTACATGTGCGAGTGGAGTTGAGCGGACCGCTGGCGCGCTGCATTGCGGCCCGCTGTCCAAAATCGAAAACCCCGGCATTCTCCGGTCAGACTTTGCGATCCGGGAACTTGGTGAGGAGCCAGGTGAGGACCTCGAGTTGGTCGTCGCGAGTGGCTTTGCGGATGTACGTGAGTAGCTGCAGACGGTCGGGCTTGGGCGGGGAGATGTTTTGGAGTCCTTCGTTGCAGTTGCTACAGACGGCGCGGAGGTTGCCCGGTTCGTCTGAGCCGCCTTTGTCCTTCTCGAGGATGTGACCGATAGTGAGGCGGATCGTTCTGTCAGGATTGTAGGGATCGATATCACCGGCGGCGACACCGCACATTTGGCAAGTGTAGCCGTTGCGCTCGAGGACCCAGGCTCGGGTTTCTTTCGACATCTTGCGCGCGAAGGCCGGACGGCGTTTGGCAGTGTCGAGACGGTACTGGCCGGGCTTGAGATCGTCGCGATCTTTGTGAGAGAGGATCTGATAGCCCTCTTCATCGCGGAGCTCGCGCAATCGGCGCCCCCACTCGGAGACGTTGCCCGAGGCTGCGCGGATCTCGTCGCTGTCGAGCACTCGTCCGATATTGCGCAGCAAAAACTCGCGGACCTTGGTCTTGGATCCCATTTTTGGTGGCATGCCGCAAATCCTACAACGCCGCGGATGAAGAGGCGAAAGCGAATAGTGAGGAGCGCTTGCGACTACGCCCGCGCTTTCTTGGAACGCTTGTCGAACATACGATCCTGCACCCCATCGTGCGGGCGTTGGGCGACAGCGTCGAAGGCGCGGATGATAGCGCGGCCGACGGCTTCGGCGACGGGAGGCGGGAAGGCGTTGCCGACCTGGCGGTAGGAGGCGGTCTTCTTGCCGGCGAACTGCCAGTCATCCGGAAATCCCTGAATGCGGGCCACCATGCGGACCGTGAGCTTCGGCATCTCTCGCACCGGAAAATCGGGGGCCGGTGCTTCATCGGCAATGCCAATGCCGTTCACTCCGAGCTGAGCCCATCGTTCGCGAGCGCGTGTCGGACCGAGATCGGGACCGCCGTGCTTCTTGGAGCCTCCGACGACGGTCGGACCGATGCCGTTGGCATGCTTGCTCCATGAAGCAGCGCCTTTCCATCCGCGTGAGGCCATGAGGTCGCACAATACTTCGCCGACCGTGCGCGTGGCAGTGAGGGCATCGGGCCAGCGGAAGAAGCTCGCGTCCTGTGGCTGCAGAGCAACCAGGACGAAGCGCGGCCGCAGTTGCGCGACACCAAACTCCGAGGCATTCAAGATGCGCCATTCGGCCGAATAGCCGAGATCGCGGAACTGACGGACGAGTCGCGTGCGATAGGTCTTGAACTTGTCGGAAGCAAAGCCTGGGACGTTCTCGAGCATGACCGCACGCGGCTGAATCTCTGCCGCGAGCCGCAGCGCCTCCGGGAAAAGATCGCGATCGTCATCGCTCCCGAGCTGCTTGCCAGCGATCGAGAAAGGCGGGCAAGGAACGCCGCCAGCAAGAAGATCTGCGCCGCGGAATTGGCGGCCATCGACCTGCCTGATATCTGCTTCGATGACGTTCCAGTGAGGCCGGTTGAGGCGGAGCGTGGCGCAGGCGTGGGGCTCGATCTCCAGAGCGGCGGCGTGTTCAAAGCCAGCGTTGTCGAGCCCGAGCGCCTGACCGCCGCCGCCTGCACAGATCTCTATGACCGTTCGGACCATTCAGGGACAAAGTGTACCCGGAATGGGGACATCAACCGCGGGTTCTACGATGGGTAGGAAACCTTTGGGATGGACGTACACGACAAAGCCACGCGGTCCTTCAATATGTCGCGGATCCGCTCCCGGAACACCACGCCCGAGCTCCGTCTGCGTCAGGTGCTTTGGGCCCGCGGTCTGCGTGGTTACCGGCTGCACAGGAAGCTGCCAGGAAAACCCGACATCGTCTACTCCCGGGCGAAGGTGGCCATCTTCATCGACGGCTGCTTCTGGCACGGCTGCCCGAAATGCGGAGACGGAAGAGCGCCGGTGACGAACACCAGCTACTGGAACGCGAAGCGGATCGGCAACCAGGAGCGCGACAAGCGCCGGACGCGCGAGCTGCGGTCCATGGGCTGGATCGTGCTCCGACTCTGGGAGCATGAAGTGACGAAGAATCCGGACCGGTGCGTTGCCCGGATCGCGCGGCTGCTGCGCTGAGGCCGGCGCCCTTTATAAGATGTTGGCGCCAACGTGCTCCCGCATCTGCGAAACTGCTGGGCGTGGCCGGCATTCACTTGACCGCGAAACGCGCGAGGGAGAAGAAACTCATGACCCGCGCCGTCATCCTTCTATCCGGCGGTCTCGATTCCGCCACGGTTCTCGCCATCGCCAAGTCCGAGGGGCGGGAGTGCCATGCGTTGTCGATCGTGTATGGGCAGCGGCATGTGGTGGAGTTGGAGGCGGCGAGGCGAGTGGCGGCGGCGATGGGGGTGGATGAGCATGTGGTGCATTCGCTGGATCTGCGCGTGTTTGGGGCGAGCGCGCTGACGAGCGAGATCGAGGTGCCGAAGGATGCGGTGGGGGCGCCGGGGATTCCGGTGACGTACGTTCCGGCGCGCAACACGATCTTTCTGTCGCTGGCGCTCGGGTATGCCGAGGCGCGGGAGGCGCAGGAGATCTGGCTGGGCGTGAATGAAGTGGATTCGAGTGGTTATCCCGATTGCCGGCCGGAGTTCATCGACGCGTTTCAGCAGGTGATCCGTACCGGAACGCGCAGCGGCGTGGAGCGCAACGAGCCGCGCATCGTCGCGCCGCTGTTGCATCTCACGAAGGCGGACGTCATCCGCCGCGGCGTGGCGCTGGGCGTCGATTATTCGATGACGCACTCCTGCTACGACCCGGCGCCGGACGGCCACGCTTGCGGTCACTGCGACTCGTGTCTCTTGCGGCGGAAGGGATTTGAAGACGCGGGCGTTGTCGATCCGACCGCGTATGCGCATCACTGAGATCTTCTTCTCCATCCAGGGCGAGTCGTCGCACGCCGGGCGGGCGTGTGTGTTCGTGCGCCTGACGGGTTGCAATCTGCGCTGCACGTGGTGTGATTCGGAGTACACGTTCACCGGCGGCGAGCGGATGTCGATTGATGACGTGATGGCGCGGGTTAAGAGCTACGGCTGCAATCTCGTGGAGATCACGGGCGGTGAGCCGCTGGCGCAGGCGGAGGCGTTCCCGCTGATCGAGCGTCTGTGCGAGGACGGTTTCGAAGTGCTGATCGAGACCTCCGGATCGATCGACATCACTCCGGTCGATCGTCGCGCCAAGCTGATTCTGGACATCAAGTGTCCCGGCTCGGGCGAGGTAGAGAAGAATCGCTGGTCGAATCTCGATGATCTGCGGCCGCATGACGAGATCAAGTTCGTGATTGCCGATCGCGCCGATTACGAGTGGGCCAAAGGCGTGATCGAGGAGCGCCAGCTCCAACGCTGGACGGTGTTGCTCTCACCGGTCTGGGGCAGAATGGACATGAAGGCGCTGGCCGAGTGGATGCTCGCCGACCGCGTTCCGGCGCGCTTCCAGTCGCAACTGCACAAGCACATCTGGGGAGCGGATGTTCATGGGGTGTGATCGGAACGATGAACGCGGAACGATGAACGATGAAGAAACCGACGCTTGATCACATTGGGATCGCGGTTCGCTCGCTGGAGTCGGCGAAGATCTATCAAGACCTCGGCTTGACGATCGAGCATGTCGAGACGGTGGAGACGCAGCACGTGAAGACGGCGTTTCTGTCGGTTGGCGATGCGAATCTGGAGTTGCTGGAGCCGACCTCTCCCGACTCGCCGATCGCGAAGTTCATCGAGAAGCGCGGTGAAGGGATCCATCACATCTGCCTGCGCGTCGACGATCTCGAGGCGCACCTGAAGCGGCTGAAGGCGGCAGGCTATCGCCTGATCAACGAGGCGCCGGTGCCGGGTGCGCACGGATGTCGCGTGGCGTTTTTGCATCCGTCGGCGGGGAATGGTGTGTTGATTGAGCTCTCCTCAAAATTGGACGAGTCATGATCGAAGGCTTCGCACCCAACGCGCTGGTGATCGTGAATCTGATCAGTCCGAAGGAGAAGTTCTTCGGAGTGCTGCGGGCGTTGTCGCCGGCGGGAGTGACGATGCAGGCGATGAATCTGATTCGTTCGATGACTGGATCCATCAGATCGCACGCGCCGAGGAGGCGGAGATCGAGATGGTGACGATGTTCGTGCCGCTGTTCCGGGTGGAGCGCATATTTCTGGATGAGCCCGCTGGGGCGGTGAAGTCGTATTCGCAGCGTTTCGCGCAGGTGGTGGGACGCGAGGTCACGGATTATCTCGGTCTGGGGACGGGCGACGGATCGCTCTGATCGCACAGAGTTGGCACGCGCTCCGTATAATGCGCGCCCGAAATCCCGATTTTCTGGAGGAATTGACGTTGTCCCGAACTCTCCGCACATCGTTGTCCGCACTTCTCGTCCTGACTGCGCTTTTCGTCGCGTGCAAGGGCGATGAGGAGCTCGCAGAGCCCGAGGCGTTCAGCTTCGTGGTTTACCCCGGCTCCCGTTACCTCGGGCAGCTCACCGAGAACATCAAGGCCGCTCACAAGGTCATCAACCCGGCCGCAGAGCCGCCGCCGACCGCCGTCTACGACACGGACGTGCCGCTCGAGCAGGTGGCCGAATTTTACGCGAAGCAGTACGGCCACAAGGAAATCGCGCCGGACATGACCAACAACCTCAGCGCGACCAAACCGCCCGCCTACTACCGCGCCGGCGACATCGCCGCGGACGTGAAAAGCATCGAGGGCCTGATCAAGCAGATGAACCTCGCCACCGATGTCACCAAGGCTGTCGGCACCTACAAAGCCGCCGAGATCGCCCCGCGCCCGAACCGCCCGCGCGTCACGGTGTCGCGTCCGTATTTCGACGTGACCACGTCGCAGGTGGTGGATCGAACGCTGATTTTGATGTCGCGGTAGGGGGTTTCGCGAGAGCCGCCCCTCACCCTACCCTCTCCCCACCGCGATGAACCTGCGGCGGGGAGAGGGGACTGTTACTTGCGAGTTGCGAGCTTTTCAAGTCCCCTCTCCCCACGGCGGCTTCATCGCCGAGGGGAGAGGGTAGGGTGAGGGGCGGCTCTCGCGCTACATCAGCCTGTGTCATTCTGCGCAATCGAATGACGCGCTCCGTTCTCATCGTGGGTCTCGGCCTGATCGGCGGATCGGCCGGGATGGCGTTGCGTCGCCGGGGGTGGCGGGTTTCGTATCTCGATCCGCACGTTTCACTCGAGGACGCGATGCGCGCGCATGCCGCGGATGAGCGAGTGGAGCGTCTCGGCGAGGCGGACGTCGTTCTTCTGGCCACGCCGGTCGATGCGGCCGTGGCGTTGTTGCAGACGATCGAAACAAATGCCGTCGTGACGAGCACGTGCAGCGTGATGCGTGCGTTACGCGCGGCCGCGCGCACGACATTCGTGGCGGGCCATCCGATGGCGGGGTCTCAGGAGAGTGGTCTTGCCGCAGCGCGCGTCGATCTGTTCGAGGGGAAGCCGTGGTTCGTCGACGCGGAGGATGCTGTCGTCGATGCGCTGGTGAGCGATTGCGGCGCGGTGCTGGAGCGAGTCGACGCGAGCGAACACGATGCGGCCGTGGCGTTGACGAGTCATCTGCCGCAAGTTCTTTCCACCGCGCTCGCGGCGTATCTGCACGGTCGCGATGATCTTCTTCGCTACTCGGGCAGCGGACTGCGCACGTTTCTGCGGCTCGCGGGAAGCGATCCTGACGTCTGGGCTCCGGTGCTGGCTGCGAATCGCGATCAGCTCGCGCCGCACGCGGAGGCCATCGCGGCACTGGTGCGGCAGATCATCGAAGGAGATCCGCGCGACGCCTTCGACAAAGCGCGAGCAGTGTGGCGAGCGTTAGAAGCGCCACCGCGCTAGAGGCGTAAAACGACATCGGACGATAGGCAACCTTCACTTCGTGCGTGCCGGCAGGAACGACGAAGCCGAGGAAAAGACCGTTCACTTCCACCTTCGGGAACGGAACGCGCCAGCCCGGCCAGTTCGGGATGCTACTGACGATGAGCGTCGTGCGCGGCGCGGCGATGCGCAACTTGTATGCATCGACGGCAGTGCGATCGATCGATATCGTCGCGTCCTGGACCGTCCACGGCGCGATGAGTGCGTCGACGTGCGCGCGCGGCATGCGTGAAACAACCGCCGTGTAGCGCCAGTCGGTATGCGCGCGCAGATCGCCGCCCATCAGAACGTTGCGAACGGGAAAGAAACGCGGCAGCGCGTTGCGATTCGCGTAGATGCGGCCATCGCGTCCCGTGTAGAGCGGCTCGTAGCGCGCGTCGTCGATCGCGCTCGTGGTGAGGACATACTTCACATTGAGAAAGTCGAGCACCGGCGTGGCGGTGTCGTTCCATTTCGCGTAGTACTCCTTCGAATTCCACGACACCTGTTCGGCAAGGAAATCGACGTAGCGCGCGTCAGCCATCGGATCGTGAACGCGCACATCCTCGAGCCCGAACATCGCGCCGGCGTTCGGATAGAGCATGCCGCCGACGCCCAGAATCCGGAACGGCGCGGTCTCGCTCTTCTGGATCTGCTGCATGGCAGCGATCAGCGGCGTGGGACGATAAAACTCGCGCGGCATGAGCACGGGATTCCAGCGGCCGAGCGTCATCGCCAGTTCGCAGAACATCAACGCAGCAAGCAGGACGAGTGCGATCCGGCGCACCGGCAGCAGCGCCACGGCGGCGAGAACGGCGATGCTCGGCAGGAGCGACAGCAACGCGGTATCGCGATGCGACGGCGTCGGGAACGCGGTCGTGCGCATGAGCGCGAGCATGCCCGCGGCCACGACGAGCGTGCCGAGGAGCAACGGCAAACGCGAGTGGCGGCGCGCGTCATCGATCACCGCGGCAATCAGAACGCTCCCGAACCAGCAAATGCCGAGGCGCATGCGCATCGTCGGTGCGAGCCCGGCGATGGCGTGGAAGACTTCCGTGATCACCGGCCAGCCGAGAACGACGCCCACGGAGAAAACGACGCCGAGGACATAAAGCGTCTCGCGATCGCGCCAGCGCCGGCGCAGGACGATGGAGATGGCCGCGGCAATGGCAGCAACGATCGCCAGAATGCCTGCGAACCCGCACACCGATTCGAGCGTCGTCGGTCCCCAGGGCCGCTCGATCGGCAGCTCGCCGAAAAAACGCGGCTGCAGCAGGAGGATCGCCGAGGGAAAGTCCGAGTACGGAGGAACGATCGTCTCCCGCGGCCCGCTCATCTCCGCGAAACGCTGCGACCGCAGCACCGCCTCCGCGAACGGCACGAGGAACGGCGACGTCAGAAGCGCGGCCACGCCCGCAGCGCAGGCAATCGCGCCGAGGCGACGCCGGCTTCCGACTCGCTCGACCAGCCCGAGCCAGAACCCGTACGCCGCAGCGATCAGAGCCACGTGATAGATCGTTTCCGGATGGCTGCTCAACACCGCCACGGCGAACATCAGCGTCGCCGCGAGAAAACGCGGACGCGTGACGCCATCCATCAAACGATCGATCACGAGCAGAACTCCGGGCAGAAATGCCGCGCCGGTGGCGATCGGAAACTGCAGCCAGGTCGTCATCCAAGTCGAGAATCCGAATGCAATCGCGGCCAGGACGCTGGCCAGCGGTGAATAGCGCGTGCGGCAGAACAGATACGTCAGCACGAGCGCCAGCAACAGCCGCATCGCGCACTCGGCGGTCATGGCGCGATCGAGCGGCAATGGCAGCGTGAGCAAACGCAACGGCGAGAGCGGGGTGCTCTGCCCGTTGGCCAGCAACGGATGACCGGCTCCGGCCGCGGCGTTCCACAGCGGCACCTCGAACGCACGCCACGACTCGCGCACCTGATGCATCCACGGCACGATCTGCATCGGCACGTCGTGGATGTTCGTGTTCGACACGTCGTACTTCGTGACCGGCGGCCGGTTCGGCGCGCGCACCTCCGACCACGGCGGCGTGAGCTTGATGACGTCCGTCGCGACGAGACTCACGTCCTGCGTCATCGGCCGCCACAGAAACACCAGCACCAACGCGTAAAACAACACCGCCACGCCACGCGGCAGATCGACCCGCGCATGACGCACCAGCCAGACGGCGATGGCGTAGAGCACGGCGACGTAGAGAAAGGTGAGGTTCATTGGAGCGAGTCGGCGGTCGGCAGTCGGCGGTCGGCAGTAGAAAGAGCACCGCGCAACGGGGGCGGCCGGTGAGCCAC
>JALYJW010000058.1 GCA_030775085.1 Acidobacteriota bacterium | reverse complement strand
CCGCCGCGCTGAACGAACGTGCCTCGGAACGCCGGCGTCCCGCCGGCTGGCCCGGCGGCGTCCTCGCCGCCGCGCAGGAACGCCACTCGTCGCGATGGGCAAAACGCGGTGCAACACCGGCGAGTTCGCTTGTAATGGGCTAAAGGTATGACATACCATCACACCATGGGACGAGCAAAGATCGCAATCACCGTGGATGAGCTCGCGCTTGCCGAGATTGATCAGCTAGTGGCCGACGGCGTGTTCGCGAATCGGAGCAAGGCGTTTGAGATTGCCGTTCAGGAGCGAATTGCGAAGCTGCATCGCTCCAGGCTTGCTCGAGAGTGCGCCAAGCTGGATCGATCCGAAGAGCAGGCGTTGGCGGAAGAAGGTTTCGTTGGGGAAAGTGAATGGCCCGAATACTGAGAGGCGACATTCTGTGGGCTGACCTCAATCCCGTCGTGGGACACGAGCAGGCCGGCGAGCGGCCGGTCGTCGTGTTGAGCCACGACGTATTCAACGATCGCTCCGGTACGGTCATCGCAGTGGCCATCAGTAGTCAGGAACCGCGCGCCGGTTTTCCGCTCACGCTCAAGATTACTACCGCAAAACTCCCGAAGAAGTCGTGGGTCAGGATCAGCCAGGTTCGGACACTTTCGGTCGAACGCCTTGGAAGAAAACTTGGTCGTATTGCGCCAGAGGAAATCGAAAGAATCATCGAAGGTCTCAACGAGATTGTCGCGGGCTGACTTCAAGCGAAGTTGTTGAGGCAGGCAGACCTTGGGGCAAGTAGTTCGTTAAAATCCAAGAGCCTTCGGCGCTACACTCGCTGCATGCTCGCCGAGCTGCTTCTCCGCTGGCCTCTCATCCGTCAACTGCGCGGGAAGAGCGACGGCACGGGCGTCGACGCGATGAGCGATGTCACGCGTTCGTTGCGAATGAAGAACGACGGTGCGAGCGTCGCGCGTTCCGTTTGTCCGTATTGCGCGGTCGGGTGTGGTCAGCTCGTTTCGCATCGTGGGAATCGGGTGGTCAGCATTGAAGGGGATCCGGAGTCGCCGATTTCGCGGGGGCATCTTTGTCCGAAGGGGGCGGCCAGTTTCGAGTTGGTCACGCATCCGGGGCGGATGACGAAGGTGAGGTATCGCGCGCCGCGCTCGCGGGCGTGGATCGATCTCGATCCGGAACGCGCGATGGAGATGGTGGTGGAGCGGGTGTGGGCGACGCGCGAGCGGACGTTCGACGAGCGCGCGATGCATACGACCGGGATCGCGCATCTCGGCGGGGCGACGCTCGATGTCGAAGAGAACTATCTCATCAAGAAGCTGTTCACCGCGGGTTTGGGGATGGTGTGCCTGAGCAATCAGGCGCGGATATGACACAGCTCCACGGTGCCCGGTCTGGGCACCTCCCTCGGGCGCGGCGGCTCTACGACCGCGCTGCAGGATCTCGCTTCCGCCGACGCGATCCTGATCATGGGCTCGTCGATGGCGGAGAATCATCCGGTCGGGTTTCAGTGGGTGATGGAGGCGCGCGAGAAGAACGGCGCGAAGATCATTCACGTCGATCCGCGTTTCAATCGCACCTCGGCGATGGCGGATTTCTGGCTGCCGATTCGCGCCGGCAGCGATCTCGTGTTTCTCGGTGCGTTGATCCGATACATCCTCGAAGAGCGCCGCTATTTCGAGGAGTACGTCGTGCGCTACACGAACGCATCGGTGCTGCTGCGCGAAGACTTTTGGGATACCGAGGATCTCGATGGGCTGTTCTCGGGACCGGAAACGTGGCGCTATGCGGGCGAGCAGGAAGAGGGATCGCTCGATACGGGGCAACGCGGAGAAGGACAGGGGACGGCGCGGGCCAGTGCCGATCCGCCGCGCGATGAAACGCTGCAGCATCCGCGCTGCGTGTTTCAGGTTTTGAAGCGGCACTTTGCGCGCTACACGCCGGAGCTCGTGGAACAGGCGTGCGGGATTCCGCGCGATGCGTTTCTCAATGTCGCGGACGTCTTTACGAGCGCTTCCGGTCCGGAGAAGTCCGCAGCGATCGCGTATGCCGTCGGCTGGACGCAGCACTCGACCGGTGTGCAGATCATCCGGGCCGCGGCGATCGTGCAACTGCTCCTCGGCAACATCGGCCGTCCCGGTGGCGGCATCATGGCGCTGCGCGGTCATGCGTCGATTCAGGGCTCGACGGACATCCCGACTTTGTACGACATCCTTCCGGGCTACCTGCCGATGCCAAAGGATGACGAGCGTGATCTGGCGACGTATTTCGAGAAGTACAAAGCCACGAAGGGTTGGTGGCACAACATCGATCGCTACATGGTGTCGCTGCTGAAGGCGTACTACGGCGATGCAGCCACGGCGGAGAATGATTTTGCGTTCGGTCTGTTGCCGCGGCTCACGGGCGATCATTCTTACTTCGGCTACTGGCTGGACATGGCGGACGGGAAGCTCGAGGGGTTGTTCGTGATGGGACAGAACCCGGCCGTCGGATCGCCGAACGGGAAGTTGGAGCGCGCCGCGCTCGGGAAGCTGCAGTGGCTCGTCGTGCGCGAGATGGTGGAGACGGAGACCGCGGCATTCTGGCAGGACGCGCCCGACGAGATTGATACCGAGGTCTTCTTCTTTCCCGCGGCATCCCACGTGGAAAAGTCGGGCACGTTCACAAACACACAACGCCTGCTGCAGTGGCGCGAGAAAGCGGTCGATCCGCCGGGCGACGCGCGTAGCGAGCTCGAATTCATGATCGAGCTGGGCCGGCGATTGAAGGCGAGAGCGACGGACGCGCCGCGTGATGCGGCGCTACGCGCGGTGACGTGGGACTACGCGGACGACGACGCGGAGGAGGTTTTGCGGGAGATTCATGGATGGAAGAACGAGGAAGACGAAACACGGAACGATGAACACGGAACACGGAACGACCGGGAGAACGAGGCTGACGTTCCGTGTTCCGTGTTCCGTGTTCCTCGTTCGCCTCTCAAGCACTTCGGCGAGCTCGCGAACGACGGCAGCACATCGTGCGGTTGCTGGATCTACTCAGGCGTGTTCGACGGCGAGAACAAAGCGCGGACGCGCGCGGCGCGTGGGCGTTACGGACACGGTTGGGGATACGCGTGGCCTCTCGATCGTCGCATTCTCTACAACCGCGCGTCTGCGCGTCCCGATGGATCTCCGTGGAGTGAGCGCAAAGCACTGGTCTGGTGGGATGCGGACCAACGCGAATGGGTTGGTCATGATGTCGCGGACTTCACGCGCGGCAAGGCCCCCGACTATCGACCGCAGCAGGATACGGGCGGCGATGAAGCCATTCCGGGCGATGCGCCGTTCATCATGCATCCCGATGGGCTGGGCTGGTTGTGGGTGCCGGCGGGACTCAAGGACGGACCGCTTCCGGCGCATTACGAGCCGCTCGAATCGAACGTGCGCAATCTGCTTTATGAACAGCAGACCAACCCGTATGCGCAGAAATTCGAGCGTCCCGACAACCCGTACGCGTCATCGCCCGATGAGCGTTTCCCGCACGTGCTGATGACGTATCGCCTGACCGAGCATCACACCGCGGGCGGCATGTCGCGCACGCTCTCGCACCTCGCCGAGCTGCAGCCGGAGCTCTTCGCGGAAATCTCGCACGAGCTCGCGGCGGAAGCAGGAGTCGTGAACGGCGATACCGTGTCGATCACCACCGCGCGCGGCTCGATCCGTGCCCGCGCACTGGTCACGAAGCGCATTGTTTCACTGGACATCGACGGCAAACGCGTGCATCAGGTGGGCTTGCCCTATCACTGGGGAAGCCGCGGCCTCGTCACCGGCGACGTCGTCAACGATCTGCTCGCAATCTCCGAGGAACCGAACGTGAAGATTTTCGAATCGAAGGGATTGACGTGCAGATTGGAGAGGAGCAGTTGACCGTCACCGGCTTCTTCACCGACGCCACGCTTTGCATCGGATGCAAGGCGTGCGAGGTGGCGTGCAAGGAATGGAACGACGTTCCGAGCGACGGCTTCGCATGGACGGGGAACTCGTACGACAACACCGGCGCGCTCGGACATTCGACGTGGCGGCATGTGAAGTTCGTGGAAGGGGAGACGGAGATCGGCTCAGGCGGCAATGCGCCGAGTCTGATGACCTGGGCGTTCTCTTCGGATGTCTGCAAGCATTGCGAGAACGCCGGCTGCCTGGAGTCGTGTCCCACCGGCTCGATCATCCGCACCGAGTTCGGCGGCGTCTACGTGCAACCCGACATCTGCAATGGCTGCGGTTACTGCGTGGTCAGTTGTCCGTTCGGCGTGATCGATCGCCGTCCCACCGACGGTCGCGCCTTCAAATGCACGTTCTGCTACGACCGCCAGAAAGCCGGCGAGACGCCCGCGTGCGCGAAAGCGTGTCCGACGCAGTCGATTCTCTTCGGCGATCTCGAAGAGCTGGAGCGCGTGGCCGATGAACGGATCGCCAAGCTCCACGCCGCCGGCATGCGCGACGCGCAGATTTACAATCCGAAAGAGAGCTCGGTCGGCGGCACGCACGCTTTTTTCCTCGTGCGTGGCGATCCCGCGCTGTACAACCTGCCGGCGAATCCGCAGATGCCTACGACGTTGCTTCGACCCGCATGGAACGCGGCGGCAACTGCCGCGGGGATATTGTTCGGAGCAGCGCTCCTCGGATTCGCCCTCACCAAACGATGACTGCGTCCTATTACAACCTGCCACTGCTCAAGCCGCCCGTCTGGACGTGGGAAGTGCCGGCGTATTTTTTCATCGGAGGCGTCGCGGGCGGGGCATCGATCCTCGGCGCGGCGGCGCAACTCGCCGGCGGCGAAGATGCGCTCGTGCGCGAGGCGCGGTGGATCGCGATGATCGGCTCGGCGCTGTCGGCACCGCTGCTGATTTCTGATCTCGGCCGGCCCGAGCGTTTCCTCAACATGCTGCGCGTGTTCAAACCCCAGTCACCGATGTCCGTCGGCGTCTGGACGTTGACAGGATTCAGCTGCGCATCGACCGCGGCGGCGCTCGTTCCATTCAAGCCGGTACGAGATGTCGCCGCACTCGGCGCCGCGGCGACCGGTCTCGTGATGGCCACCTACACCGGAGTGCTCCTTGGCGCGACGGCGATTCCGGTGTGGAAGGAACATGTCCGGCTGCTGCCGTTGCATTTCGGTGCGTCTGCTCTTGGATCCGCCGCGTCGCTGCTCGAGCTCCGCGGCCATCGCCATCCCGCATTGAACGCGCTCGCACTCGGCGTCGCGATCTTCGAGACCGCGGCCGCCGTGGCCATCGAAAGCGGCCACGACCCAGTCTCCGCGCCGCTCCGTGACGGCCCCAGCGGAACGCTCACACGCCTGGGCAGCCTCCTCTCCGGACCGATCCCACTGTTCATGCGCCTCATGGGATCACGCAAAGGAGCCGCGGCGGCAACGTTGGCCGGGTCGTTGATCACGCGCTTTGCGTGGGTCGAGGCAGGAAAGGCCAGCGCGGTCAAACCGGCATCGTGATCTCGCGCCGGAGGCGCGACTACGCGTGCGTAGCACGCGGAAAGAAAGTAGCCCCCGGCTTTCAGCCGGGGGTCCCGTTGCGTCCCAATCTCCAGCCCGCGTAGCGGGCGGCAGATCTGTCGCCCGCTACGCGGGCTGAAAATATTGATCCCGATTCTCACCCGGCTGAAGCCGGGTGCTATTACCTGTTGTCCGCTACGCGGACTCTCGCGCCGGAGGCTCTTTCGTCCCTCCGGGACGTTTTACACGCAGCGCGTGTTGGACAACCTGTCCGGCAACGATCTGCGTGACGGCAACGCCGCCAACATAAATCCAATGCCGGCGGTGGCGATGGAGAGATAGACGCCGAGCCAGCGCAGGGAGGCGTCGCGCAACGACATTGCGCCTTCGGCGCCGGGGACGACGCGGACATCGAAGATGGCTCCACCGATGGTTTTCCCCCACAGCATCCAGGTGCCGACGAAGTAGTAGTAGGAGAGGACCACTACGAATCCGGCCAGCGCGGAGAGATGCGGCCAGTGTGGCAGTTGAGGCAGCAGCGGGGAGAGTGCCAGGACGAGCGCGGCGAAGAGTGAGAGGTCGGTCAGCAGCGCGAGCAACCGTTTGTCTCTGCGCGCCTCGCCCTCGCTTCCGGCGGCAACCGCCGGCGGTGCCTCGTCCTCGATGCCCAGTGGGACTGACTCGAGCTCGATCTCATCGAAGCGCATCACACCCTCCCATTCCAGCCGGCGACCGCCGGCCCCGTCACGTCGCCTGTCGCAGCGGCAGATATTTTACGTAGATCTTGTACAGCAGGTCTTTCGGTTGTCCATCGTAGCGGAGTGCGAGCTCGCGCGTACGTCTGGCGATGTCGTCGGCGGGGTTTGCTTTCAGGACTTCGTCCAGCTCGCGAATGCCTTCGGCGGTTCGCTCGTCCTGCAGGGCCGTTGCGGCGCTGTTGAAGTGGGCGTCGCTCAGCAGCTTTTGAATGGCCAGGTTCTCCGGATCCTGTTCGAGCAGCGGCTGCAGGTTGGCGATGGCGTCTGCGAACTTGCGCTCGGAGAACAGCGCCCTGGCCGAGTCGAGCTTGGCCACCTGCTGCGCCGCGGCGTCATATTGCGCTTTCAATTCCGGCGAGAGAGGCTTCACGCGCATGGCCTGATCGAACGCCGTCTTGGCCACGGCGTAGTCGTGCGTCTCGAACGCGGCGGTGGCTGCGTCGACACGCTGCTGGAAGAACTGATCGGCAGGGATTCCGTCGATCATCTGCGCGGCGCTGCTTTTCTTCTTCCGCAGGTCGGCGATCATGACCAGCGCCTGATCGTGCTGTGGATCGTCTGGCTTGATGTCCTGCAGGAGCGCGATGGCCTGATCGTATTTGCCGATGCCGGCCAGCGTGGTCGCCCGCGCGATGACTGCCTGTCCGGCGCCGGTCTCCACTGCGGGCTTGCTCTGGAAACGCTGCCAGGCGAACCATCCACCGCCGAGGAGCACGATCGCGCCGAGGACCGCGGCGATGGTGGCGATCGGAAGCTTGCGCGGCGGCGCCGCGATTTTCGGTTTGGAAACCTTGCCGGTGTTCTTCGGAGACGGCGATGGACTGGACGTTCCCGGTGACGGCGGGACGAGCGGTGCCTCGATTCCTGACGGAAGATCATCGTCGAAGAACCCCATCTCGAGCTTGTCGTCGTCGAGGACGGAAGGTGCGAGGTACGGATTCGATCGCGCCGTCGCGCCGCCTTCGACGACCGTCTCTCCGAGGCGATCGAGATAGCCTTGCGCGGTCGCATTCTGCGGATCGACGCCTAGCACTTCGTTGAGATCCTTGTGGGCCTGCGCCGTGTTGCCGCGCTCGAAGGCCGCTATGCCCGACGCGAGCAGCGGCTCGATCTGCTGATCGATCTCGCGCCGCTTCGCTTTCGCATTCTCGATGCGATCCGATGCCTCATCGTTCGTGACGTCGATGAGGAAGATGCGCGACCAGAGATCGATGGCTTGTTGATAGTCACCGCCGGCGAGCGCACGATCGCCGTCGTTGAGGAATTGCCGGATCTTGCTCTGATCGTCGGAGTTGGTGGCCACGGAGGCGGTGGCGAAATCGAACTCGTCCGGCGGAGCATATGGATCGGCCGCCGGCGGGCTGGGGGAGTCGAACGAGAAGCCACCGAACGATGAGTCGGCAGGTGCAGCGGCCGGCGTGCTCGGTGTGTCGAACGAGAAGTTCGCGAACGAGACGTCCTCGGCTTTCTCTTCCTCGAATGCAAAGCCGAAGTCTGTGGCCTGAGCTGCGGAGCGGCCCGTCTGCGATGCCGTTGGCGCGTCGATGACGAACGACGGCGGTGGTGCGGCGGAGGCTGGCGCGGCATCGCGTGAGGCCAGCGAGCGGGCGATGCGAAGGACCTCGGGATGCGCCGGATCGAGCGCGCGCGCTTTCTCGAGATCCATCTTCGCCGCGGCGATGTTGCCGGCGGCCAGACTCTGATCGCAGCGCGCCGTGAACTGAGTGACGAACGGCCCGGCCTCCAGTTTTTCGCGCGCCTCATCGGCGAGAACGCGGGCGTCGTCGTTGAGCAGATCTTCGCTGAGAATCGCGGAGGTCAACTGCAGGACGCGCTCGAAATCGCGCCCGGCCATGGCCTCGCGCGCCTGTTGCATCGAAGCGCCGCCGGACTGCGGCAGAAGCATGTCGACATCAATCGGCAGCGATGGATTGCGTACCTTTTCCATCAGCTTCCGGGCCGGGTCGAACATCGGATCCATTTGCAGGATCAGCGTGCAACCGGCCGCGACTTCATCGGTCCGCCTCTGGTGATACAGCGCGAGCGTCTGCTGAAACGTCGAGACCACTCGGTCCTTCACCGCGGACGACAGGGAAGCGTTGCCTGGATAACTCATAGTTTGCGTGGCTCTCCGATGGTCGCGCGATTATAGGCCACGCGTGAGAGAGAGTAGGCGAACTGCCTCTCGGTATACTGCGCGAATGGAATACGTTGCGACTCCTGATGCTCCGAAGGCAATCGGTCCTTACTCGCAGGCGGTGAAGGCGAACGGTTTTCTCTACACCTCGGGACAGATCGCGCTGGACCCGGCCACGGGCAATCTCGTCGATGGGTCGTTCGAGGAGCAGGTCCACCGCGTCTTCCGCAATCTCGATGCAGTGCTGCGTGCCGGCGGGAGTAGTTTCGACCGCGTCCTCAAAGCCACCGTGTTCCTCACGGATCTGGCGAACTTCCAGTCGCTCAACACGATCTACGCTGAGTACTTCGGCGATCACAAGCCGGCCCGCACGACCGTCGGTGTCGGTCAGCTTCCGAAGGGCGGAGCGGTGGAGATCGATCTCGTGGCGCTTGCCTAGCGGGCAGAGCCCTGCCGACAAGTTATTAGTGGCATTTCCGTTGCAGCCGACGATCATCATGGCCCGTTTCCTGGCAGCGTTCACTCTCACGATCGTTCTCGCCGGTTCGTCGTTCGCGGCCACGCGGATCACGTACGACATCAACGGGGCGGCGATCCCGATCGAGTGGTCTGAGGCATCGTTTCCGCTGCGGTATGAGATCGATCAGCGGCTGGCAAGCGTCAACCCCAACGCGAAGGCCACCGTGGACCGTGCGTTCGCGGCATGGGCTGCTGTTCCGGATGCCGGCGTGCGATTTGAGTCGTCCGGAGTCGTGGCAAGCTCGGCCGGACGCGCGGCAAATCGGATCGGCGTCACGCTGGCGGACGAGCTCTTCAGCGACCAGGGCGCAGCGGCGGTCACGTCCTACACCTACGACACGAACACGGGCCTGATGCTCGACGCCGGCATTACCGTCGATCCGCAGCTTTTCGACGGAAACATCAACCCACAGATGGCGCTGCAGCACGAGATCGGACACGCGCTGGGTCTCGATCACTCCGCAGTCCTCTCCTCGGTCATGTATCCCTACACCAGCGGCGGCACTCAATCGGTGGACCTCGAGCTCGACGACCGCATCGCCATCGCCAGCATTTACCCGAAGCACGGTCAGGCTCTGATCGGCGCCACGCTCCGAGGACGGGTGGTGGGCGATCATGGCGGCATCTTCGCTGCGCAGGTCGTGGCCGTGAACGACAACGGGCAGCCGGTGGGCAGCGTGCTCACGAACGCAGCCGGCGAGTTTTCCATCGCGTCCATTCCGGCCGGCCGCTATCGTCTGTATGCCGAGCCGCTCGACGGCCCGGTCGACATCGGAGCGTTGCAGGGGAGTTGGCGTCAGGCAAAACTCATTTCCTTCCCGACCGAATTCTTCGCAGGCTCCATTGATGTGGAAAGCGGCAAGGTGTACGGAAATCTCGTGCTCAACACCACCGGCTCGATCTCGCTGAACCCGCGTTGGATCGGCGTCTCACCGGCAGGCAGGAGCGACGTGAGTCTCTCTGCATCGGCTGCCACGGTGCGTCCCGGCGAGAACGTGACGATCGCCATCGGCGGCGATGGTTTCAGCGCAGCGACGACGTTCGAAGTCATGAATCCGGCGTTCCGCCGGACCTCCGATTTCATCCGGGCATCGAATTACGTTCAGGCTTCCTACGCGGTGAGCAGCAGTGCGTCCCCGACCTCGGCGGTCGTGGTCGTTCGCAACGGTCAGCAGACCGCCATGCTCACCGGTGCTCTGCGCGTGTACGGGCAGGGCACCGGGCGTTCGCGCGCAGCCGGGAAGTGAAGCGAGTCGGGCAGTCGGCGGTCGGCGGTCGGCAGTAGACAGCGCCCGCCCACCGGCGTGATGTTGAGGTTTCTTCGCTACTGCCGACCGCCGACTGCCGACCGCCGACTCGTTGCCGTCAGGGCGTGTTCATCGCCTGCGCCGCTGCTGCCTGATCGGACTGCTTTTTCTCCGGGAGCTTGAAGCCGAGGTACGTTCCCGAGCTGATGCCCATCAGGCCGAGGAGCGTCGTGCTGAACTCCGGCATCCCCAGATCCCTGTAGACAGAGCCGACGAAAATGATCCCGAGGATCAGCGTCCAGGCGAACATCTGAAAGCGATGGATGCTGATGCCGTCGCCGGCGTCGGACAGGATGTCGCGGATGAAGCCCTGCGATGGCTGCAGCGGCGGGGAAGGCACGGGTGCCGAAACCGAAGTCACGGTCGAAGTGGTGTTGGTCTCGGTGGTGGCCGTCATCGTTGCGGTGCCCGCCGGTTGCGAGTCGATGAGCGCGGCACCAAGAGCCGTACCGGCACCGATGCCCATCAGCCCAAGGATGGAATCCGTGATCGTGTCGAGCTCGCCCGTGATGAGGTACATGAAGAGATATCCATTGATGACCAGGAAGAACCAGAACCCCATCTGGAAGCGCGAGAGGCTGAAGGGGCGTTCGCCCGGAGCGGCCGGATGACCGGGCGCTCGAATGATCCCCGAGTGCCGGCAGAGATAGAGGAACGCGAATGTGAAAATCCCCAGCAGCACGACGAACAGGTAGAAGCGGAAGGCAGGAAGAACTTTGAGCGGGAAGTCCTGCACCGTGGTCGGAAAAGCGAACTGATCGTTCATGCCGACACTGACGCGGACTTTGCGGATGAAGCCGTCCGGGCTGCCGAGGAGCCGGTGCCATTCCTGATCGTTCGCGTCAGGGATTCGATCGAGCAGGAAGCGCACGCTCCCGTCGTACGCGTCGCACGACTCGGGTGCCATCTGGCGCAGAGGGATGCCATCCAGAAAAAGAACAATGGCGTGACAGTTCCCTGAGACTTTCTGGAGCAGCGCTGGAAAGTTTTTGACGGTGACCTCGAGACGATCGCCGAGGCCGGCCGCTCCGCCTCCGTGCCAGAACCCTTTGGCTCCGACGACGTGGGGCTCGGTGGCGGGGTCGTAGGGTCCGATGACACTCGGAGTGGCGGTGGTGGCGGCGCCAGTGGTTGCAGCGGCGGTTGTCGCGGTTGTTGTAGCGGGGACGCCCGCAGTGTTGGTGGCGGTCGTGGTAGCGGGAGTCGTGCTGTCCTGAGCCGAGACGAGAATCGGCAGCACCAACAGCAACGCAAGGATGACGCGGCGGACGAACATCAGCTCACCTCACACGATTTTTTTTAGGGGACTGAGCTGTATTGTACGCGCACACACATTGGTGTCGGTTTCCGGCCGGGTCTTGCCTCGGCGCCCGCGATGCCGCATGCTGCGCGTGAACATGGGAGCTTTTGCCCACATGCGCGCGCAACGACGCCTTTCCGGGCTCGTTGTCGTCGCGCTTCTGATCCTCGGCGCGATGACGGCCGGGCATCACCACCGGCTCGTTGCGCCGGCGGGTGCGCCCGCGATCAGCGCGCCCGAGTCGTTCGATCCGATCGGACGGACGACCGATTGCGTCGTCTGCCGCGCTGCCGATCCGGCGCGCATCGTCATCGCCGAGATCGCGGCACCGCGAGTCCTCATCGTTCCCCTCACCTTCGTGTCAACGACGGCGAACGCGCTTCCCGCGTTCTACCGTCCCTGCTCGCCGCGCGCTCCTCCCTCCGCGGCGTAGCCCTTCCCGTTCGCGCGCCTTGCAGTTCGCGAGCGCCCCTTGCGTCTTCCGTGGATCTTCGCCATTCGCGGAAGCGTCGCGTTTGCCACGCCGTGGCTTTCAATGGGAGTTTTCATGAAGAACAATTTGAGATTCGTCGTTGCGATCCTCATCGCTTTTGTCGCCGTCCTTCCGACGATGGCGCAGACCGCGGGTAGCTTGAGCGGAACCGTAGTGACATCGGGCGGCCTGCCGATCGAGCGCGCCGAAGTAGAGATCGTCAACCTTCGCCGTACCACCACGACGGACGCCGCGGGCGCCTATCGCTTCGAAAACGTCCCTGCCGGACGACATCTCGTGCAGGTGACCAGCAGCCGCGAAGGTAATTCGGTGCGGCAAGTCGATGTCAACGGACCAACCACTCTGGATGTGTCGGTGGACCTGGCCGTGCATCGCGAAGAGATCGTCGTCAGTGCCTCTCCCGATCCTCGGGCCGCATCGGAAGTGGCGCAGCCGGTGGACGTGGTTTCTGGTGAAGAGCTTCAGATGCGGCGGCAGCCGACGCTCGGTGAAACGCTTGCGGCGCAGCCGGGAGTGACCTCGACCGGATTCGCCCCGGGCGCGAGCCGTCCGGTGATCCGTGGGTTCGGCGGCGATCGCATTCGCGTGCTCGAGGATGGCGTCGGCGTTGGCGATGCTTCCAATGTCAGCCAGGACCACAACGTGAGCATCGATCCAGCCAATGCGGAGAGCATCGAGATCGTGCGCGGCCCGGCCACGCTTCTCTACGGCAGCAACGCCGTTGGCGGCATAGTGAACGTCATCGACGACCGCGTTCCGATGTCCCTGGTCGGCAAGGCCATCAGCGGTACGGTCGATCTGCGGGGAAGCTCTGTCTCGGAGGAGCGCAATGCTTCCGTTTCGCTCGAGGGTGGCACGAGCATCTTCGCGTGGCACGGCAGCTTCAACGATCGGCAGACCGGCGACTTCGACACGCCGATCGGCGAGCTGTTCAACAGCGACATCGAATCGAGAAGCGGTTCTGTAGGCGCATCTCTCGTCGGCACACGCGGGTTCATTGGTCTTTCCTACAACGGCTACGACACGGATTATGGTGTGTCCGAGGCTGGTCCGGGCGTCGAGCCCGACGAGATCGTTCGCATCGACATGCGTCAGCGCCGCGTCGATCTCAAGAGCGAATGGAGCTTTGAATCCGGCCCCTTCTCGCGACTGCGTCTACGCGCCGGTCGAAGCGACTACAGTCACTTCGAAGTCGTCCATGGCGAGCCGGAAGTGGAGTTCCTCAACGACGCCACCGAAGCGCGCTTCGAAGCATCGCATCGCGATCTCGGGCCGTTCCACGGAGCGGTTGGGGTTCAGTATGCGAATCGAGACTTTCGCACCGCGGGAGAAGAATTTCTCCTACCGCCCACGGTGACGAAGAACGTTGCATTCTTCGCGTTCGAGGAAGCGGGACGCGGCGTCTGGCGAGTGCAACTCGGCGGTCGCTACGAGTCGCAGGATGTCGAGGTCGATTCCGACGACGTTTCCGATCGCTCATTCGACGGCCTCTCCGGTTCAGTGGCCGCGGTATGGGTGCCCAATGAGGACTACACGGCCTCCCTGGCGTTGTCGCACTCGTCGCGTCTGCCGGTGGCCGAGGAGCTCTATTTCGACGGCCCGCACGAAGCGACGTCCCAGTTCCAGGTCGGGGATCCCGACCTGACGATCGAAAAAGGCAATGGCCTCGATCTGTCGCTGCGGAAGAGAACCGGCCGCGTCACGGGCGAGCTCAGTCTGTTCGCGCAGCGCTTCGACGGCTACATTTTCCAGAACCCCACCGGCGAGACCGAGGACGAACTGCCTGTCTTTCAGTTCGCGCAGGTCGATGCGAATTTCAGCGGTGCCGAGGTCCACGCGGACATCGCGCTGTACCACACCGATCCGAATCATCTTTCGCTCGAGCTCTCAGGTGACTATGTCCGTGCGGACCTCGCCGATGAACTTGGTCCGGTGCCGGCCATTCCGCCTTATCGCTATGGCGCCGGCTTGCGCTTTCAGGGCGAGAAATTGATGCTCCTCGGCGAAGTGCGACACACCAACCGCCAGAATCGCATCGCTGCATTCGAGACCGCGACGCCGGGACATACGATGTTCAATGCTGCCATCGGATACCGGCTCTTCTTCGGCGACAGCGTGCATGACCTCATGCTGCGCGGGAACAACCTGACCGACGAGCTGGCGTACAACCACCTCAATCCGCTGAAGAGCGTCGTGCCCCTCCCGGGCCGCGACTTCTCGCTTTCCTATCGAGTAGCGTTCTAGCGGCGTCTTGACTGCCTTGATGAGCAACTGCGCGAGATGTTCTCGCGCAGTTGCCACGGCCGGTGCCAACTGTTGTCCCTGGGGGCATTAACTGCTTCCTTGTGGACAAGAATCCAGGCTGTTATGCTGCTGTGAGCCGACATCCTGATTGCAATCCGATTTGAAGGAGCGACGATGAAGAGGCTTCTCTTGAATACGGCGGCCATCATCGGTTTTGTGTTGGTGTTTGCGGACGAGGCAGAGGCCTGTTTCTCTTGCTGTGTTCCTCCGCCGTACACGCAGACAGTGTGTTGCACGAGCATATGTGGGGGCACTGGATGCGAAGCTACGTCAGGGAGCGGCTCGTCCTTCTGCATCGCGAGTGGGTCGTGCTCGGAGAACCCTGAGTACTGTGGAACTGGTCAGGGGCCGAGAAACAGAGACGTGTGGGTGTCGTGCGAACCGCCTCTTGCCGAGCGATGGAAATTGGTCGCCGTCAAGGTAGTGCCTCCAGCCGTTCAACGTGCGGGTGCGGCAAAGCGGGGATAGTCGAGCGGTGCGCTCCCGGTCGTTCCTCACGGCACTCATGGTGCTCATGCTTCTGGCCCGTACGGTCGCTGCGGCCGATTCAAAGCGGGATGGAACGTTGTGTGTCGAAGGGATGTCGTGTGTTGCGGCGGCATTCGCGAACAAACTACCTGTTGCTCCATCAGATCAGCCGCGTACGTTCACGTGGACTGACGCGGCGGATCGCCAGATCGTTCTCGGCGTCGTTCCGGCCGAGGCGCGGCATGCGCTGCTCGAAGCAGCGGCCACGATTCGTTTGCGGCTTTCCTCGACTGACCCCACGCGCTGGCCTCTTGCAACGGCGCTCACAGTTCGCGGCGAGAGTCATCAGTGGCAGGTGTCGCTCACAGCGCACCAAGCGAAAACAGGCGTCGATCTTCGCCTGGCGCCAGGTGGGTACGAGCTCATCGCGGAGAATTCGCGGCATCGACGGGCGTCCAGGCAAGTATCCGTTGCAACCGAGAGTCTTGTAACGCTCGGACTGCAGGCGCTGCCGCAACTGAGTGGTCGCGTGATATCGAAAGCCACGAATGAGCCCGTCGCAGGCGCCGCCGTGTCGCTGCCCGGCGGCGGGGTCATCGCCATCTCGGACGGCGGCGGACGGTTCGCATTCGATGCGAGCCCCGACGATTGGCCGGAATCGATCACGATCGCGGCCGGTGGCCTGGGTTCCACGACGATCGCTGTCCCGCGCGCGAGAGCGACGGCAGACCTGCTGGATGTCGCACTCAGCGACGGTGCCACCATTCGCGTCGCGGTCGAGCGTGAGCCAATTCTCGAGAATGTTCGCCTCGGGCTCTACAAGCGGCGTTATGACGTTTCAGACGCCACGCCGATCGCTACGAAATCCATTGGGCCGGAAGATACCGAGGTTACATTCGAGCACGTCGAAGCCGGAACTTATGTCGTGATCGCGTCTGGTCAAAAGCCCGCGCAGCGGCATGGAACGAAACTGACCGTTGCAAGCGGCGATGAAAAGCAGATCACGATCTCTCTCGTGCCATTGCACCTGTCCATACGCGCAGAAATGGGGGACACGCCGCTGCGGCATGCACAAATCCGATTGTCCAACGGCGATGGCTTGTGGCGCGAGGAGCTCCGCACCGACTCGGAAGGGAAGCTCGAGTTGTCAGTCTGGCAACTCGGCCGGCTCGCTGCGCTCGTTTCCGCTGAAGGGACACTGACGGTGCCTCACCACGAGGAGAAATCGTTCGGCGATCAGAGCGAGGCCGAATGGACGATTCGCGTTTCGACGCGCGAAGTGACGGGCCGGGTTCTGGATGCGGACTCGGCGAAGCCAGTACCGAATGCGAACGTGGCGCTCCAGGTCAAGGACCGCTACACGGCGCTGATCAAGGCTGATCTGGACGGAAGGTTCGTGTTTACAGCGGCCGTTCCGGGCGAGCACACCTTGTCGGCGGCGGCGGATGGATATCAACACGACAGCGTCGTCTACACGTTCCCAGCGAGCGAACAAGCGCGTGACATCACTCTGCGGCTGGTTCCTGCAGCTTCGGTGCGCATCGTTGTCATGGATACTGCCGGCCGGCCGATTGCCAATGCGGCGGTTCTCGATTTTGCCGGTTCCATGCTTGCAGGCGAGCGATTCACCGACGAGCGTGGCGAAGTACTCATTCCGATGGGAGCGAACGATGTCCGGGACATCTATGTCATCCCACGCGATGGTTCCTTCGGTATCGGCACTGCGGCAGGAGTGAAGCGCGAGAGCACGATCATTGTCCCGACGGCGCAGGCGACGATTGTCGTCACGTCGATGAATACAGAGCAGCAGCCGATTCCCGGTGTTTGGGTCGTTTTGCGGTTCAACGGAATTCCTGTTCCGTTCGAGGTGCAACAGATGCTCGCACGTCAGCAGGGGGCGGCACCCGTTTCAGGCGCCGACGGCCGTATCGTGCTGCGCCAAATGCCGCTGGGCGTCTATGAGATGTGGCCCGTCGGCTCGCCCGGTGAGGCGCGCGCTGCCATGAATGGACTCGGCCCCGACTCGCCGGTGAAGATCGTCGCTCGTCCCGGCGTGAACGAAGCCGTGCTGAAGTTCGCACCAGCGTTCTGACCGAGCTTTTCAAACGGCTTAGGCATGGCCCAATTTGATGATCACCTGCGTGACTTGGTGTGACGTGGTGCTTAGCGGTGCAATATGGTGTGGAGCGGTGTAAGATGACTTGGCATGGCCCAACCAGAAAAGATCGTCCGCCAGAGTGTCAGTCTCCCAACGCGAGTAGCCCGCCGGGTGAAGAGCATCGCAGCGACCCAGCGGACGAGTGCGAACCGGGTCATCGTCGAACTGATCGAGGTGGGTCTCGAGGCCCGGGAGCGTGAGAAACAAGAGTTCTTCGCGGTCGCCGAGCGGCTGGCTCAGTCTTCGAGCGCCGCCGAGCAAAGGCGTTTGAAGGAGCAGTTGGCCCGAATGACTTTCGGTGAATAGTGCCGAAGATTCAGTGGACGGAACTGCCGCGCGCTCTTCGCGATCATTTGTTTGATCGATTGCGCGATCGCCAGATCACAGTCGAGGATCTTTACCGGCTCAAGCTTTGGAGAGAGTCAGAGCCCGAAGCGCCTGATGGCTTATGGGTCAAGGATTTCGGCACCTTCAAGATCTGTGGCGAAGGCAAGTATCCCAAGACCTTCCTGCTTTCCGGTCAGCCTGCCAAGGGACAGAAGTTGTGACCTCGAGGCCTCTCGTTCAAACCGCCGGCCGTTGCATTTCCACGGTCTTGGGCCGCGCGGGCATTTGGCGGAGGAAGGGGAGGATTTCTGCGGCGGGGAGCGGTTTGCTGAAGAGGTAGCCTTGCATCTGGTCGCAGCCGTAGTGACGGAGGAAGGTGTATTGCTCCTCGGTCTCTACTCCTTCGGCGACGACGTTGAGCTTGAGGGTGTGGGCGAGGTTGATGACGTAGGAGACGATCGCGGCTGCGGTTTCGTCGAAGGTGACGTCGCGCAGGAACTCTTTGTCGATCTTGACCGTGTCGATCGGGAAGTGTTTGAGGTAGGTGAGTGAGGACTGGCCTGTGCCGAAGTCGTCGACCGCCACGCCCACGCCGAGGGCGCGTAGATCGCGCAGCACATTCATGGTCAGCTCGAAATTGTGCATGGCCGCGCTTTCGGTGATCTCCAGCTCGAGAAAGTGCGCGGCCAACTGGCTCTCTTCGAGAGCGCCCCGCACGATTTCGACGAAATCGCGCTGCTGGAGCTGCACGGCGGAGATGTTCACGGCCAGTCGCAACGTCTCCAGTCCTTGATCGTGCCATTCGCGCAACTGCCGGCAGGCGGTGCGGATCACCCATTCGCCGATGGGGATGATCATTCCGGTTTCTTCGGCGAGGCTGATGAATTCGGAAGGCTCGACCACGCCGCGGCTGGGATCGCGCCAGCGCAATAGCGCTTCGAGCGAAACGATGCGCCGCCGCGCGCGGTCGTACACGGGTTGATACCAGAGCTCGAGCTGTTGGCGCTCCAGCGCATGATGCAAATGCTGCTCGAGTGCAAGCCGGCGCACGTAGCGCTCGTTCATGCTGGCCGTGAAGAGTTGCGCCTGATTGCGGCCGAGCTCTTTGGCGCGATACATCGCCGCATCGGCGCATTTGAGCAATGTCTCCGCGTCGTCCCCATCGTTCGGGAAGCAACTGATGCCGAGGCTGGCCGTGATGAACAGCTCGTGCCCGTCGACGCGAAACGGCTTGGTCAGCGACTCCAGAATCTTGCGGGCCACGCTGGCCACCGCTTCGGTGCCGCTGATCTCCGGCAGGAGGACGCTGAACTCATCGCCGCCGATGCGCGAGATCGTGTCGGAGGCGCGCAGCGCGCCATGCAGCCGGCGGGCGATGTCGGCCAGGAGGAGGTCGCCGAACGAGTGTCCGAGTCCGTCGTTCACGAGCTTGAAGTGATCGACGTCGAGATACATCACGGCCACGCCGATGCGGTTGCGCTTGGCCGCGGCCAGGCTGTTGACGAGGCGGTCGCGGAACAGGAGTCGATTCGGAAGTCCGGTCAGCGAGTCGTAGTAGGCGCGATACTCGAGCTGCTTTTCGGCCTGCTTGCGTTGCGAGACGTCACGGTAGTTGAGAACGATCGCGCCGACAGTCGGCTCGTGCAGCAGGTTCTGGCCGAAACCCTCCAGCCATACCCAATGTCCTTCCTTGTGCAGGAAGCGCAGTTCGCCGTGTGCGTCCTGATTCGGTGCGTCGAGAACGGCGAAAAGCATTTTCTGTGCGCCGTCGAGGTCGTGGGGATGGACGAAGTCGAAGATCGAGCGACCGAGGAGCTCGCGCTCGTCGTAACCGATGAGATGCTCGGTCGATGAGCCTGTGAATGAGAAGCGAAAATCGCCGTCGAGCAGCACCACGCCGCTCCAGCTCTTCTCGACGATGGTGCGGAAGCGCTTCTCGCGCGAGGCCAGCTCGCGCTCGGCGCGCTTGCGCTCGGAGATGTCGCGAATGAATGCGGTGATGGTCGTGTCCGAGCCGCTGCCGGCCGGAGCCAGCATGATCTCGATCGGGAACTCTTCGCCGTCGATGCGCCGGGCTATGGTCTCGAGGCGCCGGCGCAGCAGACGCATCGGCCGTCCGCTGCGGTAGCGTTTCAGCAGAGCGTTCAGGATGCGCAGGTCGCCAACCGGCAGAAAATTCTCGCGGAGTGGCAGGGCCAGGACCGCGCGCGCCGGAATCCCGAAAATGGCCTCGGCCTGGCGATTCCATTCGATGACGGTGAGGGAACGGTCGACGGTCACGACCGCATCGAGCGTCGACGCGATGAGCTGCCGCAGCCGGGCTTCCGATTTCCGCAATGCCTGCTCGGTGCGCGCGCGCGAGAACGCCTCGCCCATGATGTTCGCGGTGGCGCGCAGGAAGGCCAGCTCGTAATCGGTGAACGTCCGTTCTTCACTGGCGTAGGCGAGGATCACGCCGAACGGTCCGTACTGAGTTCGGATCACGACGCCGGCGCCGCTGCGTACGCCGTGGTCGGTACGAAGGTGCGTCGATTTGAAGCGCGTTTCTTCGTCGAGCCTGCCGAACGTGAATGGTGCATCGGCGAGCAGCGTGACCATGCCGATCGAATCGTCTTCGTCGACGTCGAGCGCGCAGCGAAGGAAGGTGTCGTTCGCGCCGAGCGCCGCCCGAAGCGTCATCGGTCCGCCGGGAGTGATCTCCAGCGCCCGGCAGTGCGAGACCTGCAGGGTGAGCTCGACGAGAGCACAAGCCTGACCGAGCAGCATCAGCGGATCGACTCCGGTCAGTGCGGCCTGACCGAGCTCGGCGACGGCGATCTCCTGCCGGTTCCGCGCTTCGAGCTCGGCACGCAATCGGGACACCTCCGCCATGCGGGCGTCGGAGATTCCTTCGCCGTCTTGCACGAGATGGAACAGCGGTTGTTCCGGCATTTTCCCGAAGTGTTGCGGATGGGGTCCGGCAGAGTGTACGTTGGACGTGGATGAAAGACGAGATCAAGCGAGACGAAGTACAAGACACCACGAACGTCGCTGCGGCGAGCCCGGTCCCGCGTCGCCGTTTCTACGAACGCGCGCTCGCGCTCCGTGGAAGATTGCATCTGGACCTTGACCTGGACCAAATCCGCGGCCGAGACTCGAATCGCGAGCGTGATCCAGATCACGTTCGCTCATCGCCGCTCGTGTAGAATCCGCCTCGCAAAGCGCACAGCAGGTTGCACCAGGGGGGCGTACCGCACGCCCCCCTTTTTATTTTCCGGAGGCCCGTATGAAACGACAGTTGGTGTCGATGTTGGCGGTGGTTGCGTTGTTCGTGCTCGGTGCATGCACCGGGAGCGAGCGGACCACGCTGACGGGAGCGTACGGGTCGGCTGTGGTGACCGGCGAAGTGACAATGGGTGAGGGCTCGAGCCCGGCCGGCGTCGAAGTGTCCGTGCGCGGCACGGGGATGAGCATGGTGCTCGCGGCTGACGGACAGTTCGCGTTCGCCGGTGTTCCGGAAGAAGCGGAGTTGTCATTTCAGCGCGCCAGCGATGGCATCGATGCCACGCTCCGTCTGCAGCCGGCGGCCGGTCACGTGATCGTCGATCTGGCGCAGACCGCGGCGAAGAAGGGACGCAGACGCGCCGCGGGCACGAAGACACATGAGATTGAAGGCATCATCAGGAGTGCGAGCGCTGCCGAGATCGTCGTCGACAGCTCGAGACAGCCGGGCGTGGTCATCGCTTTGACGCCGCAGACCATCATCCGGCATGGCAACACGGTTTTGACGGCGGCCGATCTCGTGCCGGGCATGCGCGTTCACGTCAAGGCACTGAAGATCAACGAAGTGCTCACCGCCACCTCGATCTTCGTGCAGAACGATGGCGAGGATGACGATGATGATGGTGAAGCTCCGGCGGTGCGCGAGTACGAGGGAACCGTCGTGAGCGCGAGCGCAACGTCATTGACGATCTTCGGCTCGAAGAAGAAAGAAGAGACGTTCGTGATCGATGCGTCGACCGAGATCCGCAAGGGCAACACGCCGGTGCCGGCCACGGACATTCAGCCGGGCTGGCGCGTTCACGTGAAGGCAAGTGCCGGCGCGGATGGGACGAAGACCGCGGTCCTCGTGATCGTGCAGCGCAACAAGTGATCTCCGAGTAGCGGGTCATGAGACCCGTGGTTGTGGCGCGTGTTCCCCCGAGCAAGCGCAGGGTGGGTTGCGAGGCCGGCGGGCGACGATTCCCGCCGGTCTCTTTTTTTTCGTGCGTGATATACCGGCGCCGACATGGTTGCTCGTCTCATCGAACGGATTGCCGATCTCGTGCTGCGTCGTCCTCGGGCGATCTTGGTGGTCACTCTGCTGGTCGTGGTTGTCTCCGCCCTCGTGGCTTCGCGCCTGCGCCTCGATCCTGATGTGCTGAATCTCGTTCCGCAGAACAACCGCGAGGTGAACGAGTTCCGCGAGCTCCTCACCGAGACCGGCACGCTCGACTTCCACGTCATCGTGCTGAAGTTGCCGAAGGGCGCCGAGCCGGCGGCATATGGTCCGCTCATCGATGCGATCGGCGAGCGGCTGCGCAGCTCGAAGAACATCGAGAACGTGACCTGGCGCATCCCTGATCCGTTCACGGTCATCGACAAGGTCCTGCCGTACTCGCTCCTCGTGCTGAATCCGCAACAGCTCGATGCGGTGGCGGCGAAGTTGACGGACGAGAGCATCCGGGCGTCCGTCGAACGAAACCGTACGCTCCTGCAGACTCCGCAATCGACCGTGGCCAAGCAGTTCGTCCGGATCGATCCGTTCAATCTGCTGCCGATCTACGTCGAGAAGCTGAAGCGCGCCGGCGGCGGATTGAATGCAGACTTCTCGAGCGGCTACTACGTCTCCACCGATCAGAGCGCGGCGGTGATCATCGCCAAGCCGGTCAAGGCCGCGCAGGACCTGCCGTTCAGCCGCGCCGTGATGGAGGAAACCCGAGGATTGGCCGGCCAGGCGCTCGCGGAATTCAGGACCGCCAATCCGGATGTGGCCCTTCCGGAGATCGGTTACACCGGCGGCTACGCCATCGCCGCGGCCGACGAAAAAATCATCCGCCAGGACATGACGCTCAACAGCGCGGTGTCCATCATCGGAGTGTTGCTGCTCTATTTTTACGCGTATCGTCGGCCGTCCGCGCTGCTCTACGCGGGGGTTCCGATGATGGCCGCGATCATCGTCACATTTGCGATCGGCGCGCTGACGTTCGGCACGCTCTCGGCCGCAAGCACGGGATTCTCCGCATTGCTGGCCGGGCTGGGCATCGACTTCTCGACAGTGATGTACGAGCGCTACGTCGACGAGCGGAATCGCGGTGCGTCGGTGATCGATGCGGTGCGCACGTTCATGAGACATACGCTGCCGGGCGTCATCATCGGCGCGCTCACGACCGCGGCCACGTTCTACGCATTCCTGGCCACGGACTTCCGGGGAATGACGCAGCTCGGCTTCCTGACCGGAAGCGGCATCATGGTCTTTCTCGTCTGCGTTGTCTTCGTGGTGCCTGCGCTGGTGGTGATCGTCGAAAAGCGCCGCGAGGGGAGGCGGACCGTGAAAGTGCATTCGGTCGGCTCCACTCCGATCCTCCGGTTCAGCATCGCCAGACCGCGCGCGGTCATCATTACGTGGGTCATTCTCGTAGCTGTGGCCGGACTCGCGGCCACGCGCGTTCGCTTCAGCGACAGCATCCAGAACCTCCGCTCGAAGGGCAACGACGGCGTGCAGTTGCAGGAGTTCGTGACGGAGAAGTTCGGGCAGTCGTTCGAGTTCATGATGTACGGAGTACGCGGTAAGACGGCCAGCGAAGCCATCGCGAAAACGGAGGCTGCCCTTCCGGAGCTGGAGACGATCGCGGAGAAGGGGATCATCGGCTCTTATCAATCGATCACCACCTTCCTGCCGAGCGAGACGCAGCAGCAGCAGGTGATCCGGAAATTGGAGGAAGGCGCGAACGATCGATTCTCGTACGCGCGCATCGAGCGGACATTCCGGCAGGCTCTCACCGACAACGGTTTCAAGCCAGAGGCCTACGATGCCTTTCTCCCGCTGGTCGCCCAGTCGCTGCAGCAGCGCCAGCCGTTGACGATGGAGACGCTCGAGCGCCTCGGGCTCGCCGAAAGCGTGCAGCGCTTCATCAAGAAGACGCCGACCGGCTACATGTCGATCGTCTATCTCTATCCGACCACCGGAACCTGGCCACGCTTCCTGCCGGACGAGCTGCAGGAGTTTCGGAAGAACCATCCCGAGGGCGCGTTGACCGGGGTCAATCTCGTATCGCAGACGCTGCGCAGCATCGTTCGAGCTGACGCCGTCCGTGCCAGCGTGGTTGGCTTCGTGATCGTCTTTGCGTTGCTGTGGATCGGCTTCCGCTCGTTCTCGCGTTCATGCCTCGTGTTCGTGCCGTTCGTGGCCGGATGTACCTGCATGCTCGGCTTCATGGCCACGTTCAATCTCGAGTTCAACTTCATGAACATCTTTGCGGGACTGATGCTGGTCGGTACGGCCACGGACTACGCCGTCTACATGCTCCAGCGCTACGACGAGGCGCCGGATCGCTTCGAAGAGAACGCCATCGAGACCGCACGTGCCGTCACGCTGGCCGCGCTCATGTCGATCGTCGGCTTCGCTTCGTTCGGCATCTCTCACTCACCCGGCGTCCGCTCGCTCGGATTCGCGTCGACCTTCGGCATTGCCCTCAGTTGCCTCGCCTCCATCACGCTCCTCCCGGCGATGCTCGCCAGCGGCAAGTTCCGCCACAAGAACGCGTCCATGCTCGGGGAGCCGGCTCCGGAGGAATGAAGTGGCAGCTTTTGTGGTAATGAATTGCCATGAGAAATGCCATTACGGTGACCATCGATTCTGCCGGACGTCTGGTTCTGCCGAAAGAGATTCGCGACCAGGCGCAGCTCGAGCCCGGAATGCCGTTGCGCATCGTTTGCCATGACGGGCGAGTGGAGATCGAGCCGCTTCCGCGCGAAGTCCGGATCGTCAAGAAGGACCGCTTACATGTTGCTGTTCCGGTGGAGAACGGCGATTCGCTGACGAACGCCACGGTCCGTGAGACTCTGAAATCGGTCCGCGAGCGCCGGCGATGATTGCCGTCGACAGCAGCGTCATCGTCGCCGGGCTGCTGAGCTGGCACGAGTTCCACGACCGTGCATCCCGCGCGTTGGGAAAAGCGATGGCCGGAGGAATCCTTCTCATCCCACTACCTGCGCTCGTGGAGAGCTATTCGGTCATGACGCGGCTGCCTGCTCCCTACCGGCTGGCTCCGGAGATTGCGCACCGGCTTCTCCACGATTCATTCGGCGAGGGACGCATCGTCGCGCTCTCCCCTCGGAAAGCGTGGGCGTTTCTTGGAGAGTGCGTAGCCGGAGCTACCGTCGGTGGTGGCGTTTATGACGCCGTCATTGCCCATGCGGCGCTCGAAGGCCGAGCGCAGGAGCTATTGACGTTCAACCCGCGCCATTTCGAGACATTCGCCGATCGGATCGCCATCGTCGTTCCGTAGTCCGACTCACCATAGAATGCCTGTAGTGTCCGCGACCCCGCCTATCCGCGCGCTCGTGATCGACGACTCGGCGTACAACCGCGTCACGCTCACGCGCATGCTCGAAACCGATCCCGGCATCACCGTCGTGGGGACGGCCGTGAACGGGGAGGACGGGATCAAGCAGGTCATGAAGCATCGGCCCAGCGTGATCACGCTCGATCTCGAGATGCCGATCATGGACGGGTTCGCGTTCCTGCGCTGGCTGATGGTGAACCTGCCGACGGCGGTGATCGCGGTCTCTTCGCGCGCCAGCGACCGCAGCGTATTCAAGGCGCTGGAGCTGGGTGCGCTCGACTTCATTGCCAAACCGGGCGGACGCGTTTCACCGCGCCTCGAAGAGATCCAGCGCGATCTGGTGATCAAAGTTCTGCAAACGGCGCAGGTGCGGATGGAGAACCTCAGCCGCCGCATCCAGGAGCAGGACGACGTCGACACGACGGTTCCTGTCCCCGAGGTCTGTCCGAAAGGGATCGAGCTCGTAGCCATCGGTTGCTCCACCGGCGGACCGCCGGCGTTGCAGCACCTCTTCCAATCGCTGCCGCGGTTGCCGGTGCCGTTCGTGGTGGCGCAGCACATGCCTCCGACGTTCACACGCCTCTTCGCGGAACGCGTGAACAAACTCACTCCGTTCGACGTGAGTGAAGGACGCGACGGCGAAATGCTCGAGCCGGGCCACGTCTACGTCGCGCCCGGCGGTGTGCAAACGGAAGTGCGCCGTGTCCCGGAAGGACTGCAGTTGCGTGTCTTTCCCGCCGGCGGCGGCGATCTTTACGCCCCCTCCGTCGATCGATTGTTCAACACCTCCAGCGTGGCCTGCGGCGAACGGCTCATCGCCGTGATCATGACCGGCATGGGCGACGATGGAGCGGAAGCCATCCGTGCCGTGCGCGAGCGCGGAGGCCGCACCATCGCCGAATCGTCGGAGAGCGCCATCATTTTCGGCATGCCCGCCGAGGCCATCCGCACCGGCGCCATCGACGAAGTACTGCCTTTGTCGCAGATCCCCGGCGCGCTGCGGAGACTGTGCGGTTGACGGCGACACGGACGACGAATTTTTTCTGCCGCACCTCGAAACGCGCACGCTGTGCTACATTCACCGATCTTACGGGTCCGCAATGAGTGAAGAGTCAAAAGCCGAGAAGTTTCTCGAGATCTTCAACAAGGGCAAGGAGTTCACGGAGGAGCTGCTCCGTGAAAACCAGCGGCTGCGCTATCGCGTTCTCTCGCTGGAGAACGAAGCGACCAGCGGCCCTACCGAAGAAGTACAAAGGTTGCGCGAGCAACTCACCCACCTGACCGACGAGAACCGCCGCATCCAGCAGCGTTTCCGCGAAGTCGAGGAAGAGAACAAGGACTTCGCCAACCGCTACATCGAGATCGAAGAGCAGAACAACAACCTGGCCAACCTCTACGTTGCCAGCTACCAGCTCCATTCCACCCTGGACTTCCGCGAAGTCATCCAGATCGTCCAGGAGATCATCATCAATCTCATCGGCGCCGAGTCTTTCGCCATCCTGTTGCTGGATGAGAAGACCAACGAGCTGAAGGCCATCGCCTACGAAGGCGAGGACGCCATGCCGGGCGTGGACACGATCTCCACGCGTCTCGGCGAGGGCGTGCTGGGCACCGTCGCCAAGACGGGCGAGAGCTACTACATCAACCAGGACATCGAAGGCAGCGACATCTCCATCGACAAACCGCTGGCCGCCGTACCGCTCAAGATCAAGGAGCACGTGATCGGGCTGATCGTGATCTACCGGCTCCTGCAGCAGAAGGATGCCTTTTCAGCGGTCGATTACGAGCTGTTCTCGCTGCTGGCCGCACACGCCGCCACGGCCATCTTTTCATCGAAGCTCTACTCGCAGTCCGAACGGAAGCTCAACACGATTCAGAGCTTCCTCGATCTGCTCACGACGTCAACTTAGGCATTAGTCAATAGTCAGAGGGAAGAGGTCGCATACCAGTGGGGATGGAGAACGCGAACTTTCTGGTCGTCGAAGACTCGCCGACCATGCGTCAATTGATCTCGTTTTCGTTGAAACGGTTCAAGAACGCAAAGATCATCGAAGCCGTCGATGGCGTGGACGCGCTCAAGAAGCTGTCCGGCCCCGACCGCATCGACCTGATCCTCACCGACATCAACATGCCGGTCATGGACGGTCTCAAGCTGGTGTCGCTGGTCCGCCAGAACGCCCAGCTCAAGAACATCCCCATCATCATCATCACCACCGAGGGCGCCGAAGAGGATCGTGAGCGCGGCCTGGCCCTCGGCGCCAACGCTTACATCTCGAAGCCGATTCAGTCGTCGCATCTGATCAAGACGATCTCGGAGCTTCTCTCCGTGTGACCACCCGCGAGGGGGACAACGGGCAGACGCTTCTTGCCATCGCGGCTGTCATCGTCTTCTTCCTCGTTCGTCTCGCGCTGCTCATCGTTCGCGAGCCCTTCTTCGACGAACTGTTCACGGTCTGGATGGCCCGGCAGCCGATCGAAGCCATTCTTCCGGCGCTGCTGCAGGACTCCGGACCTCCTCTGTACTACTTCATCGCGCGCATCCCTGATGTGATGGCTTTGCGGGTGATGTCGCTGCTCATCGCAACGATCACGCTCGCTCTGATCCTGACCCGGAAATCCCTCGGCGACGCGCGGTACCTCGGCGCGTTGCTGCTGGCAATCTATCCGCCGGCCGCGCTCTTCGCAGTCGAAGCGCGTGCGTACTCGCTGTGCGGGCTGTTCGTCGCGCTCGGCGTGATCGCCGTGCATGAGCGACGACCCGGTGCGTCCGCCGTTTCGTTTCTGCTCGCGGCGTACACGCACTGGTACGGCGCGCTGTTCCTCCCGCTCGTGTTGTTGTCGGGCCCGAAGCGGAGAGCCGCAACGGCCCTGGCCATTGCGGCCGTTGCATTTCTTCCCGGGCTGTACCTCGCGTCGAGACAGCCGCCGCAGGCAACGGCATGGCTCGCGGGACAGAACCCGATTGCCGCACTGGGCGCATTCATGTTTGTCGGGCCGTCGGCGGGAGCGTTGTTCACAGCACCGCCGCTCGTCGTCCTAGTCGTGTCGATGACTGCGTTGATGGTGGCGGGTGCGCGCAAGTGGACCTTCCTGCCGATGGTGGTCGTGCCCGTGCTGCTCGCCATTGCATTCGCGCTGGCAGGACGAACGGTCTACTTCCCGATGCGGTTCGAATCGGTTCTGGCTGTGCCTCTCGTGCTCTGGCTTGCGACGTCGCTTGCCGCCTGGGCGCCACGCGTTCGGATCGCGCTCTGCGTGGTGCTGTGCGGATGCGGGGTGGTGGCGATCGCGATGGGAGCGCTCGAGCATGCGCGCCGTCCGCGCGATCCGTATCGCGAAGCGGCCATCGTGCTGCGGCAGAGTGCAAAGCCGGACGAGAAGATCGTGGCCAGCGGATTTCTGTATCTCGAGTCGGCGGAGCAACTCGGTGTCGCACGCGTGCAAGCATTCCCGGCGGAGCAGGGGAGGCATCCCGGCTGGCGCGTCATGCAGCCACCAAACGAGCCCTTGCCGCAGGGCGAGTTCGTCTGGATCGGCGAACGTGCCGCGCCTGAGCTCATCGCACTTCGCCAACGTCGGGTCATGGTGTTGTTCAAGAATGACCGCGCCCTCGTCCTGCGCGTGCGCCTCGAGAAGTAGCGTGCTTTGGTAGAATCTTTCTACCATGGCCATGAATATCAAGAATGACAGGGTGGAGCGCCTGGCGGAGGAGCTCGCCCATATGACTGGTGAGACCAGGACCGCAGCGATCCTTCGCGCTCTGGAAGAGCGCAGGGAACGAATCGCCATGGGACCGTCGGGAAAGCATCGGTTGGCCCGCGCATTGGATTTCCTCGAGCGAGAGGTCTGGCCCAACGTTCCTCAGAAGTATCTGGGACGTCGCGTTACCAAGAGAGAGCGTGAGCAGATTTTGGGATACGGAAAGGGCGGAGTTTGATCATCGACAGCTCGGCGATTCTTGCCGTCTTCTTTCGAGAACTTCGGTGACTGCATGACCTACGCGACGGCGGCTCTTGCCCGGCAGCCGCTTCTCTGCCGCGGCGACGACTTCACGAAAACCGATCTCGAGCTCGTGTAAGTCCACCGGTTGCGGCGTATCATCGCGCCAATCTCCAAACATCCAATGTGCGCAGGGCCTCGGCTTCGGCCGGCCCTCTCGAGGGGGTCATGTCGACTTCGCTGCGGGTCATCATCCTGAAGCCGGGCAAGTACGATGTGGACGGCTATGTGCAGCGCTTCCGGCGCGGGTTTATGCCCAACAGCACGCTGTCGTATCTCGCCAGCCTGACGCCGGCGGAATTCGAAGGCGCTCGGTGCGAGGTCACGACGATCGACGAGTACGTCCACGCCGATCTCCATTACCTCGATCTTCTTCAACGCGATCCGCGACGCCGGACTCTTCTAGCGTTTGCCGGCGTGCAGAGCCATCAGTTTCAACGGTCGCTCGATCTCGCGGCGTTGGCGCGCTCGCGCGGCGTGGAGTCGGTCGTGATCGGCGGACCGCATCCGATGACGTGCGACACGTCGCTGCTGCATGGCCGAGGTGTGAGCTTCGCGCTTTCGGAAGCGGAGATCGTGTGGCCGGCGATTCTGCGCGATGCTTTGGATGGCGAGCTGCAACCGGTCTACGGCAGCGACGCGCGATGGGGTCCGCAACTCGATCCTCCGCCGCTCATTCCGCCCACGAAACGCGATCTGGCGCGATACGCCATCCCGATGCTCGGCGTCTATCCGGCGCGCGGATGTCCGTACACGTGCAACTTCTGTTCGGTGATCAAGATCGCCGGCCGGCAGGTGCGCAGCCAACCGGTGTCGACCACGGTCGCCAGCCTCAAGGCCGCCAAGGCCGCGGGCGTGCGCATGATCCTGTTTACGTCCGACAACTTCAACAAATACGCGGAAGTCCGGCAACTGCTGGAAGCGATGATCGATGAAAAGATCAACCTTCCGTTCTTCTGCCAGTGCGACACGCAGATCGCCAAACAGGAAGATCTCATCGAGCTCCTGGCGCGAGCAGGCTGCTTCCAGATGTTCGTCGGCGTCGAGTCGTTCCAGCGCTCGACGCTGCTGGCCGCGCACAAGACGCAGAACCATCCCGACATGTACGGCCGCATCGTGGAGCTCTGCCGCAAGCGGCGGCTGACCACGCACTTCTCGAACATCATCGGATTCCCGACCGACACGGAAGAGGGCGTGTTCGAACATCTGCAGAAGCTGCGCGACCTCCAGCCGGACGTGGCCTCGTTCTATCTCCTCACGCCGATTCCCGGCACCGATCAGTACGAGGAGTTTCTGAACAAGGGAATGATCCGGGAGACCAATCTCGACCGCTTCGATGGCACGTGCGTAACCTGGGATCACCCGAACTTCACGACGCAGCGGTGGCACGAGTTGCTGATGCATTGCTACAAGAAGTTCTACTCGGCCGGCGATATGACGAAGAAGATCCTGCGGCTTGCGCTGGGCCGGTGGGATCTCCGTACCGTTCCGGCGATGAAGATGCTCCTCGGATACGCGGCGCTGCAGCGGATCTCGGCGATGGGCGGCGACCATCCGATGAGCGGCGGCGGCGGACGGGTCCGCCTCGATGGCGTGGCCGACTACGCTGCGTGGCGCCGCGAATTCTTCGGCCTCGATCTGGTCCCGTTGCCGCACAGTCTGGCGCTTTCCGCGCAGGACGAAGCGTTGAATCGTGACGTGAAATTACACGCCTAGCGGCTAGCAAAACTGCACGCTTGACGGCTACGTTACACTGACGCCCGAGACATGCCACATTTCATCACCGACGCCTGCATCGGGTGCTCCGTTTGCGAGATCAAATGCCCGACGAACACGATCTGGGGCGAGGCCAAAGGCCAGTACTACATCCACCCCGAGCGTTGCATCGACTGTTCGGTGTGCGGCATCTACTGTCCGGTCGACGCCATCCAGAATCAGCATGGCGAACTGATCCCGCGCATCAAGCCCAAGGACATCCCGAAGGCCGAGGTCGTCAAGGACCTTTGCACTGGTTGCGAGTTCTGCGTCGACATCTGCCCGTTCGAGTGCATCAAGATGATCGATGCCGACGACGAGACGCTCGCCAATCACTACAAGATCGCCTTCGTCGAGAAGAACAAGTGCGTGGCCTGCCGGCTGTGCGAGAGCGTCTGCGACAAGGACGCCATCATCGTTCCCGACGCCCCGACGCAGTTGAAAGGGTATCTGCCCGACTTCGTCGTGAACGGCACTGGCCGGTGACGGGATTGAGGATTCAGAATTGAGGATTGAGGATTGAAAACCGAGACCCCTGAGAATCCCGCGAATCCTCAATCCTCAATCCACAATTCTCCATCCGACGTTCCGAAGGAATCGTCGCGCACCATCCTCTTCCAGTTCGTCCTCTTCCCCCTCGGCGTCGTGGCCATTGCCGTGGCGATTTTCTTTCTTTTCGGGAAGCTGGCTTCGGACGAGCAGACGGTCCCCGACTATCTGAATGAGGTTCAGTCGGGCGGACGGCGGGAGCGCTGGCAGGCGGCCTATCAGCTCTCGCAGCTCATCAACGCCGGCGAGGCGAAGAAGTATCCGAATCTGATTCACGACGTGATCCGTGTTCACGACAGCGCGAAGAACGACGATCCGCGCATCCGCCAGTACCTGAGCATGGTCCTCGGCAACCTCGGCGATCGGCGTGCGACGCCGCTGCTCGTCGACGCGCTGAAGGATCGCGCGCCCGAGACCCGCATTTATGCCGCTCTGGCGCTGGGGCGCCTCGGCGATCCAGCCGCCGTTCCGCCACTCATCGAAGCGTTTACGGCCGATGAGCGCGACGTCCGCAAGGCCGCAGCGTATGCGCTCGGCGAGATACGCGATCCGCGTGCGTTGCCAGCACTGGCCGCCGCGGTCACAGAGCCGATCGCCGACGTTCGCTACAACGCCGCCATCGCACTGGCCCGTTACGGCGACACGCGCGCCATCGGCGTGTTGCGGGAGATGCTCGACCGCTCCCGCCTCGACAGAGTGGCCGGAATGCGCCCCGACCAGAAAGACGCCACCATGCTCGCGGCCATCCCCGCGCTCGTGAAAATCGCCCCCGAGGAAGCGAAGACGATCCTCCCGCCGATCGCGAAAAACGATCCGTCGCTGCAGGTACGGTCAGCAGCGAGCGAAGCGCTTTCGAAACGATGATCAGTGACGATGTGCAGGCAGGTCCAGGGCCCGGGCAAGGGCCTGGTTCAGCAGCAGGAGTTTTGGACCGGATAGCAGCCCGGCTCGCGTGGTGAGCTTTTCCTTGAACATCAGCATCAGAAAGTCGCAGCGGATCGCACTGGAGCGAGGAATCCCCTCCTCTGGACCGACGACAACCTCGGTGGCCAGCCCCAGGACCTCGCCGTATACCGGTGCGCAGATGACGGTCGAGATATCGTCGTTGCCGGCGATGAACCCGCGCGAGACGATCACGTAGTAACCCGGCTTATCCCCTCGCTCAGCCATGCGATGGCTGGTCCGATAGATTTCACCGCGCCTCATGGTTGTGCTTGCTCGGCGACCATGGCCTTCGCCTGACGGGACAGCAGCGCGCGGTGTTTCGCAATCGCGGCCCGCTCGAGCGTTTCCTGTTCCTCACATTCGCGCCGCGTCAGAAATTCGACGAGCGCTTCTCTGACCAACTCCGAGCGCTTGCCCTTTGCGCTGCCCTTCTGAGCAAGCCGGTCGAGAGCGTTGAGTGTTGGTTCATCAATGGAGATCGCAATAGTTTTCACCATAGGAGTCTAATATGGTCAATGCGGTGACGGCAAGAGCTCCGCCCCCCGTAAGTGCTTAAATGGGCTCGTGAAGGCAAACATCGAGATCTCTGACGAGCTCTTAAAGAGAGCAAAAGCGACGGCTGCAATTCGAGGAAAAAGCCTCCAGGAGCTCATCCGCGAAGCTCTCGAGACGAGTCTCTCCGCTGTTCCGCAGCAGCAATCCGAGCGATCAGGGTGGCGCAGCGTATTCGGTCTTGCCAAGCCGAAATCGGTCGAGAATGTCGACCGCATTCTCTCCGCGGATCTCAAGGTGGTGGACCTCTCAGAGTGGCGGTGATGCGCTACCCGACGTGTGGATCGCTGCCCTCGCGCGCCAGCATGATTTGCCGATTGTCACGCGCGACGAACATTTCGATCAGATCGAGAATCTGCAGCGATGGAGCTGGTAGCAAGGAGTCGAGGCACTCGATCGAGGTGCCGTCAAACCACGAACGAAGAACGACTCAAATCGTGCTCACTTCATGATGTGTTTTGCATCACTGATTCCCGTTGACACGGTTTCCCTTTTCACCGATAGTACGCCGACCCGCATCGCGTCTCAGAAACTCCTCAATGTCTGAGCAACTTACGCCCTATCAGGTGGCCCCGAAGACCCCGCTGGCGGGGAGCGCAGCCGCGGAAATTCGCGAGCAGGGGGAGATCACCCGCCGCAAGTTTCCGGTGTTGCTGACGGCGGCGTGGACCGGGCTGGCCGCGGCTCTCGGCGGTCTGACGGCGGTCTTCGTCAGGTTCCTCTTTCCAAACGTTCTCTTCGAGCCGGTGCAGAAGTTCAAGGCCGGCCTTCCGGCCGACTACTCGGTCGGCGAAGTCGACGAGCGTTGGAAGGATAAGTTCGGCATTTGGATGGTGCGCAATGAGGAGATGATGTATGCCCTCATCACCACCTGTACGCACCTCGGATGCACGCCGAACTGGCTTCCCTCGCAGAACAAGTTCAAATGCCCTTGTCACGGCAGCGGCTATTACAGGACCGGAGTCAACTTCGAAGGACCTGCACCCCGTCCGCTCGAGCGCGCAAAGATCTTCATCGATCCGGCTGACGGTCAGATCGTGGTCGACAAGTCGGTGCAGTTCTTTCAGGAACGCGGTGACTGGGTGAATCCGGAGTCGTTCTTAAAGGTATAGCTCTCCCGAGCTGAGGCGAGCCGAGGGAACTCAATGACGCTGAAGCAAGTCCAGGAAGGAATCGTCAACTCGCAGGTCTGGAAGTCGATCTTCCGGGTAGGTATCCCCAACACCAACCGCAAGCGCGTCCTGGCGGTCCTCGGATCCCTCATCCTTCACCTTCATCCCGTCAAGGTTCGCCGCTCCGGCGTGCGAATGAGCTACACCTGGTGCATGGGCGGGACGTCGTTCTTTCTTTTCCTCGTCGAGACCGTGACCGGTCTGCTGCTGATGTTCTATTACCGGCCCACGATCGAGTACGCCTTCACCGACATCATGGACCTGCGCGAGCAGGCGCCGTTCGGGATCATGCGCGAGATGCACCGCTGGGGTGCGCACGCCATGGTCATCGCGGTCTGGCTGCACATGTTCCGGGTCTTCATGACCGGCTCCTACAAGCCGCCGCGCGAGTTCAACTGGAACGTGGGCGTCATTCTGCTCGTCCTCACTTTGCTCCTGTCGTTCACGGGGTATCTGCTCCCGTGGGACCAACTCGCCATCTGGGCGATCACGGTCGGATCGAACATGGCCCGCGCTTCCCCAGGTGCCGGTACAGAAGGGCCCATGTCGAGTCTCATGAAACTGGGGGATGTCCCGCTCATTCATGCGGGCGATGACGCGAGGTTCGCGCTCATCGCCGGCAGGTCGATCGGTGCGGCCACGCTGCTGCGGTTCTATGTGCTGCATTGCATGGTCATTCCTCTGGCGGCAGGGTTCCTGATGGCCATTCATTTCTGGCGCGTGCGCAAAGACGGAGGCATTTCTGGTCCGCTGTAGCCGGCCAACACTCGGGGGACGACCGGGAGGCCTCCGGCGGGCGGGCCCGGCCCGCAACGCTGGTTGGCCTAGCCCGAATGCGCGCCTCTCGCACGGAACGCGGTCCGGGCGACAAC
>JALYJW010000057.1 GCA_030775085.1 Acidobacteriota bacterium | reverse complement strand
TGTCATCAAGGGCTGTGACCACGGCCTGCCCTGCGGGCAAGCGTTCGAGAAGCTGATCTTCGATTAAACCGAACATGTCCGACGGTTGGAAACGGCCGCGCGAGAAGACGCGATAATCCGCGGACCAATCGTGTTGCTCGCGACCAGCTGCGCTGAGCATGCCGGTGATGGTGCGTCTGCCGGTACACGTGAGCAGGCCCATGGCCAGCCGGGCAAGTCGATCCACCACGCGCGAACCGCCGATGGGCCGCATCTGGCCGAACAGAAGCCGCAGCGAATCGGCAAGCGAGCGGCTATCGTTTTTTTTTGACCGCAGTCTTTGTTTCGACGGTCGCAGCCGGATCCGAGCTGCGGCGGAGAATCAAGGTGGACTTGTCTTTAACAACCCATTCAACGACCTCACCGCGAAGAAACTCGCAGGCCTGAGCGAGCGCAGAAGGAAAGTTGATGTACCACTGCTGGCTGCCTTGGCGATCGATGAGTTGGACCTTGGTCGGAAAGCCCATAGCGCCTCCTGTAATCTAGTCATATGACTAGTCACAAGGATACGCCAGACTCCCACGAAATCAATCCTTTTCTGCCAAGAACATCCTGGCCGGCCAAACTCCAGTGTACCGCGGAGCGGTACGGAGAGGGTAGCCGTGGGTTGCGCGCGCAGACGCGCTACCCACGGACAAGAACGTATTTGAAGTCGCACCGCGTAGCCGGTGCGGAGAGTCGAAGCGGACGAGCAGAGAGGAGGCGCACTCCTCGATGAATGTCCTCTTGCTGTAATGCTCCGCTCTCCGCACCACTGACGTGGTGCGACTCGAGAATGCTCACCTTTTCCGTGGGTAGCGCGTCTGCGCGCGCGACCCACGGCTATCGTCTTCGTACCGCTGACGCGGTACACCACGCCGTCCAAAAGTGTCCAGCACTCTTCCCGCCGAGGCGAGGGGCGGTTCACGCGACTATGAAGGTTCTTCGTTCCGCGCACACTTCTCGACTGCTGCAAGCAGCTCGGGCAGGTCGAACGGTTTGCGCAGGACGCTGCGCACCAGGGGCGAGGTGATCGATTGCAGGTCGCGCTCGCCGGCGGCCGAGACGATGACGATGCACGGCGCGCCGGCGTCTTCGTTCGTGCGGAGGTACTCGACGACTTCGAAGCCGCTCATGACCGGCATCATCAGATCGAGAACGACGGTCTGGAATCGCCGGGAGCGAAGCTTGGCCAGTGCTTCGCTGCCGTTGCCTGCCTGAGCCACATCGAAGTCGGCGCGCAACAGCACGCGGGAGATCAGGGTACGGATGGCGTCGTCATCATCGACGACCAGGACGGAGCGTTCATCAGACATCAAGGCGGGGATTCTATACAGAGTTCGGGACCGAATGCAGATTCGCAACGGCCGATTCGTGCAGAGATGTGGGTTTCTATCGTTACATCCATAAGGTTCAGGTCTACAATTGCACTCGGGTTTCCCCACAGTACGGACGACTTCGATGGGCCTGATCGGGCGACATTTTGGACACATCCGCGTCACGCAGGTCGTCGGCCAGGGCGGCATGGGGGATGTCTACGGCGGCTATGATGAGAAGCTCGAGCGCAAGGTCGCGCTGAAGGTTCTCAACGACGACCAGCGTCTCGACGACGAGGCCCGCGAGCGGCTTTTGCGCGAGGCTCGCGCTCTCTCGAAGCTGGATCACCCGAACATCTGCCGCATTCACGATTACATCGAGACGCCCGATCTCGACCTGCTCGTGCTCGAGTACATCGACGGCCAGACGCTGCACGATGCCATGCAGAGCGGGATCTCGCACCACGAGAAGCTGCGCATCGCCATCGCCATCGCCGGCGTGCTCGTGCAGGCCCACCGCGCCGGCATCGTCCATCGCGATCTCAAGCCGGAGAACGTGATGCTGACGAAAAGCGGCGAAGTCAAGGTGCTCGACTTCGGCCTGGCGCGATGGCTCCACCACAAGCGCAAGTCGTCCGACAAACACGTGGCCGTGCGCAGCAGCATGCGAGCGGCCGTCGCGGATGCCACCGAGACGACGAAATTTTCGTTCGATGATGCTCCGCGAAACGGATCACCGCGCCGCGATTTCCTGGCTACCGCCGTCGGCATCACCCTCGGCACGCCGCTCTTCATGAGTCCCGAGCAGGCCCGTGGCGAAACACTCACGCCCGCCAGCGACATGTTCTCGTTCGGCCTCGTCCTCCAGACGCTCTTCACCGGCGAAGACCCGCATCCCATCGGCCTCACCGCGCGCGAAGTCATCCTGCGCGTGGCCCGCGGCGAAACGCAGCCGGTGAAAGGCGCGCCCGGCGACGTCACGGCGCTGCTCAATCGCCTCAAACAGTTCGCACCCGCGGACCGTCCGACCGCAGTGGAGACCGCCGAGCGTCTGCGCTTCCTCCATGCCAAACCGCAACGCATCGCACGGCGAAGCATCATCGCCGTGATCGCGTTGATCGCGCTACTCGGGGCGTGGCGCTATACGGTGGATTTGAAAAGGGAGCGCGCGATCGCGGTGCGCGAACGCGCGGCGGCGGAAGCCGGCCGGTCACAAGCGGAGAGTCTTCTCGAATTCATGCTCGGGGATCTGCGCAAGAAACTCGAGCCGGTGGGACGTCTGGACATCCTCGAAGAAGCCGCGCAGCGCTCCCTCGGGTACTTCTCGTCGCTCGACGCCTCGGCCCTCTCCGCTCCTGATCTCATCCGCAATGCCAAGGCGCTGCACCAGCTCGGCGACGTGCGCATCGCGCAGGGAAAGTTGGATGACGCCATGGTCGCGTTTCGGCAGTCCCTGAGCCTCGCGGAGGCCGCGGAGCGGCGCGAGCCACGGAACGCGGAGGCGCAGCTCGCGGTGGGAACGAGCCATTTCTGGATTGGTAACGCGTACAGGATGAAGGCGGACGTGCCACGCGCGCTCGTCCATTGGACGGAGTACATGAAGGCCGGCGAGGAACTTGCGGCTGCCTACCCCGGCAACGACGAATATCGCCTCGAGCGCGCTCAAGGCCACGGCAATGTGGCCACGCTTCTCGAAACACAGGGCGATCTGCGGGGTGCACTCGCGCACAACCGCGTGGCAATGGAGATCAAGAAGGCGCGTGTGGATGCCGCTCCGATGGCGGCGGATCGGCAGGCCGAGTACGCGATCACATTGAACAAAGTCGGATTCGTCTTGCAGCGGCTTGGAGATCTTACGAGCGCACTCGAACACTTTCAACGCGAGTTCACCATCCTGTCCTCGCTGGTGGCGAATGATGCCGCGAACAGCCGCCTCAAGCAGAAGCTGGCCACGTCCCGCAGCTATATCGCCGCTGTGTTGGAGAGCATGGGCCGTGATGACGAGGCGCTCGAGCAGAGACTCGCGGAGAGTGTGAGCGAGCGGCAGTTGTACGACTCGGATCACGCAAACGTCGACTGGCAGCGGAACCTGGCGATCACGCAGACTCGAGTCGCTGATGTGCTCCGGCGCCGCGGAGACGTGCATACCGCGGCCACGTGGGTGGCCACGGCGGACTCGCTGATGCGGGACCTGGTCCGTCGTCCTTCAGCTCGGCCTACGTGGAGGCGCGATCTGGCCGTCGTCCTCATCGGCACGGCGCGTGTCCACCTTCGCGCATCCGATTCTGCCGCGGCGCTCGAGGCGGCCGGCGAAGCCATCCGGCTGCTCGATTCGCCGCCACCGAATGACCCGACGTGGTTCCGCTTTCTCGCCGAGGCTCAACTAGCCAGAGGTGAGGCGCTCACCGCCGCCGGGCAGAGCGCGGAAGCGCAGATGGCGTTTGCCACTGCAAGAGAGGCAATCGAGACTGCTGCGCGAACGAGCACCGATCCTGCGGTGCTCGACATCAAAGCGCGAACTGTGCTCTGGGCCGATAGCGATGCCAATCCCCTCCTGCAACAACTGGAGCGGCTCGGCTATCGGCATCGCGATCTCGTCAATCTCGTGAATCAACGCCGCGAAGCGGCAGAAGGAGAATGAGTCATGCAACACGTCATCGTTACAGCTACGGCCACCGGAGTTTCTTGTGCACCCGATCCTATCCAGATCTATCGCGACGATCAGTTCATCCGGTTCTCCCTGGGCAAGGACACCGCATGGGGTAACGACGCGATCAGCTTCGGCGATACCTGGCCGGGCGGAGCCCCTATGCTCGATGTTTCAGGCACCTTCATTGCGAATGCCAACACGCCTCTCCCAGCAACCATCACCGGAACGGTGACGTATGGTGTCACCTTCAGAGTGACCCATACACCCACTGGGAACAAGTTCACCCACGACCCGGAGGTCGAGAATCAGCCGCAGCCCTAACCGTAAGTGCGCGGTCTGAGCTACTCGCTGCTCTCTTCCCCGTTGACCAGATGCTTGCCGCGATTTCCCGGCAAAGCATCGTGCTGACGTCCGGCGCCGCCGCGCCGGCGCCTGCGGCGACGCGGGGCGCCGGTGGCAGCGGCCGGCATCACGTCGGTCTCGTCTTCATCGTCATCGACGTCGATGTCTGCAGGTGGCGGTGGGAGCGGCTGTTTCTTTTCCGCGATCTTCGCGGCCACAGGCGGCTGCTTCTTCTCGGCGGGTGCTGCCGCGCGGTCGTTGAGCTTCTCTTCATCGAGGAGCCAGATCCACTGCGTTTCCGGCTGCTTTGCGGCGGCAGGCGTTGCCGCGGCTGGTGCCGGCGCATCGCGACGCGGCTCACGTGGCCCGCGCACTGGCTGTTGCGGACGATCGCCGCGACGCTGACTCTCGGGCAATGAGAATCCGGCGGGATGCGAGCCGGCCGAGACGCGCCGGGCGCGTTGCGCGGCTGTATCGGGCGACTCCAGCTTCTTCACGCGGATCAGCACATCCTCCGACAGCCGCCGGTTCACGGCGATGAGATCGGCGAGAAGCGCAATCAGCCATGTATGAAATCCGGTGATCAGGAACACCGCCGCGAGGATCAGCGACTGGATGTGTCCGCCGCGATCGCCCTGCGCGTAGAACCAGAGAAATCGCGCGCCCAGCGCCACGCCGAGCAGCATCAGAAGCGAGCCGATGGCGAAGAAAGTCTTGAGCGGGCGATAGACGGTATAGATCCGAAAGATGGTGGCCATCGACTTGCGCAGGTACGTACCGATGCCGCTGTAGAGGCGTGAGGGCCGAGTCGGCGCATTCGTCCGTACGGTTACGCTTTGGACGCCGAGGTTGCGATTGCCGGCCTGAATGACCGTCTCGAGCGTGTAGGTGAAAGGGTTGAAGACATTGATCTGCATGGCCGCGTCGCGCGAGAACGCGCGGAAGCCGCTGGTGACGTCCGCGACGCTGAGTCCCGAAGCCTTACCGACCGTCCAACTGCCGAAGCGCTGCAGAAGCCGCTTGAGACCGGACATGTGCGGCGACTTCGACGTCTCGCGATCGCCGATGACCACTTCCGCGGTGCCCTTGACGATCGGAACGACCAGGCGCGCGATGTCGGCGGCGTTGTATTGATTGTCGGCGTCGGTGTTGACGATGATGTCCGCGCCGAGGCGAAGCGCCGCGTCGAGGCCGGCCACGAAGGCGGCGGAAAGACCGCGGTGCGACTTGAGCTGCAGGATGTGGGACGCGCCCGCTTTGCGCGCGGCCTCGACCGTCCTGTCGCTGGAGCCATCGTCGATGACCAGTGTTTCGATCGAGGTGATGCCGTCGATTTTCTTCGGTAGATCGCGCAACGCCTGCGCGATGGTCGCCTCTTCATTGAAGGCGGGGATCTGGATGATCAGTTTCATATTTCTCTTGCTTGGTCAGAATTGGATTGAGGATTGAGGATTGAGGATTGAGAATGCATCCGGCGTGTCGAAATCCTCAATCCTCAATCCTTCATCCTCAATCCCGAAGGTCTCGGTCATCATGCCGGTGGAGCGCATCGGTGGCGATGCAGAGCGTGCGATCGCCTCAGTCTTGGCCCAGCATGCGTCCCTGGCCCAGGAAGCGCCGTTCGGATTCGAGCTGATCGTCGTCTCGGCGCAACCGCTGGAAATGCCGGAAGAAACCCGGTCCCGAAACGTCGTCGAGGGGAATCGTAATCCCGCAACTCGAAGAAATCGAGGAGTTTCCGTCGCGAGAGGGGAGATCCTGGCCTTCCTCGACGACGACGCCATAGCCGATCCGCACTGGCTGGCCACCGCCTGCGCGTATCTCGACCAGCACCCCGGCACGCTCGCCCTCGGCGGCCCCGATCCCGCCCCGCCCGACTCCACGATCGCCGAGCTCATCTCCGACACCCTCCTGGCCACCCCCTGGATCGGCAGCGGCGTCGCCGCCCACGAAAACCGCCGCGGCATCTTCGCCGTCCAGCACGCCAGCGACATCGCCCTCGTCAACCTCTTCGTCCGCCGCGACGCCTTCACCGGCTTCGACGAATCGATCGGCTACATCGGCGAAGACACCGCGCTCCTGCAAACGCTCATGCAGCGAGGCTCCGTCATCTATCACGACGCCGTCCGCGTCTTCCATCGACGCCGCGCCTTCCCCGGCCCGTATTTGCGGCAGCGCTGGCGCTACCGCGTCAAGACCGGGAGGATGTTCGCGAGCGGAGCGCGCCGCGACCCGCGAGTCTCGGCATTTCTCGTGGCAGGATTCATCGGGCTTCTTTTCGCGCCTGTGCTCGCTATCCCGTACGCGCTTGCAACGTTCATCCTCGGCGCACGCGTCACGCGACTGCCGCTACGTTGGTGGCCCGTGATCCCATTCGCGTTTGCCGCGCACCATTTGACGTATTGGATCGGACTCGTGACCGGCCTCGTATCATCACGGAAGTAGCGAACACCCAATACTTGCCGACTGGACTCAAGCTCCTCGCGCGTCCAATGATCCGCGCGATGTCGATCGCGCGGCTTCAGCATGCTCGAGTTCTTCCTTGCGACGCCAGTAGCCGTGTTTTTCGATCAGGCTACGCGCCTCTTTCAAATCGTGTTCGGGCGATTCCCAGGGATACGTCATCATGGAGCCTTCATGCTTCATTCGTCCGAACAGCCTTGCCCGGTAAAGATGAGTATCCGCCATGGAGAGCGGCATCGGCGCGCGAGTGGCGATCTCCCCTACTTGGTCGAGGTCATCTTTCGAGCGGTTCCACCATTCCAAGGCCTCTCCTTCGCGGTCGTGCAGTGCGCGCTCCGAGTGGGCGAACCAACACCAAGCGCGGGTAAGGAGGCCCTGGACGATGAACTCCTGATAACCGGCGCCACGGAGGCGCTCCACCACGTCATCCATTTTGGCTGAGGCGACAGAAAATTGGGACGACACCAAGTCGTGATACATCGCCGCGCGAGCCAGAATCAGATCGTCGAGGGCATCGTCGAGTGGGCTGCTGTCGATGAGCGTTTTCCACTTCTGCTTCTCCTTCATGCGCCTGCATACGGCCTCAATGGCTTTGATTGCGTTTTGCTTTGCCGCGCTCGACACCGCACCGCCGTGCACCGCCCAGGCGGCACGCTCGGCACGCGCGAGGAGAAGATCGCAGTATTGGAAACCGCGCAATGAGTGGAGCCGTGGGCCCAAGGCATTCTCAGCCTGCATTTGTTCGGCTCGGCGAAACCGCTTCTCCGCATCAACCCGGCGCCCTGCCTGATGCAGGGCGTCAGCTTCGGTCGTACGGGAAACCACGCGCATAAGTGTGTCTCCGCTCAGACCGGCGTAGGCCACTGCACGCTTCGCATGGTCCAATGCTTCGTCAAGAGACCCCAGCGTAACTTCCAGCTCGCTCACGTTGATAAAGCTCCGGGCACTGGCATCCCACCGTTGAAGTTTGACGTCTATTTCGCCAGAGACCTTCATCGGTTCCAGGGCTTCAATCAGCCGCCCGAGTGCACGGAGGCAGAATGCCGCGTGATGCAAGATCAAGGCTTGCGTTGGTTCCTCTAGGACCGGCGAGATGCGGTCCCACGGCGACTCGAAGAAGCTGAATGCGACTCCGAGGTCGGACGCGAACGCGCCGAGCTTTTTCGTGCTGACGGCATTTACGCACCGGAGAATGCGGTCGTGCCACACCTCATACGCCTCCTCCTGCAACCCTGCCTGACAGCCGTGGGGTATGGCCTGGTAAAGCGGTTGGAGAGTTTCGAGCGTGGGCTGGTCGCCTTCGTGTGTATTGGCGCAGAGGTATTCGAAGAGCCGTCTGTGGCCGGTCCGCCAGGCATTCGGGTCCATCGTCTTCAGTTGCATTGCGAAGTACTCGCGAATCAGGGGATGGCAATCGACCGATTCATCGTCGTCGAAGTCGACGAGACTGATTTCCCGGAGCCGGGCGAGTGCGATCGTCCAAGCCGTGTTGGGGCCGCCGGCGAGGGCGTCAGTCAATCCGGGGATCGTCGGTTCGGCTCGCAAAGCCTCGAGACACCTGCTCGATGCCGGGCGGTCGAACAGTCCGAGGAGTCGCAGAATCACCAATTGCCGCTTGGCTTCCGCATCGCCCGCCCCGAGCCAATTCTCGTAAGCTTCGATCGCTTTAAAGGCGTGGCCGTACGGCCGGGTCGCGTCATTCTTGTATTCCGCCTCGGCGTCGGCGAGCTTCATGCGATCGCGTCGGCGGATGTCTCCCTGTTCGGTCAGTCTTAGGTACTGCCCGACCAGAAACAACGTCAGTGCGTGGCCGCGGAGCTCAATGCTGGCCTGTTGCAGCTCGTGGTCATCCGCGGCAATCGTTTTCTCTCCCGCCCGCTGCGCACCGACATAGTGCAGCAGCGCCGCCCCGGCGAGCGCCGACAGGACTTCCAGGGGATGATCGATGGCCGATTTGCCATAGTGCTGCTTGATCTCATCCACCTTCTCCCGAGTGGTTACGACGCACAGGCCATCGTTACGACCGGCCAGTCCTCGAAGAAGCGCGGCCATGCCTCGATCGGTCAACTGCCCGTGCATCGCCCCAGGCGGATACTGAAGCGGTTCGAGACCATCGAGCACCAGCAGGCCTCGCTTGGAGGCCATGAGTCGCGCGAGACGGGCGCCACGATCCTCGGGACCGCCGAGATTCGGGTCGGGATCGCCCATGAACGCGAGCGCTGCGAGTAGGAACGATTCGGCTGTGGCAGTCCCCTGAGCCCTCGTTCCCTGACTGTAGAACGACCAATCGAAGATGAACTCCGCTCCACGCCAATTCTTCGCCGCCAACTCGGCCATCCAACTGGCGACAAGCGACGTCTTGCCCTCGCCTCCCTTGCCTCGCACCACCACGATGTTCTTGTGCGCATCGTTCCAGGCCGCGTCCAGCATGTTCAGTTCTTCGTGCCGACCGATAAGCACTTCCGCGGTGTGGCGAAGCCTGGTTGGTGGAATGTCGATGCAGAATTCCAGTCGCGGAAGAATCTCTACCAGGTCCCGAAGAACAGCGGAGCTGAGACGCTCCTGATTCAGAAAGAGACCCCGATCTCGTCCGAGGGCGCAGATCCGGCGGTAGTGCTCGTGCTGCGATATCTCCTCATCGGCGTCGTAGACGAATCGATCCTCGCGAGGAGAGGGGGCCTCGTTGCACTCGAAGTCGAAAGGACGGTAAATGAAGATCGGTCGCTTGTGATAGATCGCCAGATACGCTTCCCACTGCGTGTAGGAAAATCGAGGATCGTCCTGTTGCAGACGATCGCTCAGTGACGGCAATCGTTCCGCAAAGTCGGGATACCGAACCAGCAGATCCCTCACCGCCACCGGCTCCGGAATCGCTCCTGTTGCTTTGCCGATTAGATGCACGACGCCGTGGCACGCCTTGATGTAGTCGTCCAGCTTCTGAAGCGTCGATCCGCCCGAGACGAGGAAATCCTCCTGTACAAACACATCCAGCGTTGGCCGTTTCAGATAGCGGGTCAGCAGTTCCCGATACGATTCAAACTCGCTGCTGACGGCGGAGAGGAACAGCTTCTTGTTGCCGCCGGTCATGATCCGATTATTCTCAGCACGGCTTCCCACCCTCAAGCTCCTCTTTGCGACGCGAGCGAGTACGGCCGATCCAATTTCTCATCGACACTAGGATGCATGCGGACGATACGCGACTAAATGCATAGTTGCACGTGTTCTCCGCTCGTCGTTAGAGATCACTCTTTGTGTCGGTCGCGACCGCGCCGCCCCTCCGCGTCGTCGGCGGTTTCTTTCGTGGAACACTCGGTCCGAAACGTGAAACCATCGCGCGCTTTCGTGGCCGTTTCTGCGTAGGTTTCCTCCGAGAATCGCGACCTTGCGAGTCAGCTTGCGGTTACAACTCTCTAACGCAACCTACTGAGCACACGAAAGCCGACCAAGGGGCGGCTGGTGAGAGCTTTATTTTGGCTGTCGAGACCTTGAGGGTGGGGTCAGACCTTTTTCTCGGCCCTCCTGGCCTTCCTTGACGACGACGCCGCTGGAGTGGGCATGAGCTGGGGCAGACCTTTGTTTTTTCGATTCCACCTGCGAAGAACGAAGGCCTGACCCGTTCCTCTGCGATCTCAGCTCCGATCGTACGAAGGCCATGTTTCGGGCTCGACCTGACCCCGTGGCGGCGTGTTGCGTTAGTTGACGTCTTTCTCGAGGTGGTAGCAGTTGTTCGACGGCTCGTCGATCAGGCGGTCGACGCGCGGCGTCGCGGAGGAGACGAAGAGCGGGCCGTTGCCGCCGGTGAAAGAACTGTAGCCGAGGTCGATCACCGAGCGCACGGCGGGATCGCCGACGTGGCGCGACACGGTCTCCGGCCCGATGTCGTTCATGGTCGTGACCATCGCGGCCTGGATCGTGGCGCGGTTGGTCAGCATCGTGGCGCGATCCATCCCCGCTGTTTGGGCGACGAAGGTGTCGATCACTGTGTCTCCGCCGGCGCCGTACAGGGCGCGCTGGCTGGCGACGTTCTGCGCAACTGTGTTCGTGCTGTTTGTCAGGTTGTTGAACATCGCGCGCGCCTGGTCGGCCGGCGTACGCGCCGTGCTGGTGATGTTGCCGACGGAAGCGCCGGCGGCCCGCAGGCCGTCCTTGACGACGTCGGTCATGGCGGACGAGACCGCCGTCGCGACCGCATTCGCGCCGAAGGAGATCCGCACGTCGGCGACCGGACCGACCTGCGTCTCACCGCTGGCGGCGATGAGGTGAGTGGTGCCGGCCGGGTCTTCGGCGAGGTCCGTGCCGGGAACGTGCTCGGGCCCGTGCGTGCCGGCCGCCGTGCCCGCGGGAACGGTGAAGGTGAAAACGGCCGCGCCGAGTTTGTTCGAGAAGGCGGCGCCGTTCGCGAAGTAGACCGAGATCGTGACCGGCTCGGTCAGCGCGGAGTCAAGCACCTCGTAGTTCAGGTCGAGGCCTCCCTCGGAATTGTTCCAGGCGAGGGTTGGCGTCAAGGCAGCCTTCACCTCTTCGACGAAGTCGACGACGACCTGCGAGTGCAGGAAGCCGTCGCCGACGTTGGCGACGCCGACGTCGGCCTGGATGGTGTCGCCCTCGGAGTCGACGTTCAGCGTGATCTCCCGCCAGCCGGTCGACCCGCCGGTGGTGTACGCGCTCATCGGGAGGGAATTCATGGCGGTGTTCTCACCGCCGAAGCCGCCGCCGTTCTGGCTGCGCAGCGCGACGCGAAAGTAGTCGTTGAACTGGCTACCGTAATAGCCACCCGGGACCTCACTGGTGATGAAGCGATAGCGGATGCGCACGGCGGTGGTATCGGGCGAAACGGTGAAGGTGCGGGAGATCGACTGTTCCCCGATCCCCGCAGTGCCGAGCCTCAGGTCCTGGTCGACGAGGGACGTCGGAGCGACGGTGAAGCCCGTCGCCGTTTTCGTCACCAGGTTGGGCGGAAAAAAACCGGTGATCTCCTCCTGGTGGGGGACGATGGAAACCGGTGCGGTGCCGATGTCCCAGCCAGCGATGCCGAGACTGAAGTCGTTGTTGGAGATGCTGCTCGGCGCCTTGAAGCCGATCATCTTGATTTGCACCGAGCCGGACGTGCCAATGACGCCAGCCGTGCCGGTCTCGTTGCCGGCGCCCTTGGCCTTGATCAGGATGGTGCGCGACGGCATGTTCGCGAACGAGACCACGCCGGTGCTGGTCGTGGCCTCGGCCATCACGGATGTGTCGTCGCTGAGCGTGGCCACAACCGTGGCCGGCTGCAGGAACGGGCTGCCGCTGGCGGTCACGAGCTGCACGGTGAGCGTGGTGTTGCCGGCCCAAATGGTGCTGTTGTAGTGGAGCGGGCGGCCGACGGTGTCGTAAGCCTTGAGCGAGATCCGGTTGCGGCCGTTGGTGAGGTTGATGTTGGCGGTGAGGAGGTGGTCGGTAATGACGAGCGAGCTCGCCGGAACCTGATTGCCGTTGATGGACAGGACGACGTCGCCGGTGGTCTGGTCGAACTCCGCGCCCGCCAGGCTGAAGCGCAGACCGCTGTTGTTGTTGTAGAAGGCCGTCGGAGAGCCGCCGACGAGCTCCAGTGCGCCCATCGGGAGCGACACTTCGAGGGGATTCTCCTCGCTCGGCGATGGTGCGGCCGCGCCGAGGTTGGCCTGCGCTCGCTGCCTGTCGCCGCCGTTGATCAGGCCATTGCGGTCGACGTCGGCGGCGGTGGTGTACGGCGCTTCGCCGATCTTCGTGACCGAGAGCTGCGAGATGAGCGCGGTGTCCGCGGCGTCGACCTTGTAGTCGCCGTTCGCGTCGCCGGCGAGGAGGACATCGAGGCGGTACGCGCCAGTGGTCTTATGCTCGCTACGGACGGTGATCTTGTATTTGCCCGAGGTGAGCGCGGCCAGGGCGACGCTGGCCGAGGAGCCGGCCGTGTCGGGCCTGCGCAGGTTGTCCGACACCGAGCCGATGCCGTTGGACTCGACGTCGATCAGGCCGGGGTCCACCGACCCGCCGGCGTTTGACATGACAAAGATGAACCCTATGCTTCCGGACCCGTTGGTCTGGTAGGCGGTGGAGTCGACTTCGAACGCGACGGTATCCTGCTGGGACGCGGTGGAGATCGTGCCGTTGAAGCTGGCTAAGACACCGGGCGCTTCCTGCCCGGTTGCGGCCACGGCGGTGAAAGAAAAGAGAAGTGCCGACAGCACTCCTTGGAGGCGCGAGAACCGGATCATGTACGGGAGCTCCTTAATTGGACGTTAACGACCTTGCTTCGAGCTTAGACGTGAAGTACGCAATTAACAAGAGACGGCGGGATGGCAGGAAGGAACCGCCGCCTTTCGGCGGCGAATCGATCTCGAAATCTGGCGGGGCCGACAGGGCTCGAACCGCGACCTCCGGGCGTGACAAGCCAGCGTTTTAACCCGCCTGAACTACGACCGCCTTCGATCCTGCTGCTAATCTCGGGGAGGAGACGACAGAACATGACCAGGCGCGGGTCGGACATCGGTGCGGAGATCGACGCCCTCTTCCAGCTTTCCCTCGCCGAGTTCACCGGGGCTCGCAATGCGCTCGCGAAGCATCTGAAAAGCGAAGGGCGGGCGCTCGATGCGGAGCGCGTGAAAGCGCTCGTTAAACCGCCCGCGCCGGCGTGGGCGGTGAATCAGCTCTACTGGCGGGATCCGAAGGCGATCGAGCGGTTGCTCACTTTGGGCGAGCGTGTTCGCAAGGCACAGACCGGACAGCTCAAGAACGCCGATCTGCGCGCGCTCATCGAAGAGAAGAGGCAGATGACGATGGCGTTGCTGTCGAAGGCCTCGGCGATTCTCGAGGAGGCCGGACATGCCGCGTCGTCCGATGCGATGCGTCGCGTGTCGGCCACGCTGGAGTCGCTGGCAGCGTGGGGCTCCACGGAAGGCGTCCCCAGGGCCGGCCGCCTGACCGCCGAGCTCGACCCGCCGGGATTCGACACGCTTGCCGTATTGATGGGCGGAAAGAAACTCGAGGCGGAGAAGGTGCTCCTCTTCCGTCCGAAACCGGTCGAAGATCCGGCGGCGATGCGCGCCCGCTTGCACGAAGCCATGCGGGCCGCGGAAAAGGCGTTGCGCGAGGCGCATCGCGATGCGGAGAGCGCGGAGTCGGCGCTCGCAAAGGCCAACGCGCGCGTCGCGGCGGTGGAACAGCAGAAACGAGAGATCGAGGATCGCTACGCCGAAGCGAAAGAAGCAGCGCGGCTGGCCTCGAGCGAAGCAAAGAAGACCGCGCAAGCGGTCACCGACGCCGAGCGGTCGCTTGCGAAAGCGAAGGGAGCGCTCGAAACTTAGGCGGCCCGCTTTTCACGCGTCTTGCGCACTGCTGTCACGCGGCGCGCGGCGATCCGAGGGCGGTCTTGCTACCGCCCTCGGCGTCATGTCAATTCCATTGGCGAACGAGAGTGAAGGTCAGTGGGAGGTGGCACTGTTGCGTGGTCATGACTGGGCAGAATGAGGATGCGTCGGAGAGGATCGGGTTGGCGGGTTTTGTGATGCCGCCCCCTGCGCTCGAATTCAAGGGACGCGCGATCAGAGGCGCAGCGTTTTTCTCTGCGCCGGGGGATCAGCGTCGTCAAGTCGTCGGAGGTAACCAGCGGCACGACGTGAGGCGTGCAGCCGTCGCGCGCTCCGACCGTAAATCTCGGAGGTGTATCCTTCCTCTTTCTCACAATCGCAGTCGGAGTTCATCCTGAAGTCGAGCGAAATGCGTCGAGGCGCCCTCCTATGTTCGGAGGGTCGGCCATGGGAGCAGATACGGCCGTGAGCATCGAAATCAGACGCGTCGGCATTTGGCGGGCGGTGGCCCTCGCAGCTGGGGTGTCGCTCGGCGCTATCGCGTTGTTACAGCTCTCACCAGTGCGCGAAGCATCGCTCTCCTCGCTGATTACTGCCTCGAGCGAGACGCGCAACATCGAAGGGCGGCTCGCGGGGTTTGCGTGGGCACCGTATCGCTCGCGGCCGCGCGCCGACGTCGTTCTTTCCGATGCGATCGTGACGACGCTGCAGCAACTGCGGGGAGAATCAACGGCCTCGGCGCGGCATGCGACGGGCGTGGCGCAACTGCTCGCGGGACATCATCGAGAAGCGCTCGCAGCCCTCTCCGTAGCAGCCGAAGCGACTGATGATGCACAGCCATGGAGCGACCTGGCGGCGGCGTATTGCGCCGCTTCCGTTCGCTACGACTCGGCGGAACTACTGGCCGAAGGACTCGCAGCGGCAGACATGGCTTTGGCAAGGAACGACCAGCTTGCCGAAGCGCTCTTCAATCGCGCGCTCATTCTGGAACGCCTCGGCCTTCGCGACGATGCACGCGCTGCGTGGCAGCAGTACATGCGAGCCGAAACTGACAGCGAGTGGCTCGCCGAAGCGAATCAGCACCTTCGCGCCGTCGATCCGATCATTCCATTCCGGCAGACCCTCGATGGCGAGTACGACCGTCTCGCGCGCGACCCATCCGCCGCGCAAGAGCTCGTACACCGCGAGCCCGAAGAATCGCGCATCCAGGGAGCGATTGAAGTACTGCGACGCTGGGCAGTCGCCGAGAAGGCTGGCGATGCTGACAGAGCGGCGAGGCACCTGAGCGTTGCGCGCAATCTCGGGACGGCCCTGGCGAGCCTGCATGGCGATCAGATGCTCGCGCGGTCCGTTGCTGTGATTGACGGCGCGACAGCCGGCACGCGAACTCTGCTCGCCGAGGCACACCTCGAGTACAGCGGAGGCATCCAAACGTTCTGGGAAAACAAACCGGCTGTCGCTCAACCGATGCTTGATCGCGCCGTCGCGGCGTTCGAACGGACCGGCAGTCCCATGAGGCTGCTGGCCATCTTTTACGCCGCGAATACGGTCTTCGATCAGCGGCGCCGCGACGAAGCCCAGGGCATACTGGAGAACGTTCTGGCGGAGACGTCATCGGAGTTCCCCGCATGCCGCGCTCATGTTCTGTCGCAGCTCGGTGCCTGCTACTTCGCGCATGCCGAATGGGGCGCTTCGATGGCCGCACTGCAGGAGAGCGCCGCGCTGTTCGACCGCCTGGGCGAGGTCAGCAATGCGTCGGCGGTCCGGCGATTGATCTCAATCATCTACGACCAGACCGGCGACCGCGAAAAGGCGTGGAACGTTCGCATGCTTGCGCTGCGCGGACTCGGCCGGGAGTCGAACCTCCGACTTGCGAAAGCCGTTTCCTCGATCGCGCAGGAGGCTATCCTTCGCCGCGACTGGCACATGGCGGATTCGTTTCTGGCCGTCGAGGCCGAGATCGCCCGCCGGCTCGACGATTCCATGCATCTGGCGGAGACGTTGCTCTTCCGCGCCGCCGTGCGTCATCGGCTGAATGACGCGGACGCGTCATCGCGCGATCTCGCCGAGGCGCGCGTCGTGACGGGTCGTGTTGGCGACGCAGCGTACCGCTCGTATCTGGCCGCCAATCTCGCAGTGGTGAAATCGATGGTGACGCCGTCACCGGCGGAGGCGACCACGCTTCTGAGCGAGGCGATCGAGTTCGAGGCGACGAAGGGCGATCGGATGGAGCTGCCCCGGCTCTACCTTCAGCGCGCCCGTGCTTTGCGAGCGAGCGGTCGCGCGGCCACGGCGGAAGCGGACCTCGACCGCGGCATGGCCGTGCTCGAGACTCATCGGCAGTCGCTGCCGCCCGGCGAAGCACGTTGGGGCGCGTTCCACGCCGCCTCGGGGTTGTTCGACGACGCCATCGATCTCGCCATGGATCGCGGCGATGTCGCGAAGGCATTCGCAGTCGCCGAGAGAGCGCGCGCTCGCTCGCTGATCGAGTCGTTCGACACGCCGCCGCCCTTCGACCATCAGAGTCTGCCGCGGGATACGGTGCTCGTCGAGTATGCGGCCCTACCAAAGAGGCTCGTCATCTTTGTCGCGGACGCGTCGGGGACTCGAGCGGTGACTACTGCTGCCGACCGCGATGCTCTGACGGCCGACATCGAAGAATATCTTCGGCTACTGCAATCGAATGGCGCTGAGGCGAAGCGCTCATCCGCCGCGCTGTATCGCACCGTCATCGCGCCTGTGGCGGGACATCTCATCGGAGCGGCGAACATCGTGTTCGTGCCGGACGTTGCCATGGCAGCAATTCCATTCACTGCGTTGCTCGACGATCGGGGCCAGTATTTGGTCGAGAAGCATGCGACGGTCGTCGCGCCGAGTGCAGCCGTCTTTTCGGCGGCCGTCGCGCGGCATCGCGATCTCGGACCGCCACGCTCCGTTCTCGTCGTTTCCAACTCCACCGCAGGCGCCGGTGGCGCACCGCTGCCGTACGTCAGGAAAGAAGCCGAGAGGGTTGCGCGGCACTATGCAGAGTCGTTCATGCTGGAGGACGACCAGGCGCAGTACGACGAGCTGGCCAGACGTGCATCGACGGCCGAGGCCCTCCACTTTGCGGGACACGCCGTCGGCGATCCATCCGGCTTGGAGCCGGCATCCATTGTCCTGCGCGAGCGCGGGCTGGAGCGGCGCGTACGCGTTCCTGAGATCGCAGCGCTGCATCTCCGGCAGACGAACGTTGTGGTGCTCGCTGGGTGCAGCACCGCGCGGGGAGAGCGGCGAGGTCCCGAAGGAGTGATCAGCGTTGCCCGCGGGTTCCTGAGCGCCGGTGTCCCTTCGGTCGTGGCCACGCTGTGGCCGATCGACGATCAACTGGCAGCGGAGATCTTCCCGCGCCTGCACGAAGATCTGGCCCGTGGTCTGCGGCCCGCCGAAGCCTTGCGAAACGTGCAGCTCGACTCCATTCGCCGCGGAGTGCCCGCGTCGTCATGGGCAGCGCTCCAGGTGATTGGAAAGTAACGAGGAACGCGGCCTGCCGCGCGAAATCGCGCCGCTTGTCCCTCTCACCAGTGAAGGAGAGGCAGCCATGTCGTACCAAATCGTGTTTCTCGGACTGATCAATTTCTTCGAGCTCCCGCCGAAGGGCCGTCTCGTTTTGATACCGGACGGCCGCCCGGACACGAAAGAGTTCGACAAGGCCAATGACATTGCGCCGCATTTCGCGTCGATTTTCGTGAGGACGAGCGATGTTGATCTCGGTAATACGACCTGGCCCGCAGCCCACGAAGAACAATTCATGGGCGAACCGATCCTTAAATACAGGATCACGACCGAGTCTGATCTGGAGATCACCGGTAACCACACCTCGACGAGCTTCGACGACAGTGATTTCGAGGCGCGAAGCATCAAATTGAAGGACAGAAGCCTGGAGATCGACCCGAAGAGTGCCGCCACCATCGTCCAGATGTCGCTCCTTCACGGGACCCTCGTATCCCGGCGTCTCATGGATACGGCGGCTGCGGTCTTGAGCGTGCCAGATCACAAAGGCTTCGTGAAAATTACGGCCAGACCAAGGGACAACTCCGGCGATCAGATCCTGACAATCAAGGGCGGAACGGAATTCGTCATTGTCAACATGTCGGACGATCTTCGCGGTAGCGGTATCGCGAGCACGGAGTCCAGCCACTTCCGTCTGTACGCGCAACTCGACGCCAAGCGCGAAATCAAAGGATTGGTGAAATCACCGGACAAGTTTGAGATCGATGGTCTCGGTCTTGACGACCTCCTGTCTGCGCATCCCTTCGTCGCGGCTCTGCTCAATCCGCCTAAACCCAAGCCCGGCGAGCTCGTTCCGGGCGTTCCGGGAGGACAGTGCTCGGTCACTGGATGCTGTGCCGCGTGGCAATGCGCGAGGTCAATCGGTTGAACGGTAGTCCGTGAAGCGGAACAGGTATCCCAGCCGTACTCCTTTGACCCGAACCTGCCGTCCGACCAGGCCGCGCATGATCTCGTCGTCGAACGGGTTGGCACCGATGCGCTGCAGGATGAACTGCTCGCCGTCATCTGTTTCCAGCACGATTCCGTTGTGCTCGCTAGCCGTACCTTTGAGGACGCGCCTGGCGACCACGCGGCCGCGGAGTTCCTCGACCTTCGATTTGCGGGATTTCGCCATTGATCACGCCGAGACCAGAACGCGCTTGCGAAGGATCTTGCCCTGCAGATCCGTTTCGACAATCACCACTTTCACGTCGATGACGTGCTCGTGCGGTGTCTCGGAAAACCAATAGTACTGCAGCGTTTCTTCTGACTCCGTAAAAAACGACCCCTTGCCGGAAGCCTCGTTGAGTGCCCGTTGCACACGGACCCGCTGGACGAGCGGCTCGGACTTTCCAAACAGCTCGAGCTCCTCGGGCTGCAGAACGTCAACGGCATTGAGAAAACCCTCCGCCTCGACCCTCGTCGGAACCAGTTCGCGCAGCTGGCGGCCGAGGCGGATGTGATAGTCGCGGCGTGACCGTCGTTCCGCGGCCGACAGTGCCAAGTCGCCCTGTGCCATCTCCGGGATCGTTGCGGCGGTCTTCTGTAAGTCATCGGGAACCATCGGACGCAGCGACGGGTCGCCGAGCAGAACGAACTGCAAGAGGGTTTTTTCCTCCATGACAATGAACTTCTGACCCGCTTTCCCGATGTCGGCGACGAATTGCTGTTTCGAATTGAGAAACGCCGTTCCCAGCGAATCGCCGGCCATGACGTTTTGCAAAAATCGGGTAACGATCACATCGGCGGCTCCCATGGTGGTAGTTCCTACGTACGAGAGGCACGTCGAGCCGACGAATCCCGAGGCGCGCTGGTCGAGATAAGTGCTGGCAATGCCGGGAACGCCGGGTTGCGACACGGCCGGATTTGTCGGGTCGTACACGGCCGCGCCAAAGCAGCACATGGCTCCAACCACCGTTCCATCCGCGGTTCGTCCGAGTAACGACGACGTCGTGAGCACTTCCGGTCTTTTTAGGTTGTTGTCACCATAAAACGCAGGATTGAACGGCAAGCCGTGGCACTTGATCATCTGCAGGCGCGCATGGTGACGAGCCGTAAGCAGAGACGTGTTGTGTAGAGTCGGGGGTGAGAGGAACAAATCCGCCGCCTGCCGGCCGAGCACGGCGGCGCATGCATTGCCGCTGTCCTTCCACAGATCGCAGCAGACGAGCAGGTCCAGTGCGAATTCCGCAGCGCCCAGCGGGGCTGCGGTCGTTGCCGCATCGAGGTAATTGAGCAGTGCTGTGGGATCGCTGGCATTGGGTAAATCGGGAATGCGGCCGACGACACGGTCGGTGATCAGGTAGCTGCGCCGCACGTTCAGATTGAATCTCTGTGACGACGCGTAGGGGTTGTCGGTCGGGACCTCTTTCTCCGGATCGCGGCTCTTCGTGCCGAGAGCCGGATTGGGAACGACAAAGTGCGGAATCACGTCATCGGAGCCGAGAAGAACGAGATACTCGGGTTTCAGCACAGCGAAGATCTTGTCGATCACCTTCTTGCAATCGGCCGCGGCCGGCTTCTTCGTCACGGGCTTTGTGCCGAAGGGTTCCACTTCGTTGGCGATGTCGAGATGAACGTAATGAGTTTTCAAGCCGCGCTCGGCGTCCGCCGCGATCAGCGCTGCGACGGCGCCGTCGATGGCGTCTGCTCCAGACAGGGCGTATTTCGAGACCAGCCGTGCGCGATGCGTCACGATGAGCTTCCTGCTGTCCATGTGCACCTCCAGATCCCTTTGGTTAGAGAGCCTCAAATCGCGCCTTCCCGGATCGGGCCGTTCATCCGCAGGTCCAGATCGCGTTCAATCTTCGCGACGTGACTTGGGTCAGTTTCAAATTGACCCACTACCCAGCGTTTCCATTTGCGAGCGTCGCCCGCCGCCTTGGCTGTAAAATCCCCCTTCCGCGGTCCAGGTGATGTCCAATCCGTGGGAGGAGTGTGCTGGTGGAGACTTCGCGACAGAACGAGCGGGAGTTGCGGGGGTTGGTCGAGCGGATCAATCGCGGGGATTGTGTGCTCGTGCTCGGGCCGCGGGTGGCGGTTCGTTCCGATGATCCGGAGCGGCGGCCGCTCGATCAGTTGCTGGCGGAGGAGCTGGTCGAGTCGATCGGGGTGACGGGAGCGGAAGGCGCTGCTTTCTCGGCGAGTCTTCATCGCGCGGCGGATCTTTACTATCGGACGCGGCAGGATCGGGTGGAGTTGGATGTCGCGGTGCAGGATTTTTATGAACGCGAAGGGAGCGCGACGACTGATTTTCATCGCGATCTGGCGAAGTTGCCGTTCCGGCTCTGCATCTCGGCGTCTCCGGACAGTCTGATGCTGAATGCGTTCGCGGAGACGGAAGGGAAGGTGCCGCAGAAGGGGTATTACGGCTTTCGTCCCGTCTATACACCGCGTCTTGCAACGCCCACCGCGGAGCAGCCGGTGGTCTATCACCTTTTCGGCCATCACGTGGAGGCGCGCTCGCTGGTGCTGACGGAAGGGGATCTGATCGAGTTTCTCGTGGCCATCGTTCGAGGCGCTCCGGCCGTGCCCGATCAGGTGCGCTCGATTCTGGCCGATCCGGCGGCGTCGTTTCTGTTCATCGGATTCGGATTTCACAATTGGTATCTGCGCGTGTTGCTCCAGGTTCTGAATGTCTACGGACATCAGAGCAAGGCCATCGCGTTCGAGGACACGCAGTTCTTCGAGCATCCCGAGCGTCAGCAGGCGGTCGGTTTCTTTTCCGGCGACCGGTTGATCGAGTTCAGGCCGTTGCAGTGGGAGACATTCGCGAGGCAGCTTTCCGAGGCATACGAGGCCAGCGGCCGCAAACGAGTGCTTGCTGCGCCCGGGCTCGTGCAGCCCGCGCAGTTTGCGGAGAAGGCGCCGCTGGCGTTCATCAGCTACGCGAGCGAAAATCGCGATCGCGTCGAGGAGTTGATGGTGAAGCTGCAGGCGCGCGGTATCAATGTCTGGCAGGACAGGCAGAACCTCCGCGCCGGCGATGACTGGAACCAGAAATTGATCCGCGTCATCCAGAAGATGGTTGATTACGTGATCGTCCTGCAGACCGAGGAAATGCTGTCGCGCACGGAAGGCGTGTTTCATCGCGAGATCAGGGAAGCGGCCGTGCGGCAGTCGGGCATGTCGGAGTACAAGGGCGACAAATTGCGCTTTCTGATTCCGGTTCAATGCGGGAGTTGCGGGATTCTCAGCGATCTCGAAAGCCGACATGTGATCGACATCAATGTGCCCGGCGGCGAAGACGCGCTCGCGGACTCGATCCTCGAGGACTGGCGGAATCGCGAGGCCCTCAGCGCCCGGTCGACGGCATCCGAACGGTCATCCGCGCGGTCGCAGGCAGTGGCGTGATGAGCGCAGCCTCGTCGACGCCTCCTGGCGGATTTCGCAGAAGGTACCCGGGGACCGGTCCGTTCGGACCCGAGGACGCGGCGCTCTTCTTCGGGCGCAAGCGGGAGACCGAGGAGCTCTATCTCCGCATCCTGAGCGTTCCTCTGTTGTTGCAGTTCGGGAAGTCAGGCCTCGGCAAGACGTCGCTGGTGCAGGCGGGGCTTTTTCCGCTACTGCGAGCGAAACCGTTTCTTCCGGTCATGATCCGCCTCAATGACCCGGCCGAGTCATTGACGGACGCGGTGGCTCGTTCGATCCGCGAAAGCGTATTGAACGAAGGAGTCGACGTCGGCAACACCAACGCCACCGGATTGTGGGAATTGCTGGCCACGACCACCGCCTGGCGCGAGGATCTCTTGTTGACGCCCGTCCTGGTGTTCGATCAGTTCGAGGAGGTCTTCACTCTTCGGGATCAGGCGTTTCGGGACGAGCTCGCGGCGGAGCTGGGCAGGCTGGCCAGCGGAATTCCGCCGGAGCGATTGCGCGGAGCGCAACTCGATCTTCCGGAAGTGAAACTGCTGATCAGTCTCAAGGAAACGCATCTCGGCGAATTGGAGCAATTCAGCGCCAGGATTCCGCGGCTCTTTCAGGAGCGTCTGCGATTGAAGCCATTGTCGGAGAGCGACGCGGCGGATGCAGTCGTCAATCCGGCGATGTTGCAAGAAAAAGAGGGCGAGGCACCGTACTGGACGAAGCCGTTCACTTACGACGATCACGCTCTCGACGGCATGCTGACGTATCTCAAAGGGCGCTCCGATGTCATTGAGCCGTTCCAGCTTCAGTTGCTCTGCCGGCATGCCGAGGGGATCGCACAGCGGAAGGAATCGACACAGAGTGAGCCAGTAGTGCTCACAATGAATGATTTCCAGGGAAGCAATGTATTTGCTGTAGTGCTTGCGAATTTCTATCGCGACGTTCTGTCGCGCATTTCCTCTCCTGTCGAGCGCAAACGGGCCGCGGCATTGTGCGAAGAAGGTCTGCTCGGATCGTCCGGGCAGCGGCTCATGCTCGAAAAGAAGCAGATCCTCAGTGATTATTCGCTTTCTGAGAACACTCTCGACGAGTTGGGCCGGGAGCGCCTCGTTCGCGAGGAGCGCCGGATGGAGAGCACGTTCTATGAGCTGAGTCACGACCGTCTGGCCGAATCGGTGTTTGCCGCGCGCAGCACGAAGCTGCCGAAGTCGGTGCGACGTGTATTGTGGGTCTCCGGAGCGGCGGCGCTGTTGATCGTGGCATTGTTGATTGTGGCCGTTCTGCTGGTCTCGAACAATGCAGTCCAGAAGGAGCGCGATAGCGCCGAGAATCTCCTCGGGTTTTTGCTTGGCGAGCAGTTTCTCGGCGAAGTGCGCGACGTCGGCCGAAGCACGCTGCTGCTGCAAGTGCAGCAGCAGGTCGATCGTCGTGGTGTGGGGATGCACAGTGCGCTGAACCGAGGACTGTCTCTGCGCAATCGCGGTGAGATCCGGCGCACCGAGGGGAAGATTGCCGAGGCGGTGAGTCTGTTCCGCGAATCATTGAAGACGTTCGAGAGTGCTCGCGACAATCCGGATGCGCCGCGCGAGATTGCCCGCACCTACGATCGCCTCGGCAATGCGCTCGTGAGCCAGGGAAAACTCACCGAAGCCCTTCCATACATCGAAGCGGCCGACACCACCTGGCGCATTGTGGCCAACACGCCGGGGCCGGCGGACGCCGTGCGCAACGACTGTACGAGCATGGCCGAAAGCCTCGTGTCGACGGTGGAGATCAGGACGCGCATGGGCGATTCGGCGGGCGCACTGGCCGACCTCGAGAGAACGTTCACAATCCTGTCGGAGTTACTGTTCGGCCGCGGCCAATCGCCGCCGCAATGCGGCCCGATGGCGGAGCAGGCGGCTCCCTATCCCGATCCGAATGCCCTGCAGGCGCTCACCCGCGCCGCGCTCGCGCGAGCCGTTCTCTTTTCCTCGCGGGAAGACCATGAAGGAGCGGCGGCGATTGCCGAACAGGCACGCCTGCTGCGGCCGTCGTCGATCGCCGCTCGGAAGAACGCACTGGTCACGCTGGCATGGCGCGGCCACGTGCGCCGTCCGGCGTCGCCGGAAGCTGCGCTCGCCGACTATCGAAGAGTGCTCGCGGAATCCGAAGAGCTGCGGCGATCGGATCCGGACGATCGCCTGTGGCAACGCGAGCGCGCGGTCTCGCAGGTGCTGGTGAGCAATGGAATCGTGGCGTGCAATGAGAAGCCAGGCTCCTGCACGTCCGGCCCCACGCTCGACGATGCGGAAGCGCTCGTGCTGGAGGCGATCGCCGCCTTACGTGCATTGGCAGCGGCCGATCCGACCAACACGTCGCTGCAGGACGATCTCGTGTGGGCCTGGCAGTCTCGCTCCGCGATTCTCGAGGCGCGCGGTGGTCACGCCGCGGAGCGGCTCTTCGTCATCCGCAATGCGCAACGCGTTCGGGATCAAGCGGTGCGCGATGCGAACGACGGCGGCGGAGAACAAACAGCGGTGCATCTCCTCGGCGAGGAGGCCGGGATTCTCCTCGAGCTCGGCCGCCTTCCCGAAGCGCGGCAGTCGATGCAGCGAGCGATCGATCGCTCTACGAAACTCGTCGCCGCGCATCCCGACAATGCACTCTATTTTCAAACGCTGGCCTCCACGTGGGCGCGAGAAGCTGCGCTGCTGCGCAAGGCCGGAGCTCCGCGCGGCGCCGCTGTGGCCTCCGAGGAGGAAAGACGCGCGACGGCAAAATTCGACGACCTCGGCCGGAAACATCTGGCGGCGTCCGACGCGCCCCGGGATCGAGGGATGGCTCATGTCGCCAAAGGCTCGAAGCTCGGCGGCGCGCAGCCCGCTGATGATGCGGCGGCCACGCGCGAGCTCATTGCCGCCGAATCGGCGTTTCGTGAAGCGGCCCATCGGCGCCCTGCTTCGTATGGCACGTACGACGAGCTTCGCAACGTCTATGACTGGCTCCAGCGGGCCGACCACAAACTCGGCAGGAAACAGGAACGCTTCGAAGCTCTCAGCGCATCGATGCACGCGGCCCAGATCGCGGCCTGGCTCGCTCCCGAATCCGCGCGGACCGCGATGAACATCAGACTGCTCGAGTCCCGCAATACCTTCGCCGACGCTCTGATCGCCGAGAACGACAGAAAAAGCAACGAAGCCGCGCTCGGACTCATGCAGGAGGCGGTGGTCGTGGCCGACAGTCTCGTGCAACGAGAGCCCGACAATCCCGATTATCGATTCTCTCTCGCCGACGCGAAATGCGGACTGGGCATGATTCGCCGCAACCTCGGCGCGGCAGGATGGGAGAACGCCATCCGCAGCGGCTTGATCGACGTGCAGAAAGCGGCCACGCTCGCTCCCGGCAGAATCCTCTTCCGGACGAAGCAAGCCTCATGGAGACAGTATCTCGGTGAGGAGCTTGCGAAGAACGAAGGCGAGAACGACCGCGCCCGCGCCGAGCTCGCCCTTGCGCTGAAGGGCTACGAGGAAGCCGCCCGCCTCGATCCCAAGAATGCCGAGGCACAGGAAGGAATCCGCGAGGTGAGTGCTTTGATCGGCGCGGGCAAGCGTTAGGCGCTCCACTCCTCAACCCGTCAGTGGCGTACGCCTCGACTCCGCTTCTTGGTGGGCATCCTCTCAGGCGCCGCCGCTGCTGCTGCGGCGTAGGCGTCGACGAGACCGTAGCCGAACATAGGATCGCGGCCGGCGTCGCCGAGGTCTGTGGCGGTGGATGCGAGGAGCGCGAGGATCTCATCGGCGCTGAGGTCGGGACGCAGCGAGCGTACGAGCGCGGCGATCGCCGCGACGTGCGGCGCGGACATGGACGCGCCATCGGCAGCGTCGTAGTCCGTAACGTAGGAGTCGACGTGCATTCTCTCTCCGCGCGCGAGGATGATCTGGCCTGTCTGCCTCGATACGCTGACGGCCACTGGCCAGAGAGCGTCGTCGGACCCCAGCGATCCGCGCATCGGCATGTCATCCGGCGCGGAATTGATCACCACGAGCGCAGAGGCCTGCGCGGCGACGGCGTTGGTGGCCTTCTTCGGAATTGACGGTCCGTCACGCAGGACGAGGGCGACGTTCTGTGCGGTGGCGGACGGAAAATCGGCCGAGTTGCCATGGGCGCAATCGACAGGCATGCCCCCGACCGCGCCCGGTCTCGAGGATGCGAATGGGTGCGCCGGAAATGACGCCCCGTCCTCGAGAGTGATACTGCCGATGTGGCCCGAACCGGAGATCATCGTCGACACGAGATCGACGCCCGGCGCAACGAAATCGACTTCGGCACCGGTGTTCGAAAACGAGGCGATGCGGCGCATGCGATCCATTGCTCCCACACCGACCACCGATGGGTACGCCGCGGGATAGCGAACCCACGACGCATGGTTGCCGACCGCCGCGATGACGAGCACGTTCGCGCGACGCGCGCGGGCGTAGGCCTCTTCCTCGAGCTTCGATGGCGTCTCGCCTCCGAACGAGCAGCTCAGAATGTCCATCCTTTGCGCGATCGCCCAGTCGATGGCACGGATCACGTTGGAGGTCAACGCGCCGCCGTTCTTCGGGAAGATCTTCAGCGCATAGAGCGAGACGCCTGGGGCCGCGCCGATGAGACCGAAGCCGTTGTCCGACGCGGCGATGATGCCGGCCATGCGCGTGCCATGTCCGAAGGCGCCGCCCTCGGCCTCCTCTTCCGGAACGGAATCGTTGTGCACGAAGTCGTACCCGCCGCGATACGCCGCCTGCAGATCGGGATGCCCGAGATCGATTCCGGTGTCGATGATTCCGACGCGGGCGCCCTCGCCGCGCGTGAGGAACCATACTGCGGGCGCATTGACGCTGATGACGCCCCAGGGAGTCATCTGCGTGACGTCGAGGTGCGGTGGGGGCATCCCGTAGACGAAACGCTCGACATCCGGCTCGACGTACCGAACGCCGCTCGTCACTGCCAGCGCGTCCGCTTCCTCCTCCGAGAGCTCGACGGAATACCCTTCCACGCCGGCGAAGCGGATGTAGTCCCTCTTCCCGAGCCGTTCCTCGCGAAAGGCCCTCTCCGTTGCGACGAGATACTTCTTGCGCGCGGGTTCCGCATGCACCGAGACCACGATGGAAATGAGAGCGACGCAGACGACGAGCAGTTTCTTCATGCACCCCTTAGACAGGTGCGCAGCGAAAAATCCTTCGTCGTTCTTGACATCACCGATACCGAGGCATAGCTTTCCTCCACTCCAGCAAAACGGAAGCGCCGAATTATCCAGCGACTCGCTGACGCGCGCACGCCTTGTCCGATTTCCCGGAAAGCAGCGAAACTATTGAGGAGGAGGATCTTCATGCCCGATTGGTCTGTCAAGATCACTGAAACGTCCAACATTTGCGCCGGGGTATCCGAAAAACTTGTGACGGCGTTCGACCCGGTGGACCTCGACGCGATGCAGGATGACCTCGTGGCGTGGAACAACACCACCGGAGAAGAGCATCAGCCGTGGATGTTGGACGAAACCGGGAATCCGGTTCCCGATCCACGCAAGGGTGTCGATCCCACCAAGCCGATCAGCGACACCAATCCACTTGATCCCAGGTCGCGGTTGGTCTCCACGTACATGTCCGACCTCATTCTGCCCAGTGCATCGTCGCGGCCAGCTTTCAACGTCTTCAAGCCGGCGGGCGCCGGGGACACATGGACCATTTCGTACGGTTGCAAGGTGCATCCCGACGTCGAAACCGAGCGCGGCACGATCGTCGGACACGCGCCGGGAAAAGGAACGACCACGTGAGCCGCCGGGACTGCGAAAGCCGGAAAGGAATGCAAGTGATGAACAGCAGAGAACAGGTTCGTGAAAACGGTTCGATGCGTCGCCGGCTGACGATGTTTATCATCCTGGCGTGTGTGATTCTTCTGCCGGCCACTCCCGCCGCCGCTCAATGGATTCCCTGTCTGAATGACCCGGGCAAACCAGAACAATCGCCGGATCTCCCGAGGATTCCGGAGCTCGCTTCGAAGGGCGGAGTGCTCCACGCGACCGTAGTCCTGGTCGACGAAGAGCAACGGATGACGTTTCGGGACCCGGCGTCGATCAAGCAGGGCGACGCGGGCACCGCTACGAAATGCGCGAAGCAGTACGTCCGCGTGTTCAAAGGCATCGGTGCCACTCCCGAGCCTCCGAAGAACGGAACCGCCAATCCCGATCCGATGCCTGGACCGACGCTTCGCGTCAAGGTTGGCGAGAGAGTCGAGCTGACGTTTCTCAACCACGTCAACACGGCCAATTTCCCCGATTCCATCGACCGCGGCGCTTTCAAGACCGGAACCGGCTGTGATGAAACAACCATCGGATACCCGGGCAGCGACACGTATCCGAACTGCTTCCACGGTTCGAGCAGCGCCAACCTGCATTTCCACGGAGCCCACACGAGTCCGAGCTCGACCGCCGACAACGTCTTCATCGAGATCCGCCCCTCGCCGAGGAAAGGCGGTCAAGCCACCGTGACGGAGGCGCTCGTGGCGCCCGTATTCGACAAATTCTTCAAGGACTGCGCGGCCAGACTCGCGCTGAGCCCGCTTTACCAGTGGCCGCGTACGTGGTCGGACCTGCCGCTCGGATATACCGGCTACCCGAACAGCACACCGGGGAACCCGATCCAGCAGAAGGGTCTGCTCGAGGCGTACGACATGACGCCGGACATCAAGCCGCTGTGGCCGGTGAACCAGAGACAGCTCGAGCAGGGCTTATGGCCGCAGTACTACATCGGCGCCTATCCGTTTTGCTTCGTGCTGCCGGAGTACAAAGGGACGGAATACCCTCCATCGGCGTCAGCAGCCGTCGTGCATACGCCTCAATCGCATGGCGAGGGGACGGCGGAGCAGCAGGCTGGTGGGGACGATGTGCCGGCTGGCCCTGTGATGATGGGGCAAGCTCCCGGTACGCACTGGTACCACGCGCACAAGCACGGTTCCACGGCCATCAACATTTCAAACGGAATGACCGGTGCCTTCATCGTCGAGGGTCTCTACGACAAAGAGTTGGACGGGTTCTACAAAGAGGACGGCTGGACCCGCAGGCAGCCGGTGATGGTCATCAACCAGCTCGGCGTTGCGCCGAACCTCGAGCGCGGCGGTGCCGGCAGGCAAGCCCGCGGTCCCAGCCTTTCCGTGAATGGCCGGCTCAATCCCAAAGTCAAAATGCGTCCGGGCGAAGTGCAGCTGTGGCGCATTCTCAATACCTCTGCGCGCGCCGCGATCTATTTCCCGCCTGGCCCGGCCGGTTTTGTCCGGATGCAACTGTCGCAGGATGGGGTGCAGTTCGACGCCAAGCCCTACGCGGACAGTAAGGACCTGGCGTTCATGCTCGTCTCCGGGAACCGCGCCGACATCCTGATCAAGGCTCCCACGCAAAAAGGGCTCTATCCGGTGATCGTGAAGAACGTGATCAATCCCGCGCAAGTGACCTCGGCCCCTGACATCACGCTGTTCACCGTGGAGGTGGCCGACGCCACGTCGCCGAACCCGCCTCCATTGCAGACGAAGCTCCTCCCGACGGATCCAAAGGAGTTCCCCCTGACCTTCCCGCCATACCTCCAGGACATCAAGTCGAGCGAGGTCATCGGGACCAAGAAGATGGTGTTCGCGACGACCGGCGCCCAGGCCAATGCGCCGACGCCGCCGGCGAAGTCGTCGCTCCACACGATCGACGGGAAGCAATTCAACGGCGAAGTGGGAGCGGTCGTGTTGCTGAACACGGTTGAGGAGTGGCAGATCTTCAACGCCACGACCAATATCGAGCACCCGTTCCACATCCATATCAACCCGTTCCAGGTGACCGAGGTCATGGACCCGACCGTGAAGCTGCAGGGAACGACGACACCCAAGTACGTCACCGACAAGAAAGCGATCACGGTACGCGACCGCCAGTGCTACCTTGACCCGAACCAGCCTCAGGACCCGCCGGTCATGATCCCTGACGCCAGCAAACCCGATGAGACCCGGCCGTGCGATGTCTTCAAGACTCCGCAGCCTCGCATCTGGTGGGATGTTTTCCCGATCCCTGTCGGGCTCGCGGCCACCGACAAAGACGGCAAGTCGGTCATCATCCCCGGCTATTTCAAGATGCGCAGCCGTTTCGTCGATTACCCCGGCTACTTTGCTGTCCACTGCCACATCCTGGCGCACGAAGATCGCGGCATGATGACGGTGATCGAGGTCGCTCCGCTCTCCTCGCCGTATTCACATCACTGAAAACGTCGCCACGCGGCGTCGCTCTCCAAAGGGCGACGTCGCGTGACGCGTCCTCCCTTCGTCGAGGACTACTTGCTCCTCACGGAATTGCGTACACTGCGGCTGCGGTTGGCACCGCGTGACGCGATGAAATTCTCCGACAAGGCGCAGTACCTTCGATATCTGGTCGACAAGCGCGGCATGCAGCCGGTCTACCTGATCCTCGGGCTGACGTACGACTGCAACTCCTTTTGCCGCACCTGTTTCAACTGGGAGCAGCTCCGCAAGAACAAGGAGCATGAGCTGTCGCTGGAGGAGATCAAGAAGACGCTCTCGTCGATGGGCGATATGCTCTTCATCGTCATGTCGGGCGGTGAGCCGTTCCTGCGCCGCGATCTGCCGGAGATCTGCGAGTTTCTGGCGACGAACAATCACGTGAAGCAGATCACGATCCCCACCGGCGCGATCACGAGCGATCTCATCGCCAGGCAGGTGGAGACGACGCTGCAGCGCTGCCCCGACACGCAGATCGTGGTGAATCTCTCGATCGATCACATCGGCGAGAAGCACGACTGGATCCGCGGCGTCCCGAACAATTACGAGAAGTCGAAGAAGACGTACGCGTTGCTGATGCCTCTGAAGGCGAAGTACGCGAATCTGACGGTGAACGTACACACGTGCCTCTGCACGTACAACGCGGACGATCTGGACGTGCTCTTCGACGGCGTCCGCCGCGATTTTCCGGAGGTCTCGTTCCATTCGTTCGAGATGCTGCGCGGCGATCAGCCGGACAAGAACATCCAGCCCATCACCACGGAGCGCTACCGCGAGCTGTTGCCGAAGCTGGAGGAGTACTGGAACGGCTACCGCAACTACGACGGCTTCCTGAAGTTCGTGAAGATCTATTCGCGGAAGATGGAGCTGGCCGTGCTGGAGCAGGAGACGCAGGTCCGTCCGTGCCACGCCGGCCTCGTTTCGGGCGTGCTCGACGCGCGCGGGGAAGTCCGCATGTGCGAGCTGCGTGATCCCGTCGGCAACGTGCGCGATGCAAACTACGACTGGAAGCAGCTCTGGTTCTCGCCGGCCGCCGACGAGCAGCGCCGCTCCATCCGCGCCAAAGAGTGCCACTGCACGCACTCCTGTTTCATGTCGTCGTCGCTGGTCTTCGACTGGCGGACGTGGGGCGCGTACATGGCGTCGACGGTCGTGAATTTCCTCGGCTCCCGCGCCGCGTGAAGACGATCATCATCGGGCCGGTCTTTCCGTATCGCGCGGGCATCGCGTATTGCACGACGCGTCTGGCGGAAGTGCTCGATGCCGAGGTGATCTCGTTCAAGCGCCAGTTCCCGAAGATGTTCTATCCCGGCGGGAACGACGTCGATGCGACGCTGCCGCGATTCGAGCGCGCGCGGTTTCTTCTCGATGTGGTGAATCCGATCACGTGGATTCGCACCGGGCTTTTGCTCCGTCGCGAACGTCCGGACGCGGTGATTCTCGTGTGGTGGGTGTGGGTTTGGGCGGTGCCGTATCTCTTGCTTCTAGCGATGTTGCCGAAGAGTACGCGCGTCGTTCTGCAGTGCCACAACATCGGTGATAAGGAGCCGGCGGCGTGGAAGCGGATGCTCACCAATCTCGTACTACGGCGCGCGGATGTGCTGGTGGTGCATGCGAAGACGGAGGCGGAGGACGCGGCGGGACGGCTACGCTTAGTCCCCTCTCCCCGGAGGGGAGAGGGGACTGGGAGTGATCGTGCAAACCTTCCTCCCCGTCCACGAGCTCGGCGGCGCGATTCCTACTCGCGAGGACGCTCGACGCACCCTGAACGTCGATGGCAATGTCGCGCTCTTCTTCGGTCATGTGCGTCCGTTCAAGGGACTCGACATCGCGTTGCGCGCGTGGCGGGAGTTGAAGACGGACGTCACGCTGGTCGTGGCGGGCGAGGCGTGGTGGAAGGGGGAGGAGGAGTATCGCGCACTCGCTGCGGGCCTGACCAACGTCCGTTTCGAGTTTCGCTTCATCCCCGACGCCGAGATCGCGACGTACTTTGCGGCGGCCGATGTCGTTCTGGCGCCGTATCGGATCGAGGCGCAGAGCGGCGTGGCGCTGACGGCGTTTCATTTTGCGCGTCCCGTGATTGCCACGAATGTCGGCGGTCTGCCGGAGATCATCGAGGAAGGTGTCAACGGGATGATAGTGCCGCCGGAAGATCCGTCCGCGCTCGCGCGTGCTGTCGAGGCATTCTTCGCGCGCGATGACCGGGACGCGATGGAGCGACAGGCGGCCGCTGCGGCCCGTAAGTACTCGTGGGAGGAATACGGCGCGCTGATGAAGCGCTTGCTGGCTGGCGAATGAAATTCTCTCCGTCTCGGATCAAAGTGGGCCTCGAGCTCACCTCGAAGTGCAATCTCCGCTGCGGGATGTGTCCGCTGCCGGTGTTGCGCCGTCCGTACGAGGACATGGCCTGGCCGCTCGTCGAGAAGGCGGAGCGCGAGATTCACGGCCTCGGACTGAAGCTGAAGTGGCTGCACGAGATGGGGGAGCCGTTGCTGTACGCGCGGATCGATGACGCCATTCGCCTGTTCCCCGAGGCTAGCCTCTCGACGAACGGACTCGTGCTGACGCCGGAGATTGGGGCGAAGCTGCTGAATACGCCGCTCAAGCGCATCCGGATCTGCGTCGATTCCATCGACCCGAAGGTCTACCCGCAGCTTCGCACCGGCGGCGATTTCGACAAGCTCGTCGATCTCACGAAAAAGTTCCTGGCGCAGGCCAAGGGCTCAGCGCTGCGCATCGAGATCCAGAAAATGCGCTCGCGCCTGACGCTCGAAGAGACCGTCGACGACTTCCGCAAGCTTTTCGAACTCAAGCAGTACAAGAACGCGCGCGTCATCGAGAAAACGTGCGAGGCGCTCGACGTGAACGAAGAGACCGATCTGCACGGCAAGTTTTACGGTTGCGTGCAGGGCGCGTTCTTCACCTGGATCGTTGTCTTCGCCGACGGTCGCGTCACGCATTGCTGTTACGACGCGCACGGCGATCAGGTCATGGGCGACCTCAAGACGCAGTCGCTTCGCGAGATCATCGACGGCGACCGCATGGCCCTCATGCAGGACGCCTTCAACCGCCGCGACTTCACGAACCTCCCGCGCTGCGGCGAGTGTTTCAAGCACGGCGGCGAATCGCACGCCTTCAACGACGCACTGACGAAAGTGCAGAACCTCCCGAACGTCGCCAAGGACGTGGTGCGGAAAGTGATCGATCTGCGGTATCGCTGAAGTGAAGCGCTGACCTTGACCATCCTCCTCAATCTCCTCCTCGGTTTCGTTCCCACGCTGATCCTCGGCGCGAGCATCGCCGCGGGCATCGAGGACGACGCCGGTCATCGGCGTGTGTTCCTGCTGATCTACGGTCTGTGGGCGTTCACGCTGGCGGGCTGGAACTGGCTCGAGTCCGCACACGTCGCGTGGATCGTCGTGTGGACACTTTTCGGCGCGGTCTCGCTGATCCTTTGGTTGCGTCGGCGGCCGTGAAGGTCCATATTTTCCGGCCATGAGCAAATCGCTGATTGCGCTGCTGATCGCGGCGGTCGTGGCAGTACCTGCATTGGGACGCGAAGGATTCGGATTCGCGAAGAAAGCGGTGGAGTTGGCGCGGACGATTCCGCCCTCGACGAACGCCGGTGCGCGCCGCGTCAAAGTGACGGTGACGAGTGATCGCAGCGATGCGCGCGATGACGCGCAGACGCTGAACCGCTACATCTCCGAGGCCATTTTGGCGGGCGCAGGGTCGCTCGCTGATTCGGGTAAGCCGGAAGTGATGATCGATGTATCGCTCGATCGCGTGGAATCGCACGAGTCGTACGACACCGAGACCGAGTACGTACGCCAGCAGACCGGCACGAAGCGGAAGTGGAACGAGAAGAAGCAGAAGTACGAGGACGAGGCGATCTACAGCAGCGTGCCGGTCCAGAAAAGCTACAAGGTACTGACCGCGAGTGTGAGCGGTGCCTACGACGTCGGCACGAAGAACAGCGACGTGGCTTCGGGATCGATCGATCAGCAGTTCCGCGAAAAGTACAGCGACGGCGAGAGCTCCCGCGCGCCGTCCGACGTCGAGGATGAGTTGATGCGCAAGGCCGCGCGCGCCATCGTCGCGCACCTCGTGCCGACGAACGACAGCGTGAACGTGCTCCTGCCGCGCTCGACGTTCGAGAAGTTCATCCCGCTCGCGGAGAGCGGGCAGTGGGATCGCTACCTCGCCGCCGTCGAAGGCGTTCCGGCCAACCGCAATCTGAAGGACGAAGCGTACCGGCAGTACGCCCTGGCGGTGGCGAAGGAAGCGCTCGCCTACACGAACGACGATCGCAAGGAAGCGCTGGCGATGCTGCGCGGCGCCGTTGCGCACTATCAGCAGGCCATCGACATGAATGGCTCCGAGGAGCTCTTTCGCAAGGGCTACGTGAGCCTGCTCGCGGCGAATTCGATCGGCGTTCCGCTCTCGCGGATCAACGACTCGGTGGGCCGCTATGAGAAGTGGACGTCAGGCGGACCGACGCGCGTGACATCACGCGAGCCCGAGCCCGAGCCCGAACCTGCACCTGCACCTGCGCGAAAGAATGGGATGCGCAACCAGACCGTGATCGACCTGGCCAACGCCGGACTCTCCGACGAGAACATCAAGCTCGCCATCGACGGTGCCGAAAGCACAGCCTTCGACGTCACGCCCAACGCCCTCATCGCGCTGGCCAAGGGCGGCGTGAGCAAGAACGTGATCGCGCACATGCAGAAGAAGGCCAGGAAGAAGTAATTGTTGAGAAGCATGATGACAAGCCCTTGCGTTCTGCCGCGAGGGCGACCCCTCATCCGCCTTCGGCACCTTCTCCCCTCTGCGGAGGGGAGAAGGCTACCCAATCTGGAGCTGCG